>DASRIY010000193.1:0-11003 GCA_035649755.1 Candidatus Methylomirabilota bacterium
CGCGACTCGACGTAGATGCGCGCGGCGCGGAGGATCGCGTCGTCCAGCTCTCGCCAGGTCGGCCGCGGCGCCCCCACCGCGTTGATGTGGGCGCCCGGCGACAGCCACTCGCCGCGGAGCACCGGCACCTGCGACGTCGTCGCCACGACGACCACGTCGGCGCCGTGCACCGCCTCGGCCGCCGAGTCGGCGGCGTGAACGCCGAACTGCCGGGCGAACGCCCCCGCGTTCCGCGGGCTCCACACGCGAATCTCGCGGAACGCGCGAACCAGACGCATCGCCTCCAGGTGGCTGCGCGCCTGAACGCCCGAGCCGATGATCGCCAGCACCGACGCCTCGGGCCTTGCCAGGTGCTTCGTGGCGACCGCCGACACCGCGGCCGTGCGCATCTCCGTGATGAGGCGGCCGTCCATGGCCACCAGCGGCTCGCCGGTCTCCGGCTTGAAGAGCAGGATCAGCGCGTGGTGCGTGGGAACGCCCTGGTTGTTCGGATAGAAGGTGACCAGCTTGGCGCCGAGGGCGCCGCCGTAGGCCGGCATCAGGCCGAGAAAGCCGCCGTGCTCCTCCACCGGCATCATGACGCGCATCGGCTGCACGACCTTGCCGCGCGAAAGATCGGCCAGGGCGGTCGCCATGGCCGGGATGAGCTCGTCCATCCGAAGAAGCGAGCGGACCGCCTCCTCGTCGAGGATCAGGGGCATCCCGCTCATGCGCGCAGGATCCTCGCGACCTCGTCGCGCCCCTTCACGTTGGCGATCTCGAGCGCCGTCTGTCCGTCGCCCGTACGCAGCCGGCGGTCGGCGCCGCTTTCCAGCAGCAGGCGCACCAGCGCCACATCGCCGTTGAAGGCCGCCTCGTGAAGCGGCGTGTGGCCGCTCGGCGAGCCTCGGCCGTCGACCGGAGCACCGCGCGAGATGAGGAGCCGCACGATGGCCGGGCGCTGGTCGGCGCGCGGGCCGGCCGCCGCGGCGTTGATCGGCAGGTTGCCCTCGCCGTTTCGCGACACCGTGAGCACGTCCGCTCCCGCGTCCAGCAGCGCCTCGACGGTCGCCGGATGGCCGAAGAAGGCCGCGAGATGAAGCGGCGTCCAGCCGTCGTGTGCGAGCTGCCGGACCGCCGACGGATTGTCGCGGATTTCCCGCCGGACGTCAGCGTCGAGCCCGAGAGCGCACGCCTCGAAGAAGCTCGGGCGCGCCCCGCGATCGAGGAGCAGGCGGACCAGATCCGGCTTGCCATGATAGGTCGCGACCAGAACGGGGGAATCGCCCTTGTCGTCGCGGGCGTTGGCGAGCCCCGGATTGGCCGTCAGCATCTCGGCGACCGCCGCGGCGTTACCGCGGCGGATGTGGGCGAGAAAGTCAGCGATCTCGTTCATCACCCGCAGGGGTGCGGATGTGCGCGCTGCAGGCTGTCGCGGGGCTGGGGCCCCGCCGGCCGAGGCGCACCTGTGGATTGATGAACGGTGGGCTACGCCCGCGCGAACGCCGGCGGCGCCTGCTGGATCATCTCGTCCCACGGCCCGGGGAACCGGCCCTTCGAGCCCTGCTCCGAGAACGGCCGCTCGCGGTTCCACTCGCTGCGCGGCTGCTCGTAGTAGACCTCGAGGCCGTTGCCGTCGGGATCCGAGAAGTAGATGCCGATCGACACGGTGTGGTCCGACACGCTGATGGGAACGTCCTTCGCCTTCAGCCGGTGGTACATCTCGGCGAGGTCCTCGAGGCTTCCCATGCGCCAGGCCACGTGATTCAGGCCCACGCCCTTCTTCTGCGGACCGGGCGCGTCCTCACCCACCTCGAACAGGGCGATGTCATGGGCGTGGTCGCGGTCGCACGACAGGAAGGCCGCCCGCAGCTTGCCGGTTGCCGGAAACGTCATGGTGTCCTGGGTGTGCAGCCCGAAGACGTCCGTGTACCACTTGTGCGAGCGTTCGGCGTTGCGCACGAAGATGTTGACGTGATCGAGGGCAACCGGCTTGTAGGCCATGGCCTGTCTCCTGCGGGCAGAATCGACTCTGAGGCGAGTATACCGCAGGGCGGCGGCGCCCCGGGATGGGCGTCAGTTCGCGAAGATCAGCATCAGATAGGCGAGGAACAGGAGCACATGCACGGCGCCCAGCAGGACGTTTGTGCGCTCGAAGGCGAACGTCACGATGCTGACCACCAGGGTCAGCGCGAGCAGCGTCGAGCTGGTGGGCTCGAGGCCGAGGATGATCGTCCGGCCGGTGATGAACCCGATGACGAGCACCGCCGGGATCGTCAGGCTGATGCTCGACAGCGCAGTGCCGAGCGCCAGGTTGATGGAGCGCTGCAGCCGGTTGGCCATGGCGGCTCGCACCGCCGCCATCGATTCGGGCGACAGGATCAGCACCGCCACCAGCAGGCCGCCGAGCGCCGTCGGCGCGCCGAGCACGCTGATGCCGTAGTCGATCGGTGCCGCGATCTTCTTGGCCAGAAAAACGATGGGGAGGACGTAGGCGAGCAGCAGCACGCCGTGATACCACGCCGAGTGGATCTCGCCCCCGTGCGCTTCGGTGGGGTCAGGAGTCTCGGGCGAGACGAAGTAGTCGCGATGGCGCAGCGTCTGGATTCCGAGGAACACGGCGTAGAGCCCGAGCGACATCAAGATGAGGAACCCGGCCTGGAGCGGAGAGAGGGTCGGTCCGGGGCTCGACACCGTGAAGCTCGGGAGAATCAGCCCGAGCACCGCCAGCGGCAGGATGACGGCCAGAAAGGCGTTCGTCCCGTAGAGGTTGTACGTCTGTTCGTGATAGCGGAGCCCGCCGAGCAGCAGGCTCGCGCCCACCAGCCCGTTCAGCACGATCATCACGATGGCGAGCATGGTGTCGCGCGCGAGCGAGGACTCACCGCTCCCGGTGTACATGATCGCGGTGATCATCATCATCTCCATGCCGCTCATCGACAGCGTCAGCACGAGCGTGCCGAGGGGCTCGTGGACCTGCTCCGCGAGCGCCTCCGCATGGCGCACCACCGCGAAAGCCGAGACGAGAATGGCGCCGAAGAGCCAGCCCAGCATGAGGCCGAACCAGGCGGGGTTCCCTAGATCGGCCAGCCAGCGCTCGCCGAGGGCGAGGAACACCACCGTGGTGGCCACGCTCGCGGCCAGCGGCCACTCGCGGCGGAGCCGCGCGATGATGGACGGCGTCACAGGTGGTCCTCTGTCGGACGCCAGCCCACCTTCTCGGCCCACAGTGACGCGGCTGCGTACAGGATGTGAAAGACCGGGTCCTTGAGCTGCAGATAGCCGTCGATACTGTCCGGATAGATCCTGGCGGCCTCGCGCTTGAGCTGCTCATAGGCCCCGCGCGCGTCCTCCGCCGCGCGAAGGTAGTCGCGGAAGAGGAGTGCATACCGCTGGTTGAACCGGCCGATCTCACGGACGTGGATGTGCGCCCGACGCTCCCCTTCCGGCTCCCTCACGAAGATCTTGCGCAGCTCGAGATCGGTCGTGCTCTTGCCGTGGAAGACGTCGAAGCAGAGCGCCCCGTCCTGTCGAAAGCCCGCCGCCCTGAGCGGGCTCGCGACCGCGTCGACCCGATCCAGACTGCCGACCGTGATCTGCAGGTCGATGACGTCCTTCGCGCCGAGCCCGGGCACAGCCGTAGAGCCGATGTGATCGATGCGGATCGCCGCGGGGCCGACCAGCGCACGGATCCGCCGCGCGAGGCGCGTGAAATCGTCCGCCCAGTGCTGGCGATAGTCCTCGACGACCACCGCTCGACTCACCGGAGTTCCAGGAAATGCGTATGGTCCGGCGCCCCGGCGCTTCGCGTGAACCCCATCCGCTCGTAGAGCTGGGCCGCCTCCGGATTCTGCGTGCTCAGACGGAGTCTCCCGAACCGCCCTCGAGCCGCATCGACCACCCGGCCGACGAGCTGCCCGCCGACGCCGAGCCGCCGGTATGCCGCGAGCACGTACAGATGACGGACCCGACCGACGCTCGCGGCCTTCGTGTAGGGATCGATGTTGAGCCCGCAGGCACCGATCAGGTGACCGTCGACCCACGCCGCGAACAGGACTTCGCCGGGCCGGTCGAATCGATTCTCCCCGCTCGCCCACTCGTCGGCGAGCCGGCGTACGAGGCGGTATCCGGCGCTCTCGCTCTCGGCGACGAGAAGGTCGAACAGACCCGGCGGCACCTCCGTGAGGCGCTCGATCTGGACCCGGCCCGCGCTCACACCCACACGTTGTCCGCCGCGGTGCGGTCGCTCGGCGCGTCGCCCGTGTTGGGAGTGCCGGCCGGCTCGATCAGCATCATCCGGCACTCCTGGATCGCCGAGGGCTTGTGCTCCACACCGCGCCGCACGACGAACATCTCGCCGGCTCGCAGCGCGACGTCGCCGTCGCGCAGATGAATCGTCATCTCTCCGTCGAGCACGACAAAGACCTCGTCGGTTTCCGGGTGAGAATGCCAGACGAACTCCCCCTGAATCTTCACCAGCTTGAAGTGATAGTCGTTCATCTGGGCGACGATCCGGGGCGACCAGCGCTCGCCGAAGCGGGCGAACTTCTCGGAGAAGTTGATCGGCGCGTGCGACATGGGTCCTCCATTTTTAGGCGCGCCTCGGCCGGCGCGGCCCCAGCCCCGCGACGGCCTGCGGCGCGCACATCCATTCCTGGACGCGCGTCGGGACGCGCGTCACGCCGACAGATACTTCCGGAGCAGGAAGTTCTGGTAGCCGCGTGGAAAGTCGTCGACGGTGGCGAGGGTCTCGAAGCCGCGCTTGGCGTAGAAGGCCGGGGCCTGAAACGTGAACGTCGTCAGGATCATCTGCCGGCATCCACGGCGTCTCGCCTCCCGCTCGGCCGCGTCGAGCAGCCGTGATCCCAGCCCCTGCCGCCGCCGCGACTCTTCCACCCAGAGCTGGCGAATCTCGCAGCCGCCGCCCCACGTGTTGCCGCTGATCCCGGCCACGATCCGGCCGCGCTCGTCCTTGACGAAGATGGCGAGCCACTCGCCGTCCCGGTATCCCGTCGCCCCGGCGTTGAACTCGTAGAGCCGGTCTTCCAGGTACTGGACCTGCTCGGGCGTCGCCTCCTCGAATTCGAACTCGTGGGTCATGCGGGTCTCACCAGGCTGTACATGACAGCATCGGAGGGGCCCGACGGCAACACGAGCCGGCTACGTAGCACGCCCTCGCGTGTCGCCCCGACCTTCTCCGCCACCCGCTGGCTTCGACTGTTGCCGACCGCGATCACGATCTCGAGCCGGTTCAGATCGGTCTCCCGGAACGCGTACGCCGCGACCTGGCGCACGGCGGCCGGGGCCACGCCGCGGCCCGCCGCGGAGCTACGGACCCAGTAACCGAGATTGGCAAAGCGGTTCATCGAATTGATCTGATTGATCCCGCACCCGCCGAGCAAACGGCCGTCATCGCCGACGATCACGAACTCGAAGGCCTTCTTCTGCCGGGCCGCCTCGATCTGAAGCCGCACCCATTGCCGCGCCTCCTCGAGCGTGTAGCGCGCGTGGCACCAGGCCATCCACGGATAGACCTCGGCCACCGACTCGAGCGCGGCGGCGTGGATGGGCTCGACATCGCTCTGCTGATAGAACCGCACGGTGCACGCGCTCATGAGCGTCACCTCCTCCGGCGCCGAGCTATCCGGCCGGGAGCCGACTGAACACGGCGCCCAGCACGGGGTGCGCCCCGTCGGGCAGCGCGACCGGACGCCGGCTCGAGTACTCGATGCAGAGCGGCCCCTCGTCACGCTCTCGATCGATCTGGACCGCGATGCGCATGGACGAGCCCGGCCAGCGGTAGACGAGCGTCCCGTCACGCTCGTCGCCCCGCTCACCACGAACGAGCGCTCCCCACTGGGCGTGAGCCCGCGCGGCCGAGCGCGCGCTGAGCCGCAGCCCGATCACGCTGATCGACGGCCCTGGAGCGTCCGGTGCTTGATACGCACCGTTCGTCTGAGCGAACTGGACGACGATGCCCTGAGCCTCGCGCGGGTGCAGGAACGCTTCCATCCACTCCGGCTCGGAGTCGTCGTAGCCGACGATCGAATAGCCGCTCGCCCGCGCGCGCTCACACGCCTCGTTGAGACTCGGCACCGTGAACGTCACGTGGTGAATCCCCGGGCCTCGCTGGGAGAGGAAGCGATGGAGGAAGCCGTCCTCGCCCGCGGGCTCGAGAACCTCGAGGTCGCCGCCGCCCTCGTAGCGCCAGTGCCAGTAGCGGTAGTCGTCGGTCGTCGCGCCGAAGGTCGAGCGGCCGCCGAGCTGGCCGGCCAGGATCGGCTCGGCGTCGGCCAGGCGCGGCACGGCGATCGCGATGTGGTCGAACAGGACCGGGCGCACCTACGACAGCACGGCGGTCTTCTTTCGCTCGATCAGCGCGAAGTCGATCGAGGCGCCCAGCCCCGGCCGGTTCATCGCGTGCACGAGCCCGCTCCGGTCGGGCTCGATGTCCTCCACCAGCCCGTACTTCTGCGCCGCGGCCGGCAGCAGCACCTCGAAGAACTCGCAGTTCTTGATGGCCATGATCACGTGGAGGTTGGCCACGTTGTTGAGCGAGTTGCCGCCGTGATGCACCTCGAAGTTCATGTGGAAGCCTTCGGCCAGGTGCGCCGTCTTCACGAGCGAGGTGATCCCGCCCTTCACGGCGACGTCGCCGCGCAGGTAGTCGGTCGCCTGCGCGGTGAGCCACGGCGCGAAGGCGGTGAACCCGCCCGGCGCGTACTCGGTCGCCAGGATGGGGATCGAGAGCTTCTGTTTCAGCTTGACGTAGTTGTAGATGTCGTCGTCGGCCAGCGGGTCCTCGTACCAGTGAAAGCCCAGGCGCTCGGCAGCCTGCCCTACCCGCAACGCGTCCGGGTACACGTAGGCCCAGGTCGAGTCGAGCATGACCGTGAAGCGCTCGCCCACGGCGCGGCGCACCGCCTCGCAGACCTCGATGTCCACCTTGGGGTCGGTCGGCGGATGGATCTTGTAGGCGGTCCAGCCCTCGGACTTGAACTTCACCGCTTCCTCCGCGTACGCCTCCTTCGAGGGAAGGACCGCGGAGCTCGCGTAGGCGGGCACGCTGTCGCGATACGAGCCGAGCAGCCGATGAATGGGCTGGTTGGCGATCTTGCCGGCAATGTCCCAGAGGGCGATGTCCATCGCGCCGATGGCGCGATACGTCGTGGCGCGGCTGCGCGACCAGAGCCCCTGGTAGAGCCGCTCGCGATCGAGCGGGTTCTGGTCCATCACGACCGGCTTCAGGAACTGGATGAGCGACTCGCCGTCCAGGTGGGCGCCGCGCTGCGCGGAGCCGAGGAACGCGTGGCCCTCGACGCCCTCGTCGGTGCGGACCGTGAGCAGGCCGAGCTGGCTCTTGCCGCTGAACCGGCCGGTGTGCCGGCCGTACGTGGTCGCGGGAATGTCGGTCCAGGCGAACAGCGTGAGCGTGACGTCGGTGATCTTCACGGGAAAGCCTCCCTTCGATTCCTCAATTCATAAGCGCGCCTCGGCCGGCGGGCCCCAGCCCCGCGACGGCCTGCGGCGCGCACATCGTTCAGCGAGCTGTCAGGTGCGGCCAGAGCGCGTCGGCGCCGCGCTCGGCGACCGCGCGGCCGAGCTCGACCGCCCAGTCGCCCTCGCCGCCGAACTCCGCGCGCCACGACCAGAGGCGCCGCGTCACGAACTGCAGCGCGTGCTCGTAAGTGAAGCCGATGGCGCCGTGCGTCTGATGAGCGATCGACGCGCCGACGCCCACCGCCTCGCCGACCCTCACCTTGGCGGCGGCGATCTCGAACGCGGCATCGCCGCGGTCGGCGGCGCGGAACGCGTTGGCCGCCGCGGTACCGGCCGCGGCCGTGTGCCCGGCCAGGACCGCCAGGTTCTGCTGGATCACCTGGAAGGATCCGATCGGCTTTCCGAACTGCCGGCGCTCCGTCGCGTACTGCGAGGCCTGGCGCAGGAGATAGTCGAGGCCACCCGCCATCTGCGCCGAGCGCGCCAAGGCACCGTAGAGCCAGACCGCGTTTGCCGGGACGCCGCGCGCCGCAGGCGCCGCGGCCACCGGCGATCCCTCGAACACGAGCGTGTCGCGCGGCTCGCGGGCCAGGTTCTGATCGCGCGTGACCACGGCCCCGCGCGCCGCCAGCGCGACCATCGGGCGCCCCTCGGCCTCGGCGACCACCACGACGTGCTCCGCGGCGCCGCCCCACGGCACGCGCGCGGCGGAGCCGCGAAGCTCCCAGCTCGAGCCGGCGCGAACGAGCCGCAGCGAGTCGTCGCGGCGCGCCGGGGCGATCGTCAAAGGCCCGGACGGGACGTCCAGCCCCGCACCTGACAGGAGCCAGGAGCCCACGATCGTCTCGGCCAGCGGCAACGGCACCGCGTGGCGACCGGCCGCGCGGATCACCACGAACGCGTCGTCCCAGGTGCCCCCGGCGCCGCCCTTCGACTCGGCCACCAGGGGAAGCGTGAGACCGTTTTCCTCGACCGCCTGCCAGAGCGCGGCCGGCCACTCCCCGCGCTCGGCGGACTCCAGGAGATCCTTGGTCACGAGGTCGGTGAAAAGCCGCGTGACGACGTCGCCGAGAATGGTCCGCAGCTCGTTCATCGAAGCCCCAGCCCGCGCGCGATGATGCCGCGCAGGATCTCGCGCGTCCCGCCGCGCAGCGAGAACGACGGCGCCCGCTGCATCAGGAAGCCGAGCACCTGCTGCAGGTCGCTGCCCGAGTCGATCGTGGGCTCGAGGCCGAGGAGCGCGTGGACCACCTCGGGCACTTCCTGCTCGAACGTGGTCCCGACGTCCTTGACCACCGCCGCCTCGAGGTTCGGGTTCTCGCCGGCCTCGAGCATCAGCGCGACCGAGAGCGACATCTGCCGGAGCGTGGTCAGGTGCGCGACCAGGCGGCCTACGGTGGCGGCGGCGCGCTCGCCCGGGTCCTTCGACACCGCGCGGATCAGCTCGAGCACCAGCGCGAAGCTCGACAGATAGCGCTCCGGCCCGCTGCGCTCGAAAGCGAGCTCGGTCGTCACCTGCCTCCAGCCCGCGCCCTCCTCGCCGACCCGCATGTCCTCGGGGACGAACGCGTCCTCGAAGACGACCATGTTGAAGTGGTGCGAGCCGGCCAGGTCGATGATCGGGCTCATCGTGATGCCCGGCAGCTTCGTGTCGACCAGGAACTGCGTGAGCCCCTCGTGCCTCTTCGTCGGATCGTGATGCGTCCGGAAGGTCGCGATCATGTAATCGGCCAGGTGCGCATTGCTCGTCCACACTTTGGTGCCGTTCACCCGGTAGCCGCCCGGCACACGCTCGGCGCGCGTGCGCAGGGAGGCGAGGTCGGAGCCGGAGTCGGGCTCGCTCATCCCGATGGCGAACGACAGCTCACCGCGCGCGATCGCCGGCAGGAACTTCTGGCGCTGCGCCTCGGTGCCGAAGCGGAGCAGCAGCGGGCCGGACTGGCGGTCGGCGATCCAGTGGGCCGACACCGGCGCGCCGGCGGCGAGCATCTCCTCGAGCACCACGTAGCGCTCGAGCGCGCTCCGCTCGTGGCCGCCGTAGCGCTTGGGCCACGTCATGGCGATCCACCCGCGCGCGCCCATCTTCTTGCTGAAGGCGCGGTCGAAGCCGCCCCACGAGTGCGCTCGCAGCACGGGCGGGGTGTCGCCCAGCTCGCGGCGGAGGAACTCGCGCACCTCCGCGCGGAGGGCCTCGGCCGCCGGCGGCAGCTCACCTAGCTCGAAGTGAAACGTCTGCATGCTCACGCGTAGCTCTCGCGCTTGCGCAGCTCGACGAAGAGGCCGTGCGTGTCTTGCGGATGCACCCAGGCGACATCGGCGCGGCGGCCGTCGACCCGGACGCCGGCCTGCTTCAACCGCTCGACGCTCCCGGGAATGTCCTGGCATTCGAAGCCGACGAGATAGACGCCCTCGCCGTGCTTGGCCAGGAAGCGGCCGACCGCCTTGTCGGGATCGGTCGGCTGCAGGAGCTCGATGTGGCCGATGCCCGTCGGCAGGATCGCGTTCTTGAACCCGAATTCTTTCGACTCTGCGCGATGGTGAACCTTGAGTCCGAACAAGCGCGTGAACCGCTCGACCGCGGCATCCAGATCGCGCACCACGACGGTCAGCTCGACGATGTCGCCCAGCATCGCTCGCCTCCTGAAGAGTAGAAGCGGATAATACAGTAGAATCACGTCGCTCGAAACCGTGCGCCCCTCACACTTTCGCTCGTCTCGGCCGGCGGGGCCCCAGCCCCGCGACGGCCTGCGACTCGCCCCGCCGTTCTTCGGCTGGTCAATCGTCGCGATTGCGTTCGTCACCATGGGCGTCGGCGTGAACGCACGCACCGCGTTCTCGCTCCTGTTCCCACCGATCCTCGACGAGTTTGGCTGGCCCCGCGGCGTCACCGCCGGCGCGTTCTCGTTCGGCTTCCTGGTTTCGGCGCTGCTCAGCCCATTCCTCGGCCGGCTCATGGACCGGCGCGGTCCGCGCGCCGTCATGCTGCTCGGCGTGGCCCTCGTGTGCACGGGCCTCGGCCTGGCTCCGCGTACCAGCGCGCCGTGGCATCTCTACCTGACGCTCGGCGTGCTCGTGGCCGCGGGCACCGTATGCCTGGGCTACACCGGGCACGCGCTCTTCCTGCCGAACTGGTTCGTGCGGCGGCGCGGGCTCGCGATCGGCATCGCGTTCTCCGGCGTCGGTGTCGGCGCGATCGTCATCCTGCCGTGGCTTTCGTGGCTGATCGCCGGCGCCGGCTGGCGCGCGGCGTGCCTGGCGATGGCCGCGCTCGTCGCCGTGACGCTCGTCCCGCTCAATCTTTTCACGCGCCGGCGCCCCGAGGACATGGACCTCTTGCCCGATGGCGACCCGGCGCCCGAGGCCGCGACCCGTGGCGCCGGGCGCCCCTCGAACGTCGTCGATCACGCCTGGGTGGCGATCGACTGGACCCTCGCGCGCGCGATGCGAACCGCGCGCTTCTGGTGGGTGGCCGTCGGCTTCGCAGCCGGCCTCTTTGCCTGGTACGCCGTGCAGGTGCACCAGAC
>DASRIY010000194.1:0-2336 GCA_035649755.1 Candidatus Methylomirabilota bacterium
TTATAACCTTGGGCGCCTTGAGCCTGGGCGAACCAATGGCTGAGATTCAGGCCGCGGCGAAGCATCGGAACAGGCGGGCTGCCGCCTCCTGGCGTGTGTTGCGCACTCTGATTGCCAGACGCCGCGGCGGCGATCAAACCGATGGCGAGGCCGAGCGCGAGAACGAGCCCGATCAGCCGCATGGGGCACCTCGGTGGAGGATGGCTGGCGGGGAGTCTAGCCGAACGCCGCGACGCGCACCAGCACAGGCGCAAGAGCAAGGCTGGTGGCGAGAATGACGAGCCCGATCACCCGCATGGACACCTCGGTGGAGGATGGCTGGCGGGGAGTCTATCAGACGAGTGCTGCGGAGGAGCTGGCCGCGTGGGTCGAGCACGCGCTGCTCGCGCTCGGCTCTCGGTAGAGCGTCCCGAAGCAACTCCACCCGTTTCGCCCGCTGATCTCGGTGTTCAGCATCGAAAGCCCAGTGACGTTACCGCCGGGCCTGGCTAGCCTTGAAACAACCCCGCCGTCCGCAACAGATCCCGATTATCGGCGTGGAGACGTCGGGTCGAGCCCCGACGCCTCCGTTCTCACGGCGCCCAAGCAGCTCATCCGCCAGAGCGCGTGCGGCCCGCTTCCGCCCGCAAGAAGAAGCTCCCGCTGGTGACGACAAGCTCACCGGGCTTCACGCCATCGAGCACCTCGAGCGACTCGCCGAGCGCGGGGCCGAGCTTCACGGACCGTTCCACGAAGCGGGCCTCGCCGCCCTCCACCAAGACGTAGACGACGTTGAGGTTGCCCACGACCTGGACGGCGTCCCGCGGCACGAGCGTGACGTGGCCGCCGGAGCGTGCCTCGAAGCTGAGCGTCACGTACATGCCCAGTCGCAGATCGCCGCCCTTGTTCGGCACCTCCACGCGCACCTTGGCAGTTCGCGTGGCTGGATCGACCCGCGGGTCGATATAGGCGACGCGCCCGCGTAGCGGCGCCCCGGTGCTCACAGGCACCGTCACCGTCGCTTCGCTTCCGACGCGGACAACCGGGAAGTCCTTCTCGTAGAGATCGCCGATCGCCCAGACGGTGCCGAGGTCGGTGACAGTGAAGAGCTCTTGTCCAGCGTTGACCACCTGGCCCGGATTCACGCCTCGCGCGATCACCACCCCGTTCGCGGGCGCTCGGACCGTGACCTCCGAGACCACGTGCGACGCATCTGTGAGACGGGAGACGTCGTCCGGCCCGAGCCCCAGCAGCTGAAGGCGCTGGCGTGCCGCGGCGACCTCGGTCTCATGACCGGTGTGGATCGCCGTGATTTCTTCCAGCTCCTGACGGCTCGCCGCGCCGAGCGTCACGAGCTTCTGCGTTCGCTCGAGCTTCTGGTGATCTGCGTTCAGCATGGCCTGCATCGCGAGATACTTCATCTGCGCCTCGGCCAGCTCCGTGCTGAAGATCACGGTCAGCGGCTGACCGCGCGCGACAGCCGTGCCGAGCTCCACTGTCACTTGCCGGACGACGCCCCCGACGAGCGTGTTCACCTTCGTATCGCGGTACGCGTTGGACGTGACCGTCCCCGGAACCGTTAGCGTAGCGCTCGCCGGCACGCTTCGAGCCGCCGTCGTCTTGATGCCGGCGCGCTCGACCGCTTCCGGCGTGAGCACGACCTCGACGCTTTCGTCACTGTTCGCGGCGTCTCGACTGGCCTGCACCGCCTGCGGCTCTGCCGCAATCCCACCGCCACGAGCCGGCCGACCACGGCTGGAACGCTCGGTCCAGGCCACGCCGGCCACCACACCGACGGCGATCAGCGCGACGGCGCCGACCCCTTGCACAATGTGCTTCCGGGTCATCGAGCCAGGGTCCCTACCGCGCGCTCGATCCCGACCGCCGCGTCGTACACTTGCTTGAGAGCGTCCGTGTAGCCGTTCTCGACCTCGATGAAGCGCCGCTGTTCGGCGATGACGTCGAGAAGCGATCCACGGCCGAGCTGGTAGGCCTGCCGGATCACCTCCAGGTTCCGCCGCGAGACGTCGCGCACGCCACGCTCGTAGATGTCGAGTGACCGGCGCGCGGCCTCGTACTGGGTGAAGGCAGCCCCGACCTCCTGCTGCGCCGTGAGCACGGCGAACTCCACCCGGCGCTCCGCCGCACGCGTCGCCGCCGTCGCGGCCGCCACGTTGCCCTCGTTACGGTTCCTGACAGGGAGCACGATGCTCACGCCGCCGCCGAAATAATGGAAGACGTCCTGGATCGGCCGCTGAGTGCCGTTCGCCGTCAGCCCATTCAACGCGAAGCCAAAATCCTGACGCTGGTAGCCGAGGTTGATCGTCGCGTCCCACCGGCCCTCCGCCTGCTCCTTT
>DASRIY010000195.1:0-13961 GCA_035649755.1 Candidatus Methylomirabilota bacterium
GTCCCGGCATGCGGCCGGTCATGGGTCGCCTTCTATGCTAGCATCCCGACCGTTCGGGCGCGGTGACAGTGAGAACGAACCACGGAGGGGTCGATGGGAACGTTTCGGCTGTACGCGGGCGCGGATCAGCAGTCACGCATCGAGAAGATCGAGCTCAAGGCGAAGCCGGACTGGCTCAAGGGGCTGGCGGCGAGCCAGATTTCGTTCCGCGAGTGGCCGGCCGGCCAGTTCCTCGACTGGCACCCGGCGCCGCGGCGTCAGTTCGTGATCATTCTCTCCGGACAGCTCGAGATCGGTCTGGGGGACGGCTCGAAGCACGTGTTTGGACCGGGTGACGCGCGCCTCGTCGAAGACACGACCGGCAAGGGGCATACCACGCGCGTGCTCGGCGACCAGATCTGCGTGACGGCCACCGTCCCGCTGGCGTAGCCTCGTCACACCTCACAAGGAGCCCGACATGGCGACCAAGATCCTCTTCATTCCCAAGCAACCCGACGCGATCCTCGACATGGCGCGCAAGCTGACGCCTCCCGGCTTCGAGCTCGTGGTCGTCGACCAGGACACCCCGGAGTTTTACGAGGCGGTCAAGGATGCGGAGTACGTCATGGGGCTCGGCCGCCCGATCGCCGGTGAGTTCTTCCGCTCGGCGCCCAAGCTGAAGCTGGTGCAGCTCCTCAGCGCCGGCTACGACCGGGTCGACGTCGAGTCGGCTCGGAAGGCGAAGGTGGCGGTGGCCAACAACGGCGGCGCCAACGCGATCGCGGTGTCCGAGCACGCGATCATGCTGATGCTGGCGGTCCTCAAGCGGCTGGTGGTGTTTCACAACGACGTGGTCGCCGGCAAATGGCGCGTGGGCAACCACTTCGACTCGAGGGTATTCGAGCTGCACGGCAAGACACTTGGCATCGTCGGGCTCGGCAATATCGGTAAGAAGGTCGCCCGGCTCGCGCAGGCCTTCAGCATGACTGTGCTGTACTACGACATTGCGCGGCTCACCGAAGACCAGGAAGACGCCCTCGGCGTCCGCTTCGTCCTGTTCACCGAGCTCTTGCAGTCGGCCGACATCGTCACCCTGCACGTGCCGCTCGACGAGAGCACACGCAACCTCATCGGCGCGCGGGAGCTCGGGATGATGAAGAAGACCGCTATCCTCGTCAACACCTGCCGCGGTCCGGTCGTCGATGAGTCGGCCCTGCACAAGGCGCTGACCAGCGGGCAGATCCTGGCGGCCGGCCTCGACGTGCTGGTGGAGGAGCCGGCGAAAGCGAACCACCCGCTCTACGGCCTGAAGAACGTGACCCTCACGCCGCACTCGGCGGGGCCGACCTGGGAGAACTGGAACGCGCGGTTCCGGAACGGGTTCGACAACATCCAGCGCGTCGCCTCGGGCCGTCCTGCCAAGTGGGTGATCCCCGAGCTCCTGACCCCGCCGGGGATGTAGCCGTGGCCGACGCGGGACAGGCGCTCGCCGATCGAGTCGCCCTCGTCACCGGGGCCGCGCGCGGCATCGGCCGCGCGACGGCGCTGGCGCTGGCGAAAAGCGGCGCGCACGTGGCCGCCGTCGACCTCGACGAGGCGGCCGTCAAGCCGACGGCCGACGCGGTCAGCGCGCTCGGGCGCAAAGGACTCGCCCTCGGCGCCGACGTCGGAGACCTCAAGAGCATCGACGATATGGTCCGGCGGGTCGTCGACAGCTTCGGGCGGATCGACGTGCTCGTGAACAACGCCGGGGTGACCCGGCGCGCCTACGTGATGGACCTCACCGAAGAGGACTGGGACCGCATCATGCGCGTGAACGGCAAGGGCGTGTTCTTCTGCCTGCAGCGCGTCGCGCGCGAGATGATCCCCCGCCGCAGCGGTGTCATCGTCAACATCGCGTCCATCGCCGGCAAGGGCTACGCGGGCGCGTCGAACGTGATCTACGCCGGCAGCAAGGGCGCCGTCATCAGCATGACGCGCATGTCGGCGCTCCAGCTCGCCCCGCACAACATCAACGTCAACGCGATCTGCCCCGGCACGACCGTGACCGCGCTCTCGGACGCGAATCTGAAGACGCGCGCCGCCGACGAGGGCGTGACGGTGGAGGAGATGGCACGCCGGCGCAACGCCGCCATCCCGCTCGGCCGCGCGAACGAGCCCGAGGACATCGCGGCCCTGGCCGTCTTCCTGGCCACGCCGGGGGCGCGGAACATCACCGGGCAGTCGTTCAACGTGGACGGCGGCATCATCTTCGACTGAGGGCCGGGAACAGGCACCATGGCGGACACGCCGGACCTCTTCGAAGCGATCGCCACGCAGCGGGCCCTGCGGTACATCCGGCCCGATCCAATTCCCGACGCCCTCGTGCGCCGCGTGCTCGAGGCCGGCACGCGCGCGCCGAGCGGCGGTAACCAGCAGCGGTGGCGCTTCATCGTCATCAAGGACCCGGAGACCAAGCGCTGGATCCAGGAGCGGTACCGCAACACGCCGGTGCCGGCTCACGGCGCCCCGCGGAACGAGGTCGAGGCCCGCACCATGGCGCGAAACGACGCCGCCGCGAAGCACCTGGCCGAGCACCTGCACGAGGTGCCGGTCCTCATCCTCTGCTGTTTGCAGCACGACGGCTCGCCGAGTGACATCAATCGAGGGGCGAGCATCTATCCGGCCGTGCAGAACATGCTGCTGGCGGCCCGGGGGCTCGGGCTCGCCAGCGTCTTGACGACGCGCCCGCGGCGCGGCTTCGAGAAGGAGATCAAGGAGAAGCTCGGCATTCCGGAGAACGTCGACACCGCTGCGCTGCTCCCGCTGGGTTACCCGGCGCCGCAGAATCGCTACGGCCCAACCAACCGGCGACCGGTGGAAGACGTGACCTTCGACGAGCGCTGGGGGCAGCGGTGGGAAGCGCGCCGGTAGCGCAGCGCCGCCCTCAGAGAGACGCGATCAGCCGCTCGAGCTCCGGGTAGTCCTGCCGGGCTTCGCCGATATCCGCCCGCAAGAGCGCGAGCGCTTCGGGCACGTATTTGAGGAAGTACTTCTTGCCCTTCACCTCGGCCAGGAAGCCGTACGCGCCCAGGGCCTGCATGTGGCGCTGCAGACGACAGCCAACGAGCGTCTGCCGGAAGGCCTTCTCGTCGAACGCCGGGCGGTGGGCCTTCATCTCGCCCACGTAGTAGCCGAGCAACCGCTCGCGCACCGCGTCGTCCAGGTGATGGTACGGGTCCCACAGAATTGAGGCGACGTCGTAGGCGGGCGGCGCCATGCGGGCACCCTGATAGTCGATGATCCGCGGCACGCCGCCGTGGATCATGATGTTCTGACACTGGAAGTCGCGATGAATGATCGACCTGACGGCCGCGTTCACCCCTTGCGCCAGGCGATGGAGCGCCGCATCGACCGCGGGCCGGTCGCCGATCGCAAGCTTGCGGAGCCCGACGACGAAGCGGTCGAGGAAATAGGTGGTCTCCCACCGGAAGTAGTCGTAATCGAAGATTCGCGTCTTCAGCAGCGGGCATTCCGCGACGCGATCGGTCGCCGAGGTGTGGATCGTCACCAGGCTCTGCATGACGGCCCGGTAGATGCTCTCGATGCCCGCCGTGTCGCGAGGCAGCTTCAGGTACGCGTAGAGCGAGGTGTCGCCCAGATCCTCGAACAGGGCCCGCTTGCTCGCGCTGTCGGACGAGAACATCGCGGGCACCGGGACGGCGTGGCGGGCGAAGAACCCGGTGTACGCGAGGTGGCGCTCGTAATCGGGGTCTTCGGGACGACATTCCATGAGCACGGCCGTTCGCCCGCCGTGCTGCACGCGGAAGTATCGCCGGTCCGAGCCGCCGAGGCCGATCAGGATCGCGTCCGACCACGCGGGCGAGTCCGAGGTGGGCGCCGCGGCTCGCGCCTTCGCCGCGGGGACCCCGAAGTGTGACGCGAAGAGCGGATCGCTCAGGGCGACCCGCTTCTTCTCCGCTGCGTGGAGCGCCGGCTGCATGTCGGCTTCCGACAGGGCGATGGTGTAGTCCGGCCCGACGATGCGGTTTTCGTGGCTGCCCGAGACGACGGCGCCCGGCAGGAGGATGCAGTTTCTCAGCCGCGATCCGTCGCGGACCTCGGTGCGCGATTCCAGGACGACGTAGCCATCGATCTCCAGGCGCCCGCAGCGCGCGGTCGCCGAGCGGTAGACCATCTCGCCGCGCTCGCGGAGCGCGTCCAGCACGCCCCTCGCGTAGGTCGCGGGATCGCCGACGTCGTTCCAATAGGCGCCGGTGACGTCGTACGCGCGGACCTTGCGGCCGGCCTTGGAGGCGGCCACCCAGGCGACGGTGGCGTGCGAGACGCCGGTCGGGAGAAACGAGAGGATCTCCGGCGAGTAGACCGCGATGCCCGTGTAGGCGACCTTGTCGGCGACGCGCGTGGGATCGGGCTTCGAGGCGCCCGGGTTCTCGACGTCCAGCACCTGGCCGCGCTCGTCGATCACGACGTTGCTCAGATGCGGCAGGCGATGGCACACGAGTGTCGCGACGTTGCCCGAGGCCAGGTGCTCCTCGACGAGGCGCCCGAAATCGATGTCCAGCAGGATGTCCGAGTTGTGGACGATGAACGCGCGCCGCGACAGGAGCGACTCCGCGTTCTTGAGCGCGCCGCCGGTCCCGAGGATCGGATCCTCGGGAAAGAAGACGATGCGCTCGTGCCAGGGCGAGGCGGCGGCCCAGGCGCGGAGGAGATCGGCTTTCCAGTGCAGGTTGATGCCGATCGTGCCGTCGCACACCGCCGCGAGCTTGCCCAGGATGCCCTCGATGATCGGCGTGCCGAGGATCGGCAGGAGCGGCTTGGGCAGGTGGTTGGTCGCCGGACGCAAGCGCTCCCCGAAGCCCGCCGCCGGAAGGAAGATGTCGAGGGGGTGAGACCGCATTATTACGAGCTTATCGCCCGGAGAACCTCGGGGCCCAGCAAACAGTGCGAGCCGCTACGCGAGCGGTCGCCGCTCCACCGCCGGTGGATCGTAGGCACGAATGGGCGGCAGCGGGCCGGTCCAGCGCTCGACCTGCACGAGCGCGTGCTGGCCCGAGCAGCCCTGCGCGAGCCGCGAAGTTCCCCGGTCGAACGTCAGGACGTTCGGATTGCCGTGGACGCACATCGCGCCGGGGTCGGCCGGGTCGAGCGGGTCGTACCAGGCGCCCGTCGACAGCTGGACGACGCCGGGCCGCACCGCGTGGCTCACCACCGCGCCGGCCAGACAGCTGCCGCGGTCGTTGAAGACTCGGACGACGTCGCCGCTCTTCACGCCGCGCGCGGCGGCGTCGGCCGGGTGCAGGCGGATCGGCTCGCGCCCGCGGACCTTCGTGGACTGGCTGTAGGCGCCGACGTCGAGCTGGCTGTGCAGCCGCGCCGTCGGATTGTTGGCGATCAGGTGCAGCGGGAAGCGCTCGGCCAGCGGCGCGCCGAGCCATTCCGTGGGCTCGAGCCAGGTCGGGTGGCCGGGACAGTCCGGATAGCCGAACCCGTCGATGGTCGCCGAGAAGATCTCGATCTTGCCGCTGGGCGTACCGAGGGGCGTGGCCTCGGGGTCGTCCCGAAATTGCTTGAACAGGACCAGATCGTCGTGGGCGGGGGACAGCTCCAGGAACCCGGCCGCCCAGAACTCGTCGAACGAGGGCGCCGCGCCGCCGTCGTCGGCGACGCGCGCGCGCCAGCCGTCGTAGAGGTGCCGTAGCCAATCCATCTCGTCGTGTCCCTCGGTGAAGCGCTCGCCGACTCCGAGCGCGGCGGCGAGACCGGAGAAGATCGCGAAGTCGTTCCGCGCCTCGCCCCAGGGCTGGACCGCCTGGCGCATCGCGATGAGACACGCGTCGTTGGGCGATCCGCCGATGTCGTTGCGCTCGAGTGTCATCGTCGCCGGCAGGACGATGTCGGCGTGGCGGGCCATCCCCGTCCAGAACGCGTCGTGGACCACGATCGTCTCCGGTCGTGCGAGCGCGGCGCGCAGGCGGGCCAGGTGCTGGTGGTGATGGAAGGGATTGCCGCCGCACCAGTACACGAGCCGGATGTCGGGGTAGCTGAGTCGCCGGCCGTCGAAGTCGAACGGCTCGCCCGGATGCAGCAGCATGTCGGCGACCCGCGCGAAGGGAATGAACGCGCCGATCGGATTCCGTCCCTGCGGCAAGGTCGGCGGGCCGACGCGCAGCGGCGCGCGCCCGATGTAGCCGAGCGAGCCGTAGCCCTGGCCGAATCCGCCGCCCGGAAGCCCGATCTGGCCCAGCATCGCCGCCAGCGTCACCGCCAGCCACGGCGCCTGCTCGCCGTGCTCGACGCGCTGCAGCGAGTAGTTCACGTTGATCAGCGTGCGCTTCGACGCCATGCGCCGGGCGAGCGCTCGCAGGCTTGCCGCCGGCACCTGGGACAGGCGAGCCGCCCACTCCGGTGTCTTCGGACAGCCGTCGGTCTCGCCCCGTAGATACCGCTCGAAGCGATCGAAGCCGACCGTGTAGCGCGCGAGGAAGGCGCGGTCGAGCAGATTCTCGTCGCAGAGCGTGTACGCGAGCGCGAGCATGACGGCGACGTCGCTCCCCGGCACGAGGGCGAGCCATTCGGCGGTGACGAAGCCGGGCAGATCGTCCCGCATCGGGCTCAGCAGGACGAACTGGGCGCCGCGCTCACGCGCCGCGCGCAGATGGTCGCGCGCTGGATGCCGGCTGGCGCCCCCGGGGCTCACCATCGTGTTCTTGATAGGAACGCCGCCGAAGCAGACGAACAGCTCGGTGTGTCGCTCGAGCACCGACCACGCCGTCGCCCGATCCAGGAACTCGCGCATCGATCCGACGACGTGCGGCATGATCACGGACTGGGCGCCGTTACTGTAGGTGTGCTCGCCTCGCACGAAGCCGCCCAGGCAGTTGAGGAATCGGTGGAGCTGCCCCTGGGCGTGATGGAAGCGTCCGGCGCTGCTCCAGCCGTACGAGCCGCCGTAGACCGCCGCGCCGCCGTATCGCTCGTAGATGCGTGAGAGCTCCCGCGCGAGCACGCCGAGGGCCGTCGTCCAGCTCACCGGCACGAACGGCTCGGCGCCCCGCCGATCGGTGGCGCCCGGCCCGCGATCGAGCCATCCCGCGCGAATCATGGGCTGGGTGACCCGCGCGGGATGCCTCAGGCTGTCGACGATGTTCCCGAGCAGCGGCGACGGATCCGGGTCGTGCTGATAGGGCCGGATGCCGACGACGGTGCCGTCGGCCACCTCGGCCTCGAAAGCGCCCCAGTGGGAGTGGTGCGGCACGAAGGCGTGGGCCATCCGCGCCAGGATAACAAACCGAACTTCGCCGAGAGCGAGAGCTAGGCCGAGCGGGTCCGGTCGAGCCGTTTCATGATGCGCTTCACGTAGGCTCGCGTCTCGCGGTACGGGGGCACGCCGCGATGCTTGATGACCGCCACCTCGCCCGCGTTATAGGCGGCGAGGACGAGCGGCAGGTTGTCCCCGAAGCGGTCCATGAGCGCGCGCAGATGCCGCACGCCCGCCTCGATATTTTCGCGGGGATCGAACGGATCGTCGACGCCCAGGGTCTTGGCCGTCTTGGGCATCAGCTGCATGAGCCCGCGAGCTCCACGGCGAGAGACGGCGCGCGGATTGAACTCGGACTCGGCCTCGATCACGGCCGCCACGACGTCCGGCGACACGTTGTATTTGGCCGAGACCTTCTTGATGAAGGCATCCATGCCGGCCTGGGTGTCGATGTCGTCCTCGGCCGGCGCGGCTTCAGTTTCGGCGGTTTCGACGCGGGCGACTTCAGGCTGCGGAGCCGAGGCGGCCTGGCGGACGCCGGACAGGCCCGTCAGCATGTACCCCGTGGTCAGGGTCACGACCAGCACCCCCAGCCCGAGCAAATGCCGCTCGATGACCCGATCCGGGCGCTCGACCTTGACTTCCGGAACCGTGGCTTCCATGCCCCCTGAGAGGAGCAAATCCGATACCTGATCGGGGAATCTTTCGCAAGATCAGAGGGTTACGGATTCTCTGGACAGGATTGGTCCGGTAAGTGACTGGCCGAACGGGTGCCTCCCGGACCATCGATTTCCGGAAAGGTGGTCTATTTTGGCCTGAGCCAGAAGGCTCCCGTCAGCACGAATGACGACGGCTGTCCGCGATGCGGCGACCGCTCGCTTGAGATCGTCCCGCTCGACACCCGCGAGCGTGGACGCATGAACGACGAATCCGGAATCGACGCGCGAAGAACCGAGACTTGAAGCCCGGTGCGCCGCCGCACGTCGGCAACGCGTCGATCGTCGATCGCGAAGCCCGCGCAGAGCCACGCGCCCGGTGCCGACGTGGTCACGGGCACGAAGGCGAGGCGATACAGGCCGCCGTCCATGACAGGATCGGCGACAGGGCGAACGCGGCGCCGAGCCGGGCGGGCCTGAGGGTGTCGGCGGCCATCGTCCCCTGCGGCGCCACGAGCATGACGACGTCCGCGCCGGTCGCGTCTCGATGACCGTCAAGGATCGCGCGTGCCCGGTCCTGGTCCACGCCCGCCACCGCTGCTCTCAGCGCGATGTCGCCCCCGAGCGCTCGCGTGGCCGCGACCAGCTGACGGGTGCGTGTCTCGAGCTCGGCCACGAACATGGCACCGGCCAGCCGAAGCTCCTCGTCGATCGCGTTGCGCGACTGGGCGCGGGCGGAGGCCGCGACAGCGAGGAGGCTTGCTGACACGACGACAGCGAGCAGGCCGCCGACGACCATGATGAGCCGAGCCCGAACGACCCAGACCGCCGTCCCCACGGCCGAGGATTCTAGCCCCGACGAAATCATCTCGGGCCGCCGAGTCGTGAAGGTTAAGTTGGAATGATGGCCTGGTTCTTCATCTTCTTCTTCGTCTCGGGCTTCTGCAGCCTCGTGTATCAGGTCGTCTGGCTGCGTCTGGCCATGGCTGCTTTCGGCGTCACCACGCCGTTCGTCTCGATCGTGCTGTCCGTCTTCATGGCCGGACTCGCTCTGGGTAGCTGGGGCGTGGGCCGGCTCGGTCGGCGGCTGGAAGGCGCGGAGCCCCGGTGGCCGTTGCGGTTGTACGCCCTGGCCGAGGCCGGTATCGGCCTTTCCGCGCTGACCGTCCCCCACGCGTTCGCGTGGGGCCGGAGTGTCCTCGCCGCGCGCAGTGGAGTCGCCTGGGACTCGGCGACCTATTATCTGGCGTCAGGCGCCTGGGTGGCTCTCGCGCTGCTGCCGTTCTGCGTGGCGATGGGCGCCACGTTTCCGCTGGCGATGGCCGCCATCCGACGCGAAGGGCTTGCCGGGAGTGACCGATCCTTCAGCTTCCTCTACCTGGCCAACGTGCTGGGGGCAACCTCGGGCACGCTGGTCTCGGCGTTCATTCTCGTCGAGATCTTCGGCTTTGCCGCCACGTTGCTCGTGACGGCGCTGATCAACCTGCTCCTGGCCGGCGCAGCCATGTACAGGTCCGGGTTGTCGTCAATCACGCGGCCGCCGGTGGCCGCGACTTCCGTCGCGCGAGTGTCCAGGAGCCGCCCACCGGCCATCACCGTGGCTCTGCTGTTCCTGACCGGATTGACCAGCATGGCCCTCGAGGTGGTGTGGATCCGGCAATTCACGCCCTACCTCGGCACGCTCGTGTACGCGTTCGCGGCGATTCTCGGTGTCTACCTCATTGCCAATTTCGCCGGGTCAGCGCTTTACAGAAACCGTGCCTCGTCGGACCGGATCGACAGTCCGGCGCGCTGGTTCGTTCTGGCCTGGGCCGTCCTCGGCGTGCTCGCCGTCGTCCCCCTGCTGGCCGCCGATCCTCGACTCTCGCTCTCCGGGGTCACGCGGCTCGTGCTCGGCATCGTTCCGTTCTGCGTCGCCATCGGGTTTCTCACGCCGATGCTCGTGGACTGGTGGTCGGCTGGAGACCCTGATCGAGCGGGCCGTGCCTATGCCGCCAACGTGATCGGCTGTGTCCTGGGACCGCTCCTCGCGGGCTTCGGGCTGCTGCCGGTCTGGGGAGAGCGCGGTACGCTGGTCGCGCTCTCGCTGCCGCTCTTTGCCGTCGGGCTCGTGGCGGTGATGAAACCCGCCCGACTGCTGGCCGGATCCGCACCGGGCTCGACACGGACGGCGCTCGTCGTGTTCGCCGTGTCGACGACGGCCGCGCTGACGCTCTTGTTCACCACACGAGCGTTCGAGAGCCAGTTCGCGGCAATCATCCTGCGTGATCACACGGCGACCACGATTGCCGGCGGCAAGGGAACCGACAAGGTGTTGCTCGTGAACGGCATCGGCATCACCAAGCTCACGCCGATGACCAAGATGATGGGCCACCTTCCGATTCTGGCCCTCGGCCGCCCGCCTCGCGACGCGCTCGTGGTGTGCCTGGGCATGGGGACGTCCTTTCGATCGCTGCTGTCCTGGGACATCCCGGTCACCGCGGTGGAGCTGGTGCCCAGCGTGCCGACGCTGTTGCCGTTCTTTCACGCCGACATGCGGCGAGTGGCGATCTCACCGCGGGCTCGGATCGTGGTCGATGATGGCCGCCGCTTCCTGGAGCGGTCGGGCCAGCAGTACGACGTGATCACGATCGACCCGCCGCCGCCGATCATGGCCGCGGGTTCGAGTCTGCTCTACTCGCAGGAGTTCTACGAGGTGGTCAAACGGCGTCTCCGTCCGGACGGGATTCTGCAGCAGTGGGTTCCCTGGGTTCCCGGAGACGATCCCATGATCGTCGGGTCGATCAGCCGCGCTCTCCACGACTCGTTCCCACACGTCCGCGTGTTCGTCGGGCTCGAGGGCTGGGGTTCTCACTTCCTGGCCAGCATGAGCCCCATCAACCTGGCGGCGCCCGCCGTGCTCGCGGCCCGCATGCCGGCGACGGCGGTCGCCGACCTGCTCGAGTGGGGGCCCGCCACCGCGGCCGAAGCGCAGCTCCGGGAGGTTCTCTCCCGTGGAGTCCACGAGACTGTGGTCGCGGCGATCGCCGGGGGCGCGCCGCCGCTGAGCGACGACCGCCCGTACAACGAGTACTTCTTCCTGCGTCACTATCTCCGGTGGGTGGGGGCGCCCGAGTAGCGGTACTCTCGGCGCGATGCGGATCATCGCGCACGTCGATATGGACGCGTTCTACGCCTCGGTCGAGGCGCGCCACAATCCCGAGCTTCGCGATCGGCCCGTCGTCGTGGGCGCCGATCCCAAGGAAGGCCGCGGCCGCGGCGTCGTGGAGGCGGCCAGCTACGCGGCCCGCCGTTACGGCATCCGCTCGGCCATGCCCATCTCGCGCGCCTGGAAGCTGGCCGAGGCGGCCCGCAAGAAGGGCGAGCCCGCGGTGGCCTTCGTCCACGGCAATCGCAAGCTCTACGTCGAGGTGTCCGAGCGGGTCATGGCGATCCTGGCGCCCGGCGGCGACCTCTTCGAAGAGGCGAGTATCGACGAGGCGTATCTCGATCTTTCGTCCCTCGGCACGTTCGAGGCGGCGCTGGAGCGCGTGCAGGCGCTCAAGCGCGAAGTCGCCGAGCGCGAGGGACTGACGTGCTCGGTGGGCCTGGGCCCTAACAAGCTCGTCGCCAAGATCGCGTCGGACTTCAAGAAGCCCGACGGCCTCACGATCGTCCGGCCAGAGGACGTCCAGGCGTTCCTCGATCCGATGGTCATCCGTGTCATCCCGGGCATCGGGCCGAAGACCGAGGCCGAGCTGCACGAGCGTGGCATCCGCACCGTGTGCGACCTTCGCGAGCTCGAGCGCGGACAGCTCGCCGAGTGGTTCGGCCGCTGGGGCGAAGATCTCCACGCCAAGGCGCGCGGCCTCTCCGACAGCCCCGTCTCGAACGAATGGGAGCCGAAGTCGGTCGGCGAGCAGGAGACCTTCGAGGTGAACACGCTCGACGCCGACTTCATCCTGGAGCGCGTGCGGGCCCTGGCCGGCGAGGTCTTCGCGCGGGTGAGGCGTCAGGGCTTTCGCGCGTTCCGCACCGTCACCATCACTGTGCGC
This sequence comes from Candidatus Methylomirabilota bacterium, assembly GCA_035649755.1. Classification (GTDB taxonomy): domain Bacteria; phylum Methylomirabilota; class Methylomirabilia; order Rokubacteriales; family CSP1-6; genus AR31. Next base: position 11,934 of record DASRIY010000195.1, read on the forward strand.
TTCGCCCACTTCCGCACGCTGACCCGATCGCGGACGACGTCCGAGCAGATCGCGAGCGAGGACGCCCTCTCCGCGTGCGCCGTCGAGCTGATTCGCCCGTTCCTGGACGAGCGGGAGAACCCGCGCGGCACGAAGATCCGCCTCATCGGCGTGCGGGCCGAGAAGCTCGCGCGCTGAGCGCCGGCCTCGTCGTTACTTGACGACTTCCAGCTTCACCGTCGCCCGGCCGGACTTCACGAAGTCGAGCTCCTCGGCGGCGCGACGCGTGACATCGATGACGGCCGGGCTCGACGCGCCCAGCCGGTCGTTGACGGTGACCACCACGCTCTTGCCGTTCGCGACGTTCGTCACCTTCACCTTGGTGCCGTACGCGAGCTTCTTGTGGGCGGCGGTGAGGCCGTTCTTGTCGTACGGCTCGCCGCTGGCCGTCTTCTTGCCCTGGAAGTTATCGTTGTAGAAGTTGGCCATGCCCTCCTCGGCCGTCTGCGCGGCGGCGACGCCGGCCATGCCGAGGACGACGAGGAAGACGACGCCGATCGCGATGCGGTGCCGCTTCTTTCGGTCCAGGGAATTCATTCGGGGCTCCTTTCGCTCGTGAAGTCCTGGAAACGTCGCGCGTAAAGCGCTGGACACGCCACCGTAATCAACCCCCTCCGGTGTCTCCGGGAAATGCGACCTAGGTCCTGCGAATGGTCGCCTTTGATCCCATTGGAGGCGCCAGCCCCCCCACCTAGCCTGTCGCTCACGACGCGAGGTCACCCGATTCGCGAGCAACGCGGCGATAAGCAGCGATAGCGAGAAAGGAGTGTTGCGATGGCGGACAACCCTCAGCAGGCGGGCGGCGGCGACGCGTGGGACGCGACCCAGTGGCACGTGGTCCAGAAGGGCGACACTCTGAGCAAGATCGCCCAGCACTACTACGGTGACGCCAGTCTGTACCCGAAGATCTTCGAAGCGAATCGCGACGTCTTGAAGGATCCGAACCTGATCCGGATCGGTCAGAAGCTTCGGATTCCATAGCTGACAAGGGAGGATCGATGATGATGACGGACCGGTGGCGGGCGTCCCTGATCTGCCTGGGCGTGGCGCTTGTCCTGAGCGTGCCGATCCTGGCGGGCTGCGCCAGCGACAAGGGCCCGGCCGAGGCTGCGATCAAAACCGCCGAGGAGGCGGTCCGCGCGACGGTGGCCGAGGCGGGCAAGTACGTTCCCGACCAGACCCAGAGCCTGCAGGCGGCGCTGGCGGCGATCAAGGAAAAGTTCGCCAAGGGCGAGTACACCGCGGCCCTCAACGACGCCAAGAGCCTGACCGACAAGACGAAGGAAGTGGCCAGCGCCGCCAGCGCCAAGAAGGCGGAGCTGACGAAGGCGTGGGAGGATTTGAGCGCCGGCATGCCGAAGGTCCTGGACGCGATCAAGGGCCGGGTCGAGATTCTCGCGAAGAGCAAGAAGCTCCCGGCCAATCTGACTGCGGAGAAGTTCGCGTCCGCGAAGTCGGGCCTCGACGAAATGACGCAGCAGTGGACGGCCGCTACCGAATCGGCCAACAGCGGCAATCTGATGGACGCGACCACGAAGGGCACAGCGGTCAAGACCAGGGCCGCCGAGGTGCTGACCACGCTCGGCATGCCGGTTCCGGACGCGCTGAAGAGCTGATGGACCGCTCGTAGCCCGGCTCCGCCCGGCGCCTCGAGCGCCGGCGCGGAGCCGCGGCAGTCCCGAAGTCGATCTCCTTTCCGTCTTCGACCTCTCCAGCGGGTCTCTTGGACATGAGCGCTTTCTCATCTGGGACTCAGCGGCGACTCATCTTCCATTGATAGCGTCTCGTTCGAGCGCCGCGGATGGCTGATCCAGGCCGGCCGCGCGTCGCTCGAGCCGATCGCCAGGTCTCAGATCATGGAAAGGAGCGCTCGATGAAACGTTGGATCATGGGAGCGATCGCACCGCTCGCGGTGGTCGCGGTCGCCATCACGATTCCCGTCTTTGCGCAGCCGAAGAATAGTCCCGCGCTGTTCTGGTCCGAGCAGCC
>DASRIY010000196.1:0-13618 GCA_035649755.1 Candidatus Methylomirabilota bacterium
AGCTACACCTCGCCGGCGCGCCCGGAGTTCGGGTGGCTGCTGCGGCTGCTGGAAGAGCACTGGGGCGAGGAGCCGGTGGCGCTGCCGGTCCTCGGCGGCACCCTGCCGCTCCACGTCTTCAGCGACGTCCTTGGCATTCCCTGCCTGTGGATCCCGGCGGCCAACAGCAACAACCAGCAGCACGACGTGAACGAGCACTACGTGCTGCGGCACTTCTACCGCCAGATCGAGGTCTACAGGGCGATCGTCTCCTCGCGCCCGATGTAGCCAGGCTGCTCAGGCTGCCGTTACGGGCTAGAGCAGGCCTTTTCGGTAGGAGCGCTTCGCCGAGATCTTTCCGTTGCGCAGGGCCAGGACGTCGCAGCCCTGGACCTCGTAGCGGGTGCCGGCGCGCGGGGTGCCGGTCGTCAGCCACTCGACTACCGCCAGCTCGGGGCAGGCGAAGTGCCGGATCTCGTCCCAGCGAACGTCGGGGATGCGCCGGAACATGTCCTCGAGGAACTCGCGCACCGCCGCCTGTCCGACGACGCGCGCCCCCCACGGGTCCTTGCCGAAGGAAGCCTCGAACACGACGTCGTCGGTCATCATGGCGAGGATCCCGTCGAGGTCGTGCCCATTCCACACCGTGTTGAATCGCGCCACGAACGCTTCGCCATCGAACGCCATGCGATGCCTCCTTCATAGGCTCGCCTCGGACGGCGGAGCCCCAGCCCCGCGACGTCCTGCGGCTCGCACTACCACTACCGGGCGATCAGCGCCCGGAGAACCGCCCGGCCCTTGTCGCCGGTCCACGCGCGGACGCCGACCGACTTGGCGACGAGCCGGCCGTCGCGATCGATGAGAAAGACGGTGGGAGTGTACGCGATCGCGTAGCTCCGGGCGACGTCGGCGTTGGGATCGAGCAGGATCGTGGTGGTGACCTTGCGGCGCTTCGCCCAGGCCACGAGGTCGTCTTTGTCCTCTCCGAGGTTGATCGCCAGGATCGTGAGCCCCTGGTCCTTGAACTCCTGGTGCACCTGCTCGATCGTCGAGGGCAACTCCCTCGAGCAGTACGGTCAGCCGCTCTCCCAGAAGTAGAGAAGGACGACCCGCCCGCGGACGTCGGCGAGCGAGACCGACTTGCCGTCGAGCGATTCCAGGGTAAACGGCGTCGGCTTCTGATCGCCCAGCACCGTCGCCTGAAACGCGGTGAGCAGATCGTCGAGCGCCTCGTCCCCCGCGGCGGGCGCCAGCAGAAGGCCGGCCGCGACGACGCCGAGAACGAGCCCGCAGAGCGTCGCCCGGCCCATCATGCGACCCGCACGCGCGCGCGGGGGATCAGCTTCACGCGCCGCACGCTCCGGAGGTAGTCGGCCACGACGTCCCACGCCGGCGGCCCGTCGGCCTCGCCGAGACTGGCCCAGCCGGTCGCCTTGTAGCGGCGGTCCGGCTCGAGCGCGCGCCCGGCGACGCGGATGTCGAAGATGCGCCGGCCCATCCGCCGCGACGGATCGATCGCGTAGGTGAGCCCGCCCAGCCGGACCATGTCGCCCCCCTGGCGGTAGTACGGATCGGGATGGAACAGGTTGTCGGCCACATCCTCCATGACCTGATGGATCTCGGTGCCGGTCATCTCCCGCACCCACGTGTTCGCGTAGGGCAGCGCGGTGTGCGCGTACACGTCCTCGAGCGTGATCTCCTGGCCCGGCAGGATCGTGATGCCCCAGCGGAAGCCGGGCGAGAAACCGATCTGCGCGTCGCCGCGCCGGATGAGCGCGTCGAGGATCAGCTCGTCGAACGTGCCGTTGAAGTTGCCGCGGCGATAGAGGAGCGTCTCCGAGATCGCGAGCGGCTCACCGAGCGTCATCTCGTGAGGGCTGCGAATCTCCTCGATCAGCTTGGCCATGTCGGGATCTTCGGGCAGGTCCTGGGCGAGCACCGGTATCAGCCGGTAGCGGTGACCGGTGACGCGCCCGCGCTGCACGTCGAGGTCGAGCCGGCTCAGGAACTTGCCGTGGGCGCCCGAGTTCACGACGAGCGTCTTGCCGACCACGAGGGGCTGCGGCAGCGCGTCGTGGGTGTGGCCGCCCAGCACGACGTCGAGGCCGTGCACGCGCGAGGCGAGCTTCAGGTCGACGGCGATCCCGTTGTGCGAGAGCAGCACGACCAGATCGACCTTCCTGGTATTCCGCAGCTCATTCACGAGCGCCTGGACGCCATCCTCCCGGATGCCGAACGTGAGGTCGGGCACGAACCGCCTTGGATGGGAGACCGGCGTGTAGGGAAATGCCTGGCCGATCACGCCCACGCGGACGCCGCCCACCTCGCGGATCGTGTAAGGACGAAAGACGTGGTCCCCCCACCCGGCGACGGTCACGTTGTGGGCGACGAAATCGCCGGTGAAGAGCCCGCGCTGGTCCTTGTCGCCGAAGAGCTCCTTGACGCGATCGAGGCCGTGCACGAACTCCCAGTGCGCGGTGGCGACTTCGACACCGAGCTGGTTCGCGACCCGGACCATGTCCTCGCCGCGGCTCCAGAGCGTGAGCGCCGAGCCCTGCAGCGCGTCGCCACCGTCGAGCAGCAGCGTGCGCCCGCTCCGCTCCCGGCGAATCCGTGCAACGAGCGTCGCCAGGTGCGCGTAGCCGCCCATGCGCCCGTAGCGGGTGGCGAGCGCCGGGAAGTCGAGATAGCTGCAGGCGTACGCCTCGACGGAGCCCGGCGCGAGATGGTACGCGCGCAGGAGCTCCCCGCCGGTGAGAAACGGCGGACGGCCGCGCTCCGGGCCGACTCCGAGCAGCGTGTCGGGCTCGCGATAGAACACGGGCTTCAGCGTCGCGTGGGAATCGGTGATGTGCAGGAGCGTGACGTTGCCGAGCGGCTCGAAGGCCATCAGGCGCGCCGGGCCGTCGGCGGCCTCCAGCTCGCGCGGCGCCAGGCCGGCGCCTGCTGCGATGGCCAGGAGCTTGATCAGATCCCGGCGTGTGACGTTCATTGAACAGGGCACGGGCATCCGGGCTGTCGCCGCGCCCGTGCCCCGCCGCAATCGGACGCGACGCAACCCCGCGAGCGCGACGAGAGACGAATCAATGCCGGATGCCGGGCACGCTCAACGGCTTGCCGTTGTCAAAGGTCGTGAGATAGAGCTCCAGCTCGGCATACTCGATGGAGTCGGCGGCGAGCATGTTCATTCCGAGCGGGGTCATGCACCACTGCAAGCGCTTGCGCATGTCCCACACTTCGCTCCGGTCCGTGCGCCAGAGGGGAAAGTGCCGGGTCAGGCCGGACGTGACGTCGGCGAGCAAGCGCCCGCCCAGGAACTTGTTGGCGCCCCGTTCCACCGTGTGGCAGTCGGCGCACGCGTGATTGCGCTCGCCCACGCGCCGATCGAACGTCGCCTTGCCACGCGCGATCGCCGCCCGCGCCTCGGGGCTCTCGGTATCGACGTTCACCGGCATCCCGTTCGAGGCGCGCCGGATGAGCATGCTCAGATTGATGTTGTCGGTCGACTCGGCCAGGAGCGGCCGGCCCGTCGTCTCGGGCCCGTGGACCGTCAGGAAATCCTCGATGCTCATCACGCGCCGATACGCCTTGACGAACTTCGGATATCGCGTCCCGACGCCCTTCATGGCCTTCGCCGTCCCGCCCTCGTGGCAGTCGGCGCACGCCTTGCCGGCCGGTCCCTTGGCGGCCCACACGGCCTCGGCGCCGTCGGCCAGCAGCACGGCGGGATTGTTCGTCGGGTCGAGGTTGTCACCGAATCCCATCGGCTTGCGCCGCGTGAACGGATTGCGGTCGGGATCCTTTTCCGGCGGCACCGGGCTCTTGAGCGTCTGCAGATAGGCGACGAGGTGCATGACTTCTTCCGGGCTCAGGACGCCGACCGTGCCCCACGGCGGCATCGACGTGTTGGGGAAGAACACACGCGGATCCCAGATGACCTGGTAGAGGTACTGGTCCGTCACGTTCCGGTCGCCGATGGTGGACTGGTCCGGGCCGACGTTGCCCGCCGGCCACACGTCGTCTCCGGGAATCAGATGGCAGCCGGTGCACGGACCCTTGGCGCGACTGAGAAACAAGGCGAAGCCCAGCCGCGGGTTCCCCGTCAACCCTGCCGGGATCGTCACGGTCTGCACCGCCGGCTCCGGGCGCTTGTCGTCGTAGGCGTAGGTGCGGAAGTTGAAGTCGCGCGTTGTCCAGCCGCGATACCGGACCGCCTGGCGCTTGCCGTCGGGCATTACCTGAAATTCGCCGCGCGCCTCTGGGATGGCGCGCGACGTCCACGGCGGGACGCTCGCGGTGTCGGGCGCGTTACCAGCCGGTCCGGCGCAAGCCGCGCAGAGCGCGACGAGCCCGGCCCAGCGCACCGCCCGCCGCGCTGCTCGGATCACGAGAACTTGATGTCAACCGTGCGTTCGAATCGACCGCCCGTGGTGTCGAGGAACTCGACCTTGAGTGGACCGGGAGCGGTCGCCCGGAACGTGAAGGAGAAGAACGGGTTCTCGGCCACGCCCTGCGAGGTGTCGAAGCTCAGGATGGTCTTGCCGAGGTAGGTCACGATCACCATGTTGACGTAGTTGTAGTTCTTCTGGATGATCCGGCCCTGCGCGTCGCGCTCGACCCGCTCCATCGGATGGAGCACGAGCGCGCGCACCTGGACGACGTCACCAGCCTTGATGGTCGACGGCAGGCGGAGGCGTACCTTGTCGCTATCGGCCATCGCTAGCCTCCGCACCCGCCGACGGTCACCTTGACCTCGCGCTTGACCATGAGCAAGGTGCCGTCGCTCTGCTCGGCGATCGCGCGCAGATCGCCCGTCTCGCCGAGGCGGATGTTCGCGCCCATGAACGCGCGGCCCGCCTCCGGCGCCAGCGTCACGCGGGTGACGAACGGAATGCGATTCTTGTCGGCCACGATGTAAATGTTCTTCACGTAGCTCGCCGGCGTCATCGGCGAGTCGACGGTGACCGAGATCGGCACCACCGAGCCGTTCTCGGCAATGGGCGGGAAGTCGACCTTGACGAGGGCCTCGCCGTCCTTGATCGGCCGGTCGCCGAAGAGGCGCTTCATGGTCTCCTGGACGCTCTCGTTCAGCCCGAGTACCTGAGCGCGTGCGGTCGCCGGCGCGCCCATTACGAACCCTCCGGCCGCGGCGACGCCGAGGGCGCCGAGCGCTCCCAGTGCCGCCCGCCGGGTCATCTGGCTTTCGTCAGTCATGCCGCTCATCTCTCCCTCTCCTGGAGCTCCGCGAACAGTCCGAGAAAATACTATGCGCTCGAAGGCCGCCGGCGACAACTTCTGGGCGGCTCACAGGCGCCTTCGAGGCGCTTGTCAGGCGCCGTCCAGCCGATAGGCGGACGCGTCGGGCTTGAACGCCCGCGGCAGCCATAGAGGGCGCCGAAGGTTGCCCGGGCCCGGCGCCGGGCGCGCGAGGCCCAGCCACTCGCGATAGACCTCGAACGAGCGGTTCGTGTCCACGAACACATCGCCGTAGCGATCGTCGGGACCGGGCCGCGACACGGTTACCTTCTGGTGCCAGCAGTGCTGGCCGCTCACCGGGTCGGGCTGGACCGGGAACGTGAGGTTCTGGTGAACGCCCCCGTCCTCCCACCACACGCGCTCCGAATCGGGATCGTCGCTGGTGAACGGCCGCGGTCCGTGAACCTGCCGCATGCGCCATTTCCCCGGCTCAGGCTGGGTGAGATCGACGAGCGACGTGGACCAGCGCTCGCCGCCCACGTCCTCGTGTAGCCGCCACCGTCCAAGGTGGTGCGAGCACGCCACGACGCCCGGCCGGACCGCCTCGGTGACCCAGACCCGGTCGACGAAATGCCCGATGCGCGTGGCGACCTTGAGCAGATCGCCGGTCGCGACGCCCGTGCGCTCCGCGTCGGTCGGATGCATCCAGAGCGGATTCGTGTGGGAAATTTCGTAGAGCCACTTCGCGTTGCCCGAGCGCGTGTGGATGAGCGTCGGCAGCCTGAACGTGGGTAAAAGCACCATCTCGCCCCTGGCGCGATCGAGATTCGACCAGTGGACGTGGCTGCGGATGTAATTGGGCACCGCCTGCTCGGGCCACTTCCACGCCTTGAGCGTTCCCGAGAAGAACTCGAGCTTGCGCGACGGCGTCGGGAACCCGATGTGTCGCCGGCCGTCGATCTCCACGCCGATCGCCTGACCGCCTTTCTGCACCACGTGGGAGACCGGGTCGACGGTCGCGCCGTCGAGATCCTTCGCGCTGAGCGCCTGCTCGTGGGTGCGGTACACCTGGTCCTCGACCAGGAATGCGCCGTACTTGCGCATGTACTCGAGGGGGCTGAGCCGCTCGCGGGCCGCCGCCTCGGGAAGCCCGGGCACGCTGTTCTCGAAGATCCAGCGGTACAGCTCCTCGATGCGGAGCTTTTCGCCCGCGCGGTACGGCGACTCGAAGTACTTCCGCACGCCGAGCGCGCCGTCGGGATCGATTCGCCACGACAGTTCGATCCAGAACTCGTCCTCCTCCCACACCTGGCCGAGCCCCGCGGCCTCGTGCGCCTGCCAGGTGAGGTCGAAGCGCTTGCCCGCCTTCTCGAGCGCCACCCGCAGCACGGGCTGGCGGAAGCCGATCCACCGCGCCGCGTGCGTCTCCTGCGACATGAGGTCGTGGCGCTCGGAGGCGTGGCCCATCGGCAGGACGTAGTCGGCAAACCACGCCGTCTCGCTCCAGATCGGCGTCAGGCAGGCGTGGCGCTCGACCTTCCGCTCGTCGGTCAGCATCTCGATCCACGACATCCCGTCCGGGTTCGTCCACACGGGGTTGTAGACCCGCGTGAAGTACATCGCGAGCTTGCCGCGCCCTTCCTTCAGGAAGTGCGGGAGCAGGAAGCTCATTTCGAAGAACGCGAGTGGGTATTCGCGCGGCATCAGGAGCTCGCTCCAGATCTTGCCGGGCGGCGGCATCATCGGCGGCGCCGGGATCGCCTTGTTCCAGGCGTTGGGCGCCGTGCCGCCGGGCGTGCCGACCGCGCCCATGAGCACCACCACGAGCTCGAGCGCGCGCGCCACCTGCCAGCCGCCGAGGTTGCCGGCCGCGGTGTTGCGCCAGACGTGGGTCGCCAGCGCCGAGCCGGCCCGCCCGATCTCTCGGGCAACTTCAACTATGGTTGAGGCAGCGACACCGCTCTCGGCCTCGGCGAACTCCGGTGTGAACCGTGCGTACAGCTCGTCGAGCGCCTGATCGAACGCCTCGAACGTGACTGGAAGCTCGGGCCGCTCCGCTCGTAGATATTCGTCCCAGTTGACCCACTTACGCACGAAGTCGCGGTCGTAGAGCTTTTCCCGCACCAGCACGTGGGCCATCGCCAGGAGCACGGCCGACTCGGAGCCGGGCCAGGGCGCGAGCCACCAGTCGGCCATCGACGCAGTGTTGCTCAGGCGCGTGTCGAGCACCGCGACCTTCGCGCCGCGGGCCTTCGCCTCCATGATGCGTTGGGCGTGCGGGTTGAAGTAGTGACCGGTCTCGAGGTGCGAGGATAGGAGCAGGATGAAGCGGGCATTCGCGTGATCGGGCGACGGCCGGTCCATCCCGTGCCAGAAGGCGTAGCCCGCGCGCGCGCTCGCCGAGCAGACGTTCGTGTGGCTGTTGTGACCGTCGATCCCCCAGGCGTGGAAGACGCGCTGCAGATAGACGAGCTCGTGGCCCGGCCGCCCGAGGTGGTACATGACCTCCTTCTGCCGGCCTTCCACGAGCGCTGCGCGGATGCGCCCGGCGATGTCGTCGAGCGCCTGATACCACGTGACGCGCTCCCACTTGCCGCCGCCGCGCGGCCCCACGCGCCGCAACGGATAGAGGATCCGCTCCGGGTCGGTCACCTGGTTGAGCGTGGCGGGCCCCTTGGCACAGTTGCGGCCGCGGCTTCCAGGGTGAACCGGATTACCTTCGAACTTCTGGATCTTCAGCGTCGCCTGGTCGACGTAGGCCAGGAGACCGCAGCCGGCCTCGCAGTTGAAGCAGATCGTCGGGATCAGCGAGTAGCGACGCTTGACCTTCTGTGGCCACGCGACCGGGTCGTACTCTTCCCAGCCGTCCCAGCGCTCGACCGGCGGATACGACCGAAGCCCGCCCTCGGGCGGGCGCAGTTCGCGAGCGACGGGGTGCAACGGCTCGGTCAAACGATCGGTCATGCCTCTCTCCGTGCGGATGTGCGCGCTGCAGGCCGTCGCGGGGCTGGGGCCCCGCGAGCCGAGGCGCGCCTCTGGATCATGGACGTTCAGCTCAACGGCACGGACTGGCCCGCCCGGACCCACAGCTCTTCCCACAGCCAGAGCCCCGCCAGCGCGAGGACCGCGGCGAGGTGGCTCAGCGGCCACAGCGTGAGCGCGAAGTCGGCCATCACAAGCGCGATCGGTAGCGCGATGCCGCCGAACACGACGCCGCCCCAGAAGCGAGTCCGGTAGCCGCCGCGCGTGATGAGCCGGGCCGCCTTGGCCACATCGCGCACGGGGTGGCGAGTGCCGAGCTCGACCGCCAGGAGCCCGGCGTTCACGATGAGCGAGAGCACCATCAAGGCGCCGAGCGTGTCGCCCGCATTGGCGACATGGCGGCCCGCCACCATGACGCTGCCGGGCCAGACCAGGGTGGCGAGCAAGAGCGCGGCGCTGCCCGCGATCAGCGCGGCGACGATCAGGTGAGGCAGCACCACCGGGCTCTGCCAGAAGTCCCGCCCTTCGGCCTGGCCAAAGAGAAACGCGCTGTAGCCGGCGGTCGCGAGCGCCAGCAGAATCGCGGGCACGAAAGCGACACTCACGAGATCGGGGCGATCGGTGAGTCCGCCGAACAGCCACACGACGCCGACCACGCCGAACGCCATCAGGATCCAGGCGCCGCGGACAAGCCACGAGCGCCAGTTCGGCTTCAATAATATAAAGGCGAAGCGGTCGGCGCGCTTGAGGTCGAAGATGAGGAGTGCGGTCGTAAGCGCCAGGAAAATCAGGCTGAGCGATGGAGCGGCGACCCCGAGGAGGCTTCCCCATCCGGACGAGCCGGCCAGTGCCGCGACGAGCAGGACGCCAGCGGCGATCGACTTTGTCCACAGGTACGCCGAGACCTTGGAGCCCCAGGGCCGCACCTGGTGCGGCACGTCGTACACGGGCTGGCTCAGCGTGTGAGTCCCGGGGCCGTCGCCGCGTTGAGCCTCGGCGACCATCTTCACCAGGTCGACCTCCTCGCGCGGCCGCTCCGCCCAGAGGTAGTGGCTCGCCGGCGCTTGCAGCTCGGGCGAGAGCGCCGAGGCGTCGGCGCCGACATAGAAGACCTTGGGCCGGGTCCCCTGCTCGGCCTTCCTCACCTGCACCGGCTCACGGTCGACGATGCGGGCGATGGTCGACCTCGGATCGTCCAGGTCACCGGCGATGATCGCCTGCTCGGGGCACACGATCACGCATGCGGGCTCGAGCCCCACCTCGATGCGATGCGCGCAGTAGTTGCACTTCGCGGCGGTGCGCGTGTCCGGGTCGATGTAGAGCGCGTCGTACGGGCAGGCCTGCATGCAGCTCTTGCAGCCGATGCACCGGGCGCCATCGAAGTCGACGATACCGTCGGGGCGCCGGTAGAGCGCCACCGTCGGGCAGATCGTCACGCAGGGAGCGTCGTCGCAGTGGTTGCACCTGAGGACCGAGAAGTATCGGCGGGTCTGCGGGAATGTCCCGCGCTCCACGTACTTCACCCACGTGCGAAAGGCGCCCAGCGGAACCCGGTTCTCCTCCTTGCACGCCACCGTGCAGGCGTGGCAGCCGATGCAGCGGCGCTGATCGATCACGAACCCGTAGCGCACGTCCCCTCCCCGACTCTCGATGTGCGCGCTGCAGGCCGTCGCGGGGCTGGGGCCCCGCCGGCCGAGGCGCGCCTATGGATTAATAACCCAGCAGATCCGCCCACACCTTGATGGCCGTCAGCGTGACGAACGCGAAGAGCGCGACGCGCAGGCCGAAGGGCGGCAGGCGGCGGCTCATCGCGGCGCCGAAGCGGGCGCCCGGAATCGCGCCCGCCACCACGGCGAGCGTCGGCGCCAGTGGAATCTGACCGGTCACGAGCTTGCCGGTGAATCCCGAGATCGCCGCCAGTGCCGTGATTGCCAGCGAGCTGCCGATCGTCACGCGAATCGGAATGTCTGCGATGACGAGCAGCAGCGGGACCAGGAGAAATCCTCCGCCGGCGCCCACCAGCCCGGCGGCGAGCCCGACGGTGCCGGCGACCGCGCCGACGCTCAGCCGGCTGAACGTGAAGGGCACATCGCTCCGCGCCGCGTCCCGCCCGGCCCCGACGAAGGCGAGCGCCGCCGCCGTCGTCACCATGAGCGCGAAGACGAGGAGGAGGACGCGTCCGCTCACGTACTTGGAGGCGAGCGCGCCGACGAAGGAGGCCACGGCCATGGCGATGCCGCCCGCCCACACGACCGCGCGGCTCACCGCGCCGTGGCGCCGGTGGGCGAGCATCCCGGCCGAGGCGGCGACGAGCACCTGGGCCATCGTCACGCCGGCGACCTCCTTGATGTCGAGCTGGCCGACGCCGAGCAGGGGCGGAACGTAGAGCAAGAGCGGGATCATGACGAAGGCGCCGCCGGCGCCGAGCAGTCCGGCCACGAAGGCGCCGGCGAACCCGAGGGCCAGGAGCGTGAGGACAAAGGCGAGGGTCACGCCACCCGCCGAGCCGGCGGCGGCAGCACTGCGGCCGCGGGACGGTCGATGGCGGCTATCTGACGCTCGACCAGTACGCCGCCAGATCGGCGAGCTGCTCGTCGGGTATCGACTGCATCAGCGTCTTCACCACCTTGAGCTGCGCGTCGCCCGGGCTCCGCTTGTCCGCCTTGAACAGCAGCATCTGGTTCTTGAGATAGCCGGGCGGCTGACCCGTCAGATCGGGCACACCCTTCGATGGGTCGCCCTTGCCCGAGGCGCCGTGGCAAAGCGTGCACTGCGCCGACGCCTGGCGCCCGCGCTCGATCGCCGCGGGATCGGACGTCAGCGGCGTCGTGGTGCGCTTCTGCGCGGCGAAGTATGCGGCGACGTCGTCGAGGCCGAACTGGACGACCTGCTTGGCGTAGGGCTCCATCTCCGGCGAGACCCGCTTGCCGGCCGCGAAGTCCTGGATCGCCTTCTTGAAGTACCAGGGCGGCATGCCCGCGAGGATCGGCATGGTGTTCGACTGGCTCTGGCCGGCAAATCCGTGGCAGGCGCTGCAGACCAGCGCGGAGGAGGCGCCCGGGCCGTCGAGCGGGCCGGCCGCGACCGGACCGGCGAGGGCGAGGAGCAGCAGGCTGATGAGTGCGATCGGCATCACGTTGGTGTCCCTTTCTTTGTAGGTACGCTAGCCGAGCATGTCCTGCCAGATGCTGTTCGCCCATCCGACCGCATTCTGCGCCCACATCTCCGACTGGCCCGGCGTGAGCTTCTGCTCGATCTGCACGACCTTGCCGCCCTCGATCTTGTAAGCGTTCACGACCGCGATGGCCTCGCGGTCACTGACCCAGCTGTAGCAGGTGTTGCCGGGCGCCATCGGGGGCACGGGCTTGTCGTTGAGCAGGCTCACCACCGCGAGCGCGGAGATCTTGCCCATCGCGTTGGCGACGTTGCCCGATTTCGGCACCGGCAGCCCGATGGTCGAGTCGCCGATGACGTGGATGTTCTTGTGCTTCACCGACTCGTACGTCAGGTGATTGACCTCGCACCAGCGCTTGTCGGCGCCGACGAGATCGGCCGTCACGGCGATCGTGCCCGCACGCTGCGGCGGGATCAGGTTCAGGACGTCGTACTTCACCTTGTCGCCGAGCTCGGTCGTCACCTCGCGCGTGCCCGGGTCGACCTTCACGACCTTGTTGGAGCCGCGGTAGTCGATGTTCGGGTAATTCGCCCAGGCCGCGCGGAAGAGCGCGGTCTTCGAGATGATGTTCGGGTTGGCGTCGAGCACGATGAGCTTCGACTTCGGCTTGTTGTTCTTCAAGTACCACGCGACCTGGCACGTACGCTCGTAGGGGCCGGGCGGGCAGCGATAAGCGGCCGGCGGAATCGTCAGGACGAACACGCCGCCGTCGGGCATCGCCTGGAGCTGCCGGGCCAGCTCGACGGTCTGCGGTCCGGCCTTCCATGCGTGCAGGACCTTGTCCTGGTTCGCCTCGAGCCCTTCCACCTGCTCCCACTGGAACTCGACGCCCGGCGACACGATGAGCCTGTCGTACGGAAGCGAGTCGTTGCCCACCCGAACCCGTTTGGCGTCGGGCTCGATGGCCGAGGCCGACTCGTGCAGCACGCGGACGCCCTGGGCGCGCAGCCGGTCATAGCCGAAGGTGATGCTGTCGATCGTGCGCACGCCGCTCAGGACGAGATTCGAGAACGGGCACGAGACGAACTGCTTGTTCGGCTCGAGCAACACGACCTCGATCGAGGGATCGGCGAGCCGCACGTACTTCGCGGCCGTGGCGCCGCCCCAGCCTCCGCCGATCACGACGACCCGGCGCCCGCTCTTCTGAGCGTAGTCCTTGACCGTGGGCGCGCAGCCGGCGGCGAGCAGGCCGAGCCCGGACGTCCAGAGGAATTCCCTTCGCGTGGAATCCTTCATCCCATCCTCCGCTGACTGCGTTCGAGCCGTCACTAGGCCGCGCTGAGCCGGCCGGTAGCCTCGTTCCAGGTCGCCAGCATAGCCCAGGCGAGCGCGACCGCGACGATCAGCACGATGGCGCCGGCCCAGCCGAGCGACGCCGGCAGGAACACGGCGGCGCCCAGCTTCCTGAGAAGGCCCGTCTGGGTCGCGGCCAGGCGCACGAGCGAGGCGCCGAGCGCAAAGCACGAGACGGCGACCCAGAGCTTCACCTGCCCCTCGCCGGCGCGCCAGAGCGAGCCGGCGCCGCAACCGCCCGCGAGCGTCATACCGATGCCGAAGGCGAGCCCGCCGGCGAGCGCGCCGACGCCGGCCGCCGGGAAGACCCACTCGGTCTTGTCCTTGAGATCGGTGAATTTCAGAATGGCAAAGCCGAGCGTCGACACGACCAGGGCCAGCGCCGCCGCCCGCGTGTGCTCGGCGTCGCCGGTCAGGAACGGCTCGCGGAAGGCGCGGACCAGGCAGAAGCGCGAGCGCTGGAAGATCACCCCGAATCCGGCGCCGAAGAGCAGGAAGACGCCCTGCGTACCGTAGCCCGTTCGCGTGTACACGAACAGCGCCAGAGCGATCAGGGCGAGGACGAGCGCACCGGCCACGGGCTGGCGTCCGGCGGGCGCGCGCGATTGCAGGAAAATGCGCCCGCCGCCGCGCGACCAGCCCGGGCGGTGGGCGACTTCCCAGAGCAGGTAGCGCAGGCCGAGGTAGGCGCCCGCACCGAGCCCCAGCATCATCCCGAGGCCGGAGAGCGAGAGCGCGCTGGTCGCCGAGAAGAAGCCGCCGATGTTGCAGCCGAACGCGAGCACCGCGCCGACGCCCATCAGGAGCCCGCCGGCGGCGCCCTTGGCGAGCTCGGGAGCGGGCGGCACGCGAATCGCGAACTCACGCGAGAGCAGCGCCGCCAGCATGCCGCCCACGATCACGCCGATGTTGAGGATCGATCCCGAGTAGAGCCAGGGCGGCAGGAGGTCGGCGCGGCGCGCGAGACCCGCGCCGGTCAGGACCCAGTCGCCC
>DASRIY010000197.1:0-2016 GCA_035649755.1 Candidatus Methylomirabilota bacterium
GTCGCGTCTGGATGCGATCAGAAACCAGCCGCCCGCGTCCATCGGGTTGAAATCAAGGGCATGGCGTACACCCCGGCGGAAGTGACCGTGACCGCCGGCGACACGATCGTGTGGGTGAATCGGGACATCGTGCCCCACACGGTGACGGGCGAGGCACGGCAGTTCGACTCGGGCAGCGTCAGCCCCGCGGCCGAGTGGTCGCTGGTGACACGCGACCGCGGGCGTACTTCTTACACGTGCACGTTCCACCCGATCATGAAGGGCGCGATCGTCGTCCAGTGAGGGGCCCGTCACCTCGCGCGCCGAGTGCGCTCAATTGGAGTGGAGGGACGCCATGAAATCAACGGTCCGGATGTTCGCACTGGGCGTCGCGCTTGTCGCTGCAAGCGCGATGTCCGTCTCGGCGCAGTCGAAGATCAACGACGCTCAGATCGCCGCGATCGCCGTCGCGGCCAACCAGGTCGACGTCGACGCGGGCAAGCTCGCGCTCTCGAAGGCCCGGAACGGCGAGATCAAGCAGTTCGCGCAGACGATGATCACCGATCACGGAGGCGCCATCAAGGCGGCGACCGATCTCGTCGGCAAGCTCAAGGTGACGCCGCAGGAGAACGACACCAGCAAGGCGCTCGTGAAGGATGGCCAGGACGCGCGTGCCAAGCTCGCCAAGCTGGACGGCGACGCTTTCGACAAGGCCTACGTCGACAACGAGGTCGGCTATCACGCGGCGGTGGTGAAGGCGCTCGACGACACGCTCATCCCCAACGCGCAGAACGGCGAGCTCCAGAGCCTCCTGACCAGCGTGCGCGGCGTCGCCGCGGCGCACCTCGAACACGCGCGACAGCTTCAAAAATCGCTGAAGTAGTCGCGAGCGGCGCCGGTCCCCGGGCCGGCGCCGCCCCTCCTGGCCCGCTCAGTTTCACGTCGAAAGACCACCGCGCGCGGGCGTACTATGGCGCGCGTGAGCACCCGGGTCGAGTTCCCGGAAGGCGTGTCGCAGACGAACTCTGCGGCCGAGCGCGCCCGGTCGTTCGCCGGCGCGCAGGCGCTCATGGCCTGCGCCCGGTTCGCGCGGCGCAAGCCGCTCGGAGCGCTGGGGGCGGTCATCGTCGCCGCCCTCCTGATCATGGCGGTGTTCGCCGAGCGGCTGGCGCCGTACGACTACGACGAGACGATTCGCGGCGCGCGTATGAAGCCGCCGTCGGCCGCCCACTGGCTCGGCACCGACAACCTCTCGCGCGACATGTGGAGCCGCATCGTGTACGGCGCGCGCGTTTCGGTCACCGTGGGGGTCGCGACGGTCGGCCTTGCCGTGCTACTCGCCACCGCGGTCGGCGTTTCGAGCGGCTATTTCGGCGGCGCGTACGATCTGGTGGTGCAGCGGGTGGTCGACGCCTGGCTCTCGTTTCCGTACCTGGTGATCGTGCTCTCGGTCATGGCCGTGCTCGGGCCCGGACTCCTGAACGTGGTGCTGTCGCTCGCGGTCATCATCGCCGCCGTCAACTCGCGCGTCATCCGGGGCGCGACGATCGGGGTGACCCAGACGACGTACGTCGAGGCGGCGCGCGCGGTGGGCTGCGGGCACGGCCGCATCATCGTGCGCCACATCCTGCCGAACGTCGCGGCAACAGTCATCATCCTCGCCACCATCGGCCTAGGCACCGCGATCCTCGCCGAATCGGCGCTCTCGTTCCTTGGCTTCGGCGTGCCGCCGCCGTATCCGGCGTGGGGCGCGATGCTGTCGGGCTCCGGCCGGACGTACATGTTCCGCGCGCCATGGATGGCGATCTGGCCAGGGGTCGCGATCTCGCTCGCCGTGTTCGGGTTCAACATGCTCGGCGATGCGCTGCGCGACGTCCTCGACCCGCGGCTGCGTGGCGGAAGATAGGACGGCCTTGACGACGTCCCGGGAGCGGAGTAGAGAGGAATTACGGTGACGCGATTGGTATCGCGCACCGTCGTGGGCCCACTCAATTCCAGGAGGTGTTGGATGGAGAAGACACCACCGGACTTGATACC
>DASRIY010000198.1:0-37265 GCA_035649755.1 Candidatus Methylomirabilota bacterium
CGCGGCTCGGCTCACGGAACGAACGAGTACCCGTTCCTGATCGACGAGGACGGAATCGCCATCCTGCCCCTGACCTCGCTCGGGCTGTCGCACGCCGCGGCGTCCGAGCGCATCTCGAGCGGCATCGAGCGGCTCGATACGATGCTCGAGGGCAAAGGCTACTACCGAGGCAGCACCATCCTCGTCTCGGGCACCGCGGGAGCGGGCAAGTCGAGCATCGCCGCCCATTTCGCGGATGCCGCGTGCCGGCGCGGCGAGCGCGCCCTCGTCTTTCTGTTCGAGGAATCGCCCGGGCAGGTCGTCCGCAACATGCGGTCGATCGGGATCGACCTCCAGGAGTGGGTCGACCGGGGCCTGCTGAGGTTCTACGCGGCGCGGCCCTCGCTGTACGGTCTCGAGATGCATCTCTCGCAGATGCACCGCATGATCGAGCGCTTTCGACCGAGCATCGTGGTCGCCGACCCGGTGAGCAGCCTGCTGACGGTGGCGACCGAGGCCGACGTGCAGGCCACGATGACGCGTCTCGTCGATCACCTGAAGGCCCAAGGCACCACCGCCCTCATGACCAGCCTCACTCGCGGCAAGATAGAGGACGAGCGCACAGACATCGCGATCTCCTCGATCGTCGATACGTGGCTCCTGCTGGTCACGCTCGAGTCGAGCGGCGAGCGCAACCGCGGCCTCTACGTGCTCAAGTCCCGCGGAATGGCGCATTCGAACCAGATCCGCGAGTTCCTCCTGACCAGCCACGGCGTCGAGCTCCTCGATGCTTACATCGGCGCGGGGACTGTCCTCGCCGGATCGGCGCGCCTGACCCGGGAGGCCGAGGATCGCGCGGCGGCCGTGTCGAACGACCAGGAGCTCGAGCGCAAGGAGCGCACGCTCGAGCGGCTGCGGGCGGCGTTCGAGGCGGAGCTGGCCGCGCTCCGCGGCAAGTTCGAGGCCGAACAGGCCGAGCTGGCGTCCGCGATCGGCCAGCACCGGGCGCGCCAGAAGCGGCTCCGCGACGATCGAGTCGACATGGCCAAGAGCCGGCGGGCCGACAACGAGCCCGCCGAGCGGAGATAAGACGCGCATGGAAATTGAAGCGACGAAGAGGCTCGACGCCGGCGCACAGCCGTGCGTCGATCAGCCCGATGACGTGCACTTGCTGCGCCTGTATGTCGCCGGACAGACGCCCCGATCGATCGCGGCCTTCGCCAATCTCAAGCGGCTCTGCGAGGAGCACCTGGCCGGGCGGTATCAGATCGAGGTGGTCGACCTGATCCAGAACCCCCAGCTGGCTCGCGGCGATCAGATCCTCGCGGTGCCGACGCTCGTGCGCCGACTACCCGAGCCGGTCCGAAAGATCATCGGCGATCTCTCGAACAGCGAGCGTGTCCTCGTGGGACTCGACATTCGATCGCCCGGGGATTCACGATGATGCGCGAGAAGACGCCCGAGGCCCTGTCCGACCACGCCGCGGCGCACCCGCCTGTCGCGTACCAGCTCAGGCTGTTCGTGGCGGGACTGACACCGCGGTCCACGCGCGCCATCGCCAATATCCGCGCGCTCTGCGAGCGGTACCTGCCGGGCGCGTACCAGCTCGAGGTGGTCAATCTCTACGAGACCCCCGAGAGCGCCAGCTCCGAGCAGATCATCGCGGCTCCGACGTGCGTGCGACGCTTCCCGCTTCCGCCCAAGCGCGTGGTGGGTGACATGTCCAACTCCGATCGCGTGATCGCCGGTCTCCAGCTTTCCGACGGCCGATGAGCCCGACTCCAATGGGTGACGCCATGGACGACGAGCGAATCAAGAAGCTGCAGAGCGAGCTCGAGGAAGCTCAGGAAACGCTCCGCGCGATCCGCGAGGGTGAAGTGGATGCCCTCGTCGTGGACGGTCCGCACGGTCCGCAGCTGTTCTCGCTCAAGAGCGCCGAGCAGCCTTACCGGATGCTCGTGGAGCAGATGCAGGAGGGCGCGGTCACGCTCACGACGGCGGGCGACGTCCTGTACTGCAACCACTTCTTCATGCAGATGGTCGGACTTCCGCCCGAGTCGATCGTCGGCGGGCGGATCGAGCGTTTCGTGGCGCCGGCTGATCGCGCGCGCCTCGCGGAGGCGCTGCGCGCCGGACGGGGCCGGTACGACGGACACCTGGTGACGCCCGACGGCCGTGAGATCCCGGTGTATTTCGCGGTCGGGACATTCCTGTCCGACGGCGTCGAGAGCCTGTGTCTCGTCGTGACCGATCTCACCGAGCTGATCAACACGCGCGCCGCGCGCGCCGAGGCCGAGGCCGCGAGCCGGGCCAAGGACGAGTTCATCGCGATGCTCAGCCACGAGCTGCGCAATCCGCTGGGCGCCATCAGCACCGCCATCGCGCTGCTCAACCGGATCGAGCCGGTCTCCGGCCTGGCCGGACGCGCGCGCGCGGCGATCACGCGCCAGACCGACCATCTCAACCGCTTGATCGAAGACCTCCTGGAGGTCACGCGAAGCCTGCTCGGCAAGATCACGCTCGTGCGCGGCCCGATCGACCTGAGCGAGATGGCGCAGCGGTGCCTCATCGCGCTCGAGAGCGTGGCGAAGCTCGAGGGCCGCGCCCTGACGATCGAGGCGGAGCCGGTCTGGGTCGACGCCGATCCGACCCGGCTCGAGCAGATCATCATGAATCTGCTGTCGAACGCGGTGAAGTTCACGCCGAAAGGCGGCGCCATCCGCGTCGAGGCCCGGCGTGAGGACGGCGAGGCCGTGCTGCGCGTTGCCGATACGGGCGAGGGCATCGCCCCGGAGTTCCTGCCGCTGGTCTTCGACCTCTTCGCGCAGGGTGACACGAACGTCGATCGGCCGGGCGGCGGCCTCGGCGTCGGGCTCACGCTGGTCCGGAGGCTCGTCGAGCTGCACGGCGGTCGCGTCGAGGCCGCCAGCCCCGGTCTGGGGAAAGGCAGCGTCTTCACCGTGCGCCTGCCGGCGCTGGCCGGCGAGCCGAAGCGGCGCCCGCAGTCAGAGGAGGCTCTGCCTTCGGGTCCGCAGAAGCGCATCCTGATCGTCGAGGACGACGCCGACAACCGGGAGATGATGCACATCCTGCTGGAGTCGTCGGGTCACGAGGTTCACGACGCGGCCGACGGAACCAGCGGCGTCGAGATCGCCACGCGCTTGCAGCCGGACATCGTGCTGATCGACATCGGTCTACCCGGGCTCGACGGCTACGAGGTGGCCCGGCGAATCCGGGCGGTGCTCAAGGACGGGCCGCGGCTGATCGCGCTCAGCGGCTATGGTCAGCCCGAGGACAAGCGGCGCGCCTTCGGGGCGGGCTTCGACGACCACCTCGTGAAGCCCGCGGACCCCACGCGCCTGGCGTCGATCCTCGCCGAACCTCCCGGCGCGGGCGCCTAGCTCCTCGGACCGCTCACAGTCCCTGCCAGTACTGCCGCCCCTGGAGGCGGATGATGCGTCCGTATCCAGGGGCCTCGAAGTGGCCGGCCGCCACGAGAATCTTCTCGCGCTCGAGCCGATCCAGGAGAGCCTTCCGGGTCTGACGCGTCAGGTCCGGGTCCATGTCCGCTCGCGAGACCCAGTCGGGCTCGAGCACCTGCACCGGGCTGTGCGCCGCGTCGCCGAGGACGAGCGCCCGCTCACCCTTCGATGTGATCAGGATGCTCATGTGTCCGGGCGTGTGACCGGGCGTCGGCACCGCGGTCAATTCACGCGTCAGACTCTGCTCCCCCTGCATGAACTCGATCAGCCCGAGATCGGCGAGGGGCCAGACGCACGTCGGCGCGTTGACGAACCGCGTCGGCTGCAGATCGGGCTGATGGCAGGCGTCCCAGTCCTGGCGGCTCATCCAGTAGCGCGCTCGCGGGAAGGTGGGCACGTACTTGCCGCCCTCGCTCATGAGGTTCCAGCCGACGTGGTCGCGGTGCAGGTGCGTCATGACCACCATGTCCACGTCTTCGGGTCGCACGCCCTTCGCCTTGAAGTCGTGCATCAGCTGACCCCACGGCGAATCGGGCGCGTCCGCGGGCTTGGGGCCGAGACCCGTGTCGATCAAGATCGTGCGCCCCCCGGCGCGGATCAGGTACGAGCCGAGGTTGAAGCGCACCTTGTGCTCGTGCAGATGCGACTCGTACTCGGTCCACTCGTTCTCCGGGATGGTCGGAAAGAAGTTGCACAGGTCGAACTCGAGCATCCCGTCCGACAGCTGGGTGATCTCCACATCGCCGACGCGGATCACGTTGCTCGCCATGGTGGCCTCCCGGCGCAGACTCTACCACTCCTCCCGCTATCGCGCTCCGAGATAGGCTGCCTGCACCAGGTTCGAGCGCAGGAGATCAGTGCCGCGACCGCTCGCCACCAGCCGGCCGCGCTCCAGCACGTGGGCGTCGTCGGCTACCGCGAGAGCGCGAGCGACGTTCTGTTCGACCAGGAGGACGGTGACATCCTCGTCGCGGATCTTCCGCACGAGCACGAAGACCTCGTCGACCAGCCGCGGCGCGAGCCCGAGCGACGGCTCGTCGAGCATGAGCAGGCGCGGGCGGCCGACGAGCGCGCGCGCGAGCGCCACCATCTGCTGCTCGCCGCCGCTCATGGAGCCGGCCAGCTGCGCGCGACGCTCGCCGAGCCGCGGAAAGAGCGCGAGCGCCCGGTCGACGCGGGCGGCGCGCTCGGCCGCCGGCAAGAGCCATCCGCCGAGCTGCAGATTTTCCAGCACGGTCATCCGGGGAAAGAGATGGCGGCCTTCCGCGACCAGGACGAGCCCCGCGCGCACGGCCGCCGTGGCCGAGCCGGAGGGGAGGACTTGACCGTCGAGCGTCGCCAGCCCGTCGCGCGGGAGCAAGCCGGCCAGCGCCTTGAGTAGCGTGCTCTTGCCCGCGCCGTTCGGGCCGACGATGGCCGTGATGCGGCCGGCCGCCAGGTCGAGATCGAGCCGGTCGAGAACCCGGATGCCGCCGTAGCCCGTGGCCAGCGACGTAACTTTTAGACCCGCGCTCACGCCGAGCCCTCCACCGTGTTGATCGGCTCTCCCAGGTAGGCCTCGATGACTGCCGGATTGCGCGTCACGGCGGCCGGCAGTCCCTCGGCGAGCTTCTTGCCCTGGTGCAGGACGACGACGCGCTCGACGGCGGGCAGCAGAACGGCCACGGCGTGCTCGATCCACACCACGGCGAGTCCGAGCTCGTCGCGACAGCGGCGGACGAGACGCGCCAGGCTCGCCACCTCGACCTCGGTCAAACCCGCACCCACCTCGTCGAGCAGCAACGCGCGCGGCCGCGTCGCCAGCGCCATCCCGATCTCGAGCAGGCGCTGGCGCGCTGACGTGAGCGCGCCGGCCGGCATGGTCGCCTCGGGCGCGAGCCCCAGGAAGTCGAGGATCGGGGCGACCGCGGCCAGCGACGCCCGCTCCCGGCGCCGCCAGCGGCCGGCGAACTCGAGGCCAAAACGCACGCTCTCGGCGACGGTCATGTCGGCGAACACGCGCGGAGTCTGGAAGGTCCGCGCGATGCCCGCGCGCGCGAAGACGTGCGCCGGCTTGCGCGTCAGATCCTGGCCGCCCACGACGAGCCGTCCGGCCGTGGGCGCCACCAGCCCCGAGAGCGCGTTGAAGAGTGTGGTCTTGCCGGCGCCGTTGGGACCGATGACGCCGAGCAGCGCGCGCTCCTCGATCTCGAGGTCGACGCCGTCGACGGCGGTGAGACCGCCGAACCGGACGACGAGGTCGCGCGCGGCCAGCAGAGGGGCCGTCACGCGCGTCGCGCCTCGCCAGGGAGACCGGAGGACGCGTGCCCGCTCCAGAGGCCGGCCAGGCCGCGCGGCAGATAGAGCACCGCCACGATCAGCAAGGTGCCGAGCACGAGCAGGTAGACGTAGGGGAACCGCAGCCGAAGGAACTCCGTCAGCAGGCTGAAGACGATGGCGGCGAGCACGGGGCCGGCGAGACTCATCGCGCCGCCGACGATGGCCATCAGCACGGTCTGCAGCCCGATGAAGGGATTGAACACGGCTGCCGGATCGACGTAGGTCCAGCGCACCGCCATCGTCGCGCCGGCGGCGCCGGCGAAGGCTGCGCTGAGCGCGAAGCCGCCGACCTTCACCCATCGGGTCGGCACGCCCAGCGTCTGGGCCCGCTGCTCGTCCGCGCCGATTCCGGCGAGGGCGAGGCCAAACCGGCTCGAGCGCACCAGCACGGCGGTGACGAGCGCGGCGGCCGTGACGGCGAGCAGCGTGTAGTACACGGTGAGGCTCGCCGGCGCCGCGGTGAGCACGCGGCCGACGGTGCCCGCGTACTGCTTCTCGCCGTACGTGATGGCGTGGCGCACCAGCTCGCTCATGCCGAAGGTGAGCACGGCGAAGTAGGTACCGCGCAGGTGCAGGATGGCGCCGCCCGCCACGGCCGCGAACGCGGCGGCGATCAGCGATCCACCCATCACGACGATCGGCCACGGCAGCGCCGCCAGGCTCCAGGCGCTCGCGTAGGCGCCCAGCCCGAAGAAGGCCGACGTGCCGAGCGAGACGTAGCGCGTGGCGCCCGAGAACATCGCCCAGCTCGTCGCGAGGGCGACGTACATCAGGCACGAGAGCGCGAGCGACACCAGGAAGTCGTCGAGCAGGAGCGGGACGATGCCGGCCGCCGCGACGAAGGCGCCGACGGCCAGGAGCCGGCGCCGCGTCATCAGCGCGCGAAGAGACCGTTGGGCCGCGTGATCAGGACGGCCATGAAGACACCGTAGGAGAGCACCATCTTCAGGGAAGGGCTCGTGAGGTGCATGCCGACGGCCTCGACGATGCCCAGGAGCAGGCCGCCCAGCAGGCTGCCGCTGACGCTGCCCAGTCCTCCCAGCGTGATGACGATGAGCGCCGTCACGGTATAGGGCTCGCCCATCGACGGCGAGATCTCGTAGACCATCGAGAGCAAGCCACCCGCGACGCCGGCCAGCGCCAGGCCCACACCGAAGACGGCCGGGTGCATCCGGCTGACGTCGATGCCCACGAGGCGCGCGCCGGTCGGCGACTGCATCATCGCCCGGACGGCCTTACCGATGAGCGTCGCCCTGAGCAGCAGGATGAGCCCCAGGCTGAGGACGAGAGCGCCCGCGAACGCCGCCAGGCGGTTGGCCGCAAGGTCGAACCCGGCGATCGACACCGTCCGCGCGAGGTATTGATAACCGCGAAGATCGGCGCCCCAGATCAGGAGCGCCGCATTCTGGACGAGGAACATGAGCCCGAAGCCCACCAGGAGGCTCTTGGCCTCGAACGCTTCGACCTCGGGCGTGGTGTCGGCCAGCCGGCGAAAGCACAGATGGTGGACGACGAGGCCGAGCGCGAACAGGACGGCCAGCACCGCGGGCAGCAAGACGAACGGGCTCGCGCCGGTCACCAGGTGCGCCCAGTAGGTGAGGTAGGCGCCGAGCATCAGGAACTCGCCGTGCGACACGTTGAGAATGCGCATGAGGCCGTACTGGAGGTTCAGCCCCATCGCGACCAGCGCGTAGATGCCCCCGGTGATGACCCCCGAGGCGATCAGCTCGAGCCAGAGCCTCAGCGGGTTATTTCCACGCGGGCTTCGGCACGAGCATCTGCGCGGTCGCGCGGTCGGCCGGCCACACCACCTCGAAGTCGCCGCCGGTCCACTGGCTGACGGTGCCGGGGAACTGCACCTCCGAGCCCTTGAAGCGCAGCGGGCCGAGGATCGTGGCATGCTCGCCCGCCGCGATGTACTCGCGGATCGCCTTGCGGTCGACGCCGACCTTCTCGATGGCCGCCTGGAGGATCTGCAGGCCGGCCCAGCAGTGGGCGCTCGCCCAGCGGTCGGGCTCCTTCTGGAACTTCTTCACGTGCGCGTCGAAGTAGGCGCGCGCGGCCGGGCTCGTCTTCACGCTCCACGAGCCGATGCCCGACACCCCGTCGGAGTCGACGCCCATCACGTTCTTGTAGAGCGGGAAGGCGGTACCGACCGCGGTGAAGAACGCGCGGGTTGAAGCTGATCTCCTTGGCCTGCTTGCTGGCCAGGATCGTATCGGGCGGGTACGTCAGGCCGACGAACGCGTCCGGATTCTTCTCCTTGATCGCGCGCAGCACCGGCGACAGGTCCTTCACTCCGAGCGGATAGCTCTTCTTGTCGACGATCTCGATGCCCTTGGCCTTCACGGCCGGCTCGAACGCCGCGATGTTCTCGAGGCCGAAGAGGTCGTCCATGTAAATGACGGCGACGGTCTTCACGCCCTGTGCCGCCAGCATGTCGGCGGCCGCCTGCATGAGCACGTAGGGCTGAGGCAGCATCGAGAAGAAGTACGGCAGCTTCATGTCGACCAGCTTCATCGAGAGCGCGGTCGGCGCCAGCACCGGGTAGCCGTTCTTGTTGGCGAGCGGCGCCACCGCGAAGTTCGCGGTCGAGCCCCACGGCGGCAGGATCAGGTCGACCTTGTCGACGGTCATCAGCTTCTCGTAGGTGCGCACGATGGTCTCGACGTCGCTGCGGTCGTCGGAGCTGATCAGCTCGATCTTCCGCTTCTGCCCTTTCACGCTGAGCCCGCCCGCCGCGTTCACCTGCTCGGCCCACAAGAGATAGTTCGGCTCCTGCGTGACCTGCGCGCCCGGGGCGAAGGGGCCGGTGCGCGAGATCGCGTAGCCGATCTTGATGGGCGTCGCCTCGGACTGGGCCGGGACGTCCACGGTCGATCCGGCGAGGAGCAGCGCCAGCGTGAGCGCGAAAGTCAGCACGCGAATCATGATGAGGTGCCTCCCCGGGGGCCGCGGCGGCATCCCCCAACGGGTGTGCGGGTCGAGTTCGCCGGATTATATGCTAACGTCCCATCACGCCGTGCGCGCCGCAGGCCGTCGCGGGGCTGGGCCCCGCCGGCCGAGGCGTGGCCATGAACAGAGAGGTGGCGCCATGCTGAGTCGGGAAGACAACGAGCTGCTCTGTCGAGTGGGACCCGGCACGCCGATGGGCGACCTGATGCGCCAGTACTGGGTGCCGGCGGCCCTGTCAACCGAGCTCCCGGCGCGGGACGGCGCGCCGCTGCGGGTGCGCCTCCTGGGCGAGAACCTCATCGCGTTCCGCGCCACCTCCGGCGCGGTCGGCCTGGTCCGCGACAGCTGCCCGCACCGCGGCGCGAGCCTCTTCTACGGGCGGAACGAGCAAGAAGGCCTGCGCTGCGTCTACCACGGCTGGAAGTTCGACGTGACCGGGCGCTGCGTCGACATGCCGAACGAGCCCGCCGAGAGCAATTTCCGGGGGAAGGTGAGGGCCGTCGCGTATCCGTGCGTCGAGCGAGCCGGGCTCGTCTGGGCCTATCTCG
Source organism: Candidatus Methylomirabilota bacterium (assembly GCA_035649755.1). Classification (GTDB taxonomy): domain Bacteria; phylum Methylomirabilota; class Methylomirabilia; order Rokubacteriales; family CSP1-6; genus AR31. The sequence continues at coordinate 9,284 of DASRIY010000198.1, forward strand.
GACCGCGCGAGACGCCGCCGCCTCTGCCCGACCTCGAGCCCACGATGCTGGCGGACGCGAGCGTGCAGATCTACCAGCGCGAGTGCAACTGGATGCAGGCGCTCGAGGGCGACATCGACACCTGTCACACCGTGTTCCTGCACCTCGGCAGCGTGGACGCCGACGAGGCCAGGCCCGGCACGTGGGCTCGGTACGCCCTGAGCGATCGCGCGCCGCGGTACGCCGTGGCCGACATGGACTTCGGGGTCATGTACGGCGCCTACCGGCCGGCCGAAGCCGACAGCGAGTACTGGCGCATCGCCAACTTTCTGTTTCCGTTTTACGCGATGGTGCCGACCGGCGTGCTGGGGCTCGAGGTACGGGTGCGCGCCTGGGTGCCCATGGACGACGAGCACACGCTGGCGATCTCGATCGCCCGAAGCGCGCAGGGAGTCCGCAGCGCCGGCCGTCAGGTCGTGCGTCCGCCGGAGACGCTGCCGAACACGACCGACTGGTACGGCCGCTTCCGCTGCGTCGCGAACGCGGGCAACGACTACCTGATCGACCGAACGGCGCAGAAGACGACGAGCTACACGGGCATCGACGCCATCTTTTTACAAGATCAAGCGGTCACCGAGAGCATGGGAGCCATCTACGACCGCACCAACGAGCGCCTGGGCACCAGCGATCAGATGATCATCCGGACGCGCAAGCGGTTGATCGACGCCGCCCGGGCGCTGCGTGACACCGGCAAGGTGCCGCCGGGCGTCGACGATCCGGGCGTCTACGCGGTGCGTTCTGGCGGCGCGCTGCTGGCACGCGGCGCCGACTGGGTCGAGGCCACGCGCGAGCTCAGGAAGGCCGGAATCGAGCATCCGGGGCTCACGCGCGCAGTGCTCGGCGGGCTGCCGGCGGTCTAGCGCGGATTACGGCCGCAACTTCAGTCGCGGCCGCGCAGCACGATCGCCTCGACACGCGCCACACCTGCGCCGGTCATCCCGAGCGCCTGCGCCGCGCCGTAGCTCAGGTCGAGAACGCGGCCGGCCACGTGCGGACCGCGGTCGTTCACGCGTACCACCACGGTCTTGCCGTTCTCGACATTCGTCACGCGCAGTCGCGTGCCGAAGGGCAGCGTGCGGTGGGCTGCGGTCAGCTTGCTCTTGTCGAAGGTCTCGCCCGACGCGGTCTTGAGTCCTTGATGCTGCTGCCCGTACCACGACGCCAGCCCGTCGATCCGTGCTCCCGGCTCGGGGCCCCCGGCGTTGTCGGGAGCGCTTGGCCGTCTCGCGGTCGCGCAGCCCACAGTGGCGAGCGCGAGAATGGCGACCGCACACGGCAACAGGACCCTTCGTGGCGTCATGTCGGTACCCGACCGATACAGCATCGGCCGTGCCACCGGGGAGTCGATCGGTAAGGCCGCGAACTTTCGAGCCGGGGTGTCCGAGCGGTGCCGGAAGCGACGTCAGAGTGACGGTGAAGCGTCAGACCTACACGGTCACGCCGCGACCGTGTAGGCCTCTGCTCTGCCGCGATGGTGTGATGGCCTAGACGCCGCCAGTACGTCCAATCCAGTCGAAGGATAGGATGCGGACCCGGTACGAGGCGGCGGGCTCCACGCGCGTCGTGAAGTAGGCGCGGTTGTTCGGCGGGACCTCCCCGAGCACCCACGTGGTCGAGGTCCCGATGATATTGCCGGACGCGTCGAGACGCTCGATTGCGAGCTGCATGTGGGCAGCCGAGAGGCCGCTGTAGACGTTGTAGATGTAGCCGTCGAGCACCGGCTTCGACTGATCGGGCGTCACCTGATACTCGATCCGGAAGCGTTCATCGAGGGTTTGCTGCGAAAAGACGGCCGCCGCGCCGGCCGAGGCCATCGTCAGAACTGCCAAGAGCCCGAGCACGACACCTGTTCTTCGCATCGAAGCACCCCCCGTTGAACTCCCAACCACTCAAGCCGTGTCCTGGTTCCAACGCCCGCCCGGCGTCCCGCGGCACCTATAGGATGGGAACCGGCGCTCCGGCGATTCCCGGGCAAAGTCCCAGAACACCGAAGCAGCCCAGGGGTCTGAAAAGGCTAGTCTTTGACGACGCGCCCGGTGTAGCCCTTGCGCTCCATGCACCGGTTGAAGAGCGCCCGGTCGATGCGCTCCGAGCCCGGCGGCACCACCGATCGAGGGTCGGGAGCCGCCTTCTTGCAGACGGCCATGTCGTGGTCGAGCTTGGCCGGCGTCATGCCGGGCTTCTCGTAGATCCATGTCTCGCCGGCGCAGCCGGTCAGGAACAGGCTCGCCGCGCACAGGAGCGTCGCGGCCCGTCGAGTCACTGGATGACCCGGTCGGCGCGCCGCAGGAGCGGCAGCGGAATGGGCACGGAAATCGAGCGCGCCGTTCGGAGATTGACGATCAGCTCGAAGCGCGACGCGCGCGCGAGGGGCAGATCGGCCGGCCGCGCGCCTCTCAGGATCTGGTCCACGAAGCCGGCGGCCTGACGGAAGACGTCGGTCCACGTCGCGCCGTACGAGATGAGGCCACCCGCGTCCACGAAGTCGCGCAGCGCGAAGACCGAAGGGAGCCCATTCCGGCTCGCGGCCTTCGCGATGGCCTCGCGGCGCGCGAGCGTGAGCGCGTCGGCCAGCACGACCAGGGCCTGCACCCGCTGCTCCTTGATCTTGACGAAGACCTCGCGGACGTCGCTGTCGCCCTTGACCTCGAACGGCACGATCTCGATGCTCTGAGCCTGCGCGGCGGCCTGCGTCGCCTTGAGATCGACGGCGGCGCTCCCGCTGGCCGGATTCCAGACCACCGCGACGCGCGCGACGTCGGGCACGACCTGCCGCAAGAGCTCGAGCCGTCGCGCGCTCAGCTCCGGAACGAACGTGGTGAGCCCCGTCAGATTCGAGCCGGCCGCCGGATCCCCGACGAGCCCCGCGGCGGCCGGATCGTCGGGCGAGACCATGACGATCGGGATCGTCTTCGTCGCGCGGCGCGCCGCCTCGATCGCCGGCACCCCGACGGCGACGATGACGGCGACGTCGAGACGCGCGAGCTCGTCGGCCTGCGTCGCGTACAGCTCGGGCTTGCCCTGGGCGTAGCGGGGCCAGAGCTCGATCGATCGCCCCTCGACCCACGCGCGCTCGCGAAGAGCGGCGCGGAGCACCGGGAGCGAGTCCGGCGTCGGCTCGTTGGCGAGATAGCCGATGGCGGGAAGAGGGGTGACAGCGGCAAGCGCCCCGCCGGTCAGCGCGCCGATCAGCAGCACCGCGGCGACCGCGGCCCGCCGCGCGGTCCAGCGGCTCACGCGCGGGCGAGCGTCTCCCACGCGGCGACCTGTACGGCGCCGAACGGCGTGGCCTCGAAGGCCGACGCCGCGGCGCCGGTGGGTGAGTGCTCGCGGCCGGACACGTAGAAGGTCGCGCGCCACCCGAGCTCGGCGTAGCGCGTGAGGCTCAGGTCGTAGCCCTGCCGCGCCATGCCGGCGGCGACGAGCCCCACGCCACGCCAGCCAGAGAGCCACGTCCGAAAAATCTCGAGCGTCGGATCCAGTCCGCCATCGCGCGGATCGGGCATCCGGTGCCGGGTCGCGTCTCTGTCAGGCCACCCTCGGTTTGAGCCGGCCTCACGGACCCCGCTACATTCAACCCCGCGACAACAAAATCCCAACGCGGCCACGAGCAGCGCGCGTCGCGACGCAGCCATCATGCCCGCAGCCTATCAAACCGCTCTCGGAATTGGTATGATCCGCTCGATGGCGCAGGGGCTGCGTGAGCTCGTGGGGCGTGTCATGATCGATCAGGAATTTCTCGCCGAGCTGCAGCGCGCGCCCGAGCCGCTCCTGGCGCAGTACGAGCTGACCGAAGCCGAGCGCGCGACCGTCGAGCTGGCACTCGCGCGTCTGGCCCAGACGCCGGTCAGCGAGCGCCGCCGGCAGTTCAGCAACACTCTCATCAGCCGCGTGGCCACCTAGGCCGCGGTCACCCTGCGCGTGTCGGCATCCATGGAAACATTCGCGTTCTTGCGGGACGTCCGCGTCTTCGAGGCCTTCTCCGATCCCGACCTGGCCGCCATGGTCGACCGGCTGCGCGACCGCGAGCTGCGCCGGCGCCAGATCCTGTTCCGCGAGGGCGACGCCGGCGACGAGATGTTCATCGTGCGGCGCGGCACGATCCTCATCTCCAAGGCGGTTACCGGCAAGGTCGAGCAGGTGCTGGTGCGCGTGGAGGCCGCCGACTTCTTCGGCGAGATGAGCCTGTTCGACGGCTCGCCGCGGTCGGCGACGGCGCAGGCCGAGACGGACGTTGAGCTGCTCGTGCTCGACCGCGAGAGCCTGCGCGCGATGACCGACGCCACGCCGCGCGCTGCCGCCGCGTTCTTCTACGCGATGGTGCAGGTCTTCATGGAGCGCCTCCGCCGGTCGACACAGCAGGTGGCCGAGGCGACGCGCTGGGGTCTGGAGGCGACGGGCCTCGACGTGGAGTCGCGGTGATGGAGCAGCCGGCCCCCGCGAAGTTCGAGCTGCTCGTCCGGGGCGAGGACGAGGAGGATTTCAAGCTCCGGGAAGTCCCGAGCGTCGTCGGCTACATCAACTCGCGGCCGCACCGGGTTGATCCGGAATCGTACGAGGTCTCCGAGCTGCGCTCGCGGCTCGCCGGGCCGCCCGGCTTCATCCTGAAAAATCGGAAGACCGATCGCTTCCTCCTGCTCTCGGCGCAGGAGCGCTTCCTGTGGGACAAGATGGACGGGGTGACCGCGCTGCAGGACATCGCGACCGCGTACGTCCTGGAGTACGGCGAGTTCGACTTCGACATCATCCCGAACCTGCTTCGCAAGCTCCAGCGCGCGCAGCTCCTGACGTTTGAGCCGCGCTCGCGCCTGCGCAAGGCGCTGGCGCGCAATCGCGACCGCATCGTGGTGAAGGCGATCGAGCTGGTGCTGACCGGGCTCGAGCGCATCCGGATCGCGAGCCGCAACGTCCATCCGTTCTTCCAACGCCTGTACCGCTACGGCGGATTCGCCCTCTTCACGCCGGCGGCCGTCGTCGCCTGCATCGGCCTCGCCCTGCTCGGCGCGGGCGCCGCCATCGGGCTGTTCCGCGGGACGCGCGACGTCCTGGAAGGATTTGGCGGGCACGCGCTCATGGCGCTCCTCACCGTCAAGCTGCTCTTCTTCGCGAGCGTCGCGCTCCACCAGTTCGTGCACGGGCTCGCGTGCATCCACTACCGGCGCCGCGTACGGGAGTTCGGATTCACCTTCCTGCACGGCTTCGTGCCCACGTTTTACGTGGACGTCACCGACATCTTCATGGTCGGTCGCCGCGCCCGCGTCGTCACCGCCGTCACCGGGACGCTGGTGCACCTGATCCTGGGCGCGGTCGCATTCATGGTCGCGGTCATGTCGCCGGTGGGCAGCTTCACGCAGGCGTTCGCGGCCGCGTCCGGCATCATCCAGTGGCAGGCGCTGGTGATCGCGCTCTATCCGTTCTGCTTCATCGAGATGGACGGCTACCACGTGCTGGTCGACGTGCTCGGCGTGCCGACGCTCAAGCACGACGCGCTCGCATACGTGAGAGGACTCCTGACCGGGACCGGCTACGGGCGCTTCGGCCGCGAGGAGGCGCTCTGGCTCGGCTACGTCGTGCTCTCGACGATCTCGGTCGCCGCCTTCATCGCGTTCAACGTCTGGATCATCGCCACCGCCACGAGCTGAGCCTCACGTTGCGCCTTCCCCGAGGAGGGCTTCTACCGACGCCGCGATGTCCCGCGCGCGCTCCCCGCGGCCTCGCGTCGCCGCGCCCGTCGCCTCTTCGAGCGCCGCCGGCTGCGCGTCGAGCGGCAGCGCGAGGATCTCCGCCTGGGCGCGCCGCCGGAGCTCATCGCCGACGAGCGCCGCCATCTCGGCGACCGCCGCCAGCCCGAGCGCCGCGCGGTCGGCCCGGGCCGACGCCGCCGCCAGCCGCGCCGTGAGCGCCTGCCGTAGCCGGTCGGAGATTCGCACGCGGCCGTGGCCGATCCGCGTCAGGTCGAGAGCAATCGGTCCCCACTCGAGCGAGAGCGACCCGGCGACCGTCTCGACGAACGGGGCCAGCGGCGGCGCGGACTGCGCGGCCACCGCCGCCACGACGCCCCGCCAGACGGCGGCCGGGAGCGGCCGGCTCTCCGCCGCTGTCGGCTCACGGGCGAGAATTGTCACTAGATCGCCGTCGGGCCGGAGAAGCAGATGGTCGTCGAGCCGCTGCCCGAGCGCCCAGAGCACGCAGTAGACACCGTCGGGCGCGTCGACGATCCGGCGCGGCGAGTGTCGCGCGACGCCCTGCCAGTCCGGCCGGTAGTACGCCCCGCCGCGCCAGACGACCTTTTCGATCCGCCCGCGCGTCTGCACGTAGAGATCGTCGGCCGGGAAGACGCGCTCGGCGGGCGCGGGCGTCCACGTCAGCGCGCCCTGCATGAAGGCGGCGAGCGGGTCCGCCGACATCGACTCGTAACGAAACGATTCGAGCAGCGCGAGAAAGAGCTGCTCGGTCGGATAGGGGCCTCGATACGCCAGCGGCCCGATTCGCTGCGCGGCGGCCAGATCGGCGATGAGGTTCAGGACGGCGGTGCCACCCCCTGGGGGAAGCCGCGCGGGCTCGGCGAGCGCGGGAATCCGATCGATCCGCGTCCAGTCGAGCGCCTCGAAGATGGTGAGGGGGGTGCCGCGCCACTCGGCGCCGGACGGCTCCGGCGCATGCCAGAGCCGATCAGACCAGCCCCATGGCGCGTCGCGAGTCGCGTGGGGCTCGATGCCGAGCCACGACCGATCGGGAATGCGCACCCAGGCGCGCTCGAGAGCACCGTCGGCGGAGCGGTCCATCAGCGCAACGAGCGTCCCCCGGCGATCGACGGCCCGCACGAAGCGCAATGATACAATGCGATCTTGTCAATGATGACCTGGCGCTCGGCTCTCGAGCTCGCGGGCCTCGTCCGGCAGAAAGAGGTGAAGCCGCTCGAGGTGCTCGACGCCGTGCTCGCGCGGCTCGACGCGCTGAATCCGACGCTCAACGCCTTCTGCCTCGTCGCCGCCGACACCGCGCGCGTCGCCGCGCGCGAGGCGGAGATCGCCGTCATGAAGGGCGAGCCGATCGGCCCGCTCCACGGCGTTCCAATCTCGATCAAGGACGTCCTGCCGACGCGCGGCCTCACGACCACCGGCGGCTCGCGGCTCTACGAAGACTTCGTTCCCGAGCACGACGCGCTCGCGGTGGGTCGGCTGAGGGCGGCCGGCACGGTGCTCTTCGGCAAGACCAACACTTCCGAGTTCGGCTACAAGGCGATCACCGAGAACCCGCTCTTCGGCGTCACGCGCAATCCGTGGGACACGAGCCTGACGCCCGGCGGCTCGAGCGGCGGCGCCGCGGCGGCGGTGGCCAGCGGCATCGGGCCCCTGGCGCTGGGTACCGACGGCGGCGGCTCGCTCCGCATCCCGGCCGCGTTCTGCGGCGTGTACGGCTTCAAGCCCTCGCTCGGCCGCGTCCCGGACCGTCCGGTCTTCGGCGGCTTCGAGCGCGTCGGGCACGTCGGGCCGATCACGCGCACTGTTCGGGACGCGGCGGCCGTGCTCGACGTCATCGCCGGTGGCGACGACCGCGACCGCGAATCGCTGCCGCGCGAGGCCGGCTCGTATCTTCAAGCGTGTGACATGGACGTGAAGGGGCTCAACGTCGCGTGGGCGCCCGATCTCGGCTACGCGGCGGTCGATCCGAGAGTCCTGGCGGTCTGCGAGAACGCGGCGGGAATCTTCGAGACGCTCGGCTGCCACGTCGAGGTCGTCAATCCGGGCTGGGAGAATCCCGAGGAGCAGTTCACCACGATGATCGCGGCCCAGTTCTACGCGGCGTGGTCCGATCGGCTCCCGGACGCGGAGCCCCGGATGGATCCGTCGCTCGTGCGGCTCATCCGCCGGGGCGGCGCGGTCAGCGCGCGCGACTACCTGCGCGCGGCCGCCTTCGTGGAGACCTACTGGGCCGAGGTGCAGACCTTTCTCGAGCGCTTCGACGTGCTGCTCATGCCGACCGTCGCAGTGCCGCCGTTCGGCGCCGGCGCGCTCCCGCCGCGCGAGATCGCCGGACAGGACGTCTCGGTTCTCGGCTGGATGCCGTTCACCTACCCGTTCAACATGACAGGCCAGCCCGCCGCGAGCGTGCCGGCCGGCGCGACCGACGAGGGACTCCCGGTCGGTCTGCAGATCGTCGGACGCCGCCAGGCCGACGGCACGGTGCTCGCCGCTTCCGCCGCCTTCGAAGAAGCTTCGCCCTGGAGAGATCGCCGTCCCGCGTTGTAACACTGCCCGCGGAGCCTGCCGATGACCGATCGGGCTCGCTGGGCGATCGTCACGGGCATACTCTTCGCGCTGCTCGCCATCGTCGTCTGGCTCGTCGTCGCGGACGCCCCGATCGTCAAATTTCTCGTGCGCCTCTACCAGGACAAGAAGTTCCTCAAGGAGACCGTCCGATCGTGGGGCTGGATGGCGCCAATCGTGTTCATCGCGATCCAGGCCCTGCAGGTGATCATCTCGCCGATTCCCGGCGAGATCACCGGCCCGGTCGGCGGCGCGCTGTTCGGAACGTGGCTCGGGCTGCTCTACTCGACGATCGGGCTGACCATCGGCACGCTCTTCTGCTTCTGGGTGGGCCGCAAGTGGGGCGAGCCGCTGGTGCGGCCCTGGCTCAGCGAGCACCACTGGAACCGGATGACCTTCATCCTCGAAGCCGAGGGCGCGATCATCTGCTTCATCGTCTATCTCGTGCCGGGATTCCCGAAGGACATCGTCTCGTATCTGTTCGGGATCAGCCCGGTGCCCTTCTGGATCTTCGCGATCACCTCGACGATCGCGCGCATCCCCGGCACGTGGGTGTCGTCGTACTTCGGCGCGCACGTGGCCGAGCAGCAGTACATCTACGCGGTCGCGTTCCTGGCGCTCGTCGTCGCGCTGTGCCTGCCGCTCTACTACTACCGCGACCGCATCATCAAGCGGCTGCACAAGCACGGCACGAGCCGGGGCAAGGCCAAGGCCCGTGGCAAGGCCTAGAAGCCGCCCCTTGACGGCGGCGGCGGGGCTCGCTAGACTCTTCGCCACATCATGAGCAACACGACGCGCCTCTTCGGGTTCTTCGGGTACTTCTACTTCACCGAGGTCCGCTCGGGCGCCTTGACTTGATCTGAGCAGGGAGCCGCGGGCGGACCGAAAAGCCCGCGGCGCCGGACGCATACCAGGCCGCGGGTCCTCCCCGCGGCCTTTCGTGTTTTATGCGCAAAAACCGGAAAGGAGCCTGGTCATGATCATCGTGCTGAAGTCGGGAGCCACGGAGACCGAAGTCGCGGACGTTTGCCAGCGGATCACTGCGATGGGCTACAGCCCCCACACGATCCGCGGCGCCCTGCGGACCGTGATCGGCGCGGTCGGCGACGATCGCGGGAAGGAGCGGCTCAGGAGCCTCGAGTCGATCGCGTGCGTCGAGTCGGTCACGCCGATCCTCAAGCCCTACAAGCTCGCCAGCCGCGAGGTCCGTCAGGAATCGACCGAGGTGCGCGTGGGCGACGTGACGATCGGCGGGCGGTCGATCGTGGTCATGGCCGGGCCGTGCTCGGTCGAGTCTCGCCTGCAGCTGCTCGACTCCGCCGCGGCGGTGAAGGCGGGCGGCGCTCGGATCCTGCGCGGCGGCGCGTTCAAGCCGCGCACGTCGCCCTACGCGTTCCAGGGGCTCGAGGACGAAGGGCTGAAGCTTCTGGCCGAGGCGAAGCGCGAGACGGGGCTGCCGATCGTCACCGAGGTCATGGAGCCCGAGAAGGTCGATCTCGTGGCCGAGTACGCTGACATCCTCCAGATCGGTGCGCGCAACGTGCAGAACTTCTCGCTGCTCCGCCGCGTCGGCGAGATCGGCAAGCCGGTCCTGCTCAAGCGCGGCATGGCGACGACGATCCAGGAGTGGCTCCTGTCGGCCGAGTACGTACTGGCGCGGGGCAACCCGAACGTGATTCTCTGCGAGCGGGGCATCCGCACCTTCGAGGCCGCTACCCGCTTCACGCTCGATCTGAACGCCGTGCCCGTGGTGAAGAAGCTCTCGCACCTTCCCGTCGTGGTCGACCCGAGCCACGGGACGGGGCACTGGGACCTCGTCGAGCCGATGGCGATGGCCGGGGTGGCGGCGGGCGCGGACGGGCTCATCATCGAGGTACATCCCAAGCCGGAAGAGGCCATGTCCGACGGCCCGCAGTCGCTCAAGCCGGAGCGCTTCGCCGCGCTGATGGAACGCGTGCGGCGGATCGCCCAGGCCGTGGACCGGGATCTGTAACAGGCCAGGGTCTATAATCGTGAAGATGCTCGCCAAGGCATGGCAGCAGTTGCGGGAGCGCCCCTTTGCGGGGGTCGCCGTGTCCCTGGCGATCCACCTCGCCATCCTGGCCGCCCTGCTCTGGGTGGGAAGCCCGTCCGGCATGTACACCGTCAAGCGGGGGGAGCCGCTCTTCGTTGAGCTACCCCAGGCTGACGAGCCGGCTCAGCGCGGCTCGCCGGCCGAAAGCCAGAAGCCGGCGCCGCCGGCGCCAAGGGTGCAGCCGACGCCTCCCGCTCCTCGGGTCGCCGCGCCGCCCCCGAAGCCGGCATCGCCGCCGAGCCGCCCCGAGCCGCGGGCCCCTGAACGGCCGGCACCGGCGCCCGTCGCGCCCGAATCGCCGTCCGGCGAGCTGCCCCGAGTGGCCTCGGCTCCGGAGAAGGCCGCCGAGCCGGCTCCACCGAGCGAGCCGGCCCGTGTCCCCGAGCCTCCGCGCGAGGTCGCGCCGCCGCCGAGCCCGGCGCCACCCCGGGTGGCTGCAGTGCCCGAATCCGCGCCCGCGCCGCCTGACATCCGCAAGGCGCTGCGCCGGGGCGGACCCGGTCCGGCCGGCGCCGGGGGCCGGGGTGAGGGGTGGTCGGGCATCGAGGGTGAGCCAATCCCGCTGGACTCGACCGATCCGAAGTTCAACGATTACCTCGATCGCATCCGGCGCATGATCAAGGAGAAGTGGGGCTATCCGTGCATCAAGGACACCGCCACCGGGCACTGCGATTACAAGTCGGCCCGGCTCGTGGTGGTCTTCGGCATCCTCAAAGATGGTCGCGTGCCCATGCTCGAGGTGGCGCTGCAGTCGGGCTACGACATCTACGACGACTACGCGGTGAACGCCATCAAGCTGGCCTCGCCGTTTCCGCCGGTGCCGGCCTCGCTCATGGCGACCGCGAAGTCCGGGAGTGCCGGGGTGAAGATCCAGGCCGCGTTCCAGTACGTGCTGGTCGAAAGCTCGCTCACGAACATCCTTCGTTGAAACGCTTGTAATTCCGGGACCTTGTCTTGACAGTCTCGCTGCGGCGCATGTAGCATGGGCGTCACTCTTGGATAGGCTCGTAGCTCAGTGGGAGAGCGCCTCTCTGACGCAGAGGAGGTCGGCGGTTCGAAACCGCCCGAGCCTACCAACCCAATACGAAGACGAGCGCACCACTGTCTGAAGAAGAGCGGCATCTCAAGCTGACCGGCGACTTCGACTGCGATCCCTCGCCGCTCGCGACGTTGCGTCATTCGACTTCGCACGTGATGGCGCAGGCGGTGAAGCGGCTGTTTCCCGCAGTGCGCGTGGCCATCGGACCGTCGATCGAGGACGGCTTCTACTACGACTTCGCGAAGGCGGAGCCGTTCAGCCCCGACGACCTCGTGAAGATCGAGGCGGTCATGCGGGAGATCGCGAAGGCCGATCATCCGTTCGAGCGCCAGGAGATGTCGCGCCAGGATGCGATCGGATTCTTCCGCGAGCGCGGCGAACCGTTCAAGGTCGAGATCCTCGAGGGAATCGACGCTCCGCGCGTGTCGCTCTACCGCCAGGGTGACTTCATCGATCTCTGCCGCGGGCCGCACGTGGCCTCGACGGGGCAGGTGAAGCACTTCAAGCTCCTCTCGTCCTCTGGCGCCTACTGGCGCGGCGACGAGCGGAACCCGATGTTGCAGCGCATCTACGGCACCGCGTGGCTCACCAAGGACGAGCTCGACAAGCACCTGTGGCGGCTCGAGGAGGCCAAGAAGCGCGACCACCGGAAGCTCGGGCGCGAGCTCGATCTGTTCGAGCTGCACGATGTCTCGCCCGGCGCGCCGTTCTGGCTGCCCAACGGCTGGACGGTGGTGCGCGAGCTCGAGCGGTTCGTCCGCGAGAACCTCGACGCGCGGGGCTACCAGGAGATCTCCACGCCGATCCTCGTCAACAAGCGGCTGTACGAGCAGTCGGGGCACTGGGACTACTACCGGGAAAACCTGTTCATGGTCGAGGTCGAGGAGCAGCTCTTCAGCCTCAAGCCGATGAACTGCCCGGAGCACACACTGGTCTATCGCCACGCCCTGCGCTCGTACCGCGATCTCCCGCTGCGCTTCGCCGACATGGGACGACTGCACCGGAACGAGCGCTCCGGCACGCTGACCGGGCTCCTCCGCGTCCGGCAGTTCACGCAGGACGACGCGCACATCTTCTGCCGGCCCGATCAGCTCCAGGACGAGATCACCGCGATGCTGGAGCTGGTTCGCGACTGGTACAAGACCTTCACGCTCGAGGCGTACTTCAAGCTGTCGACACGCCCGGAGAAATCCCTGGGCACCGACGCGCAATGGGCGGCCGCCGAGCGGGCTCTTCAAGATTCGCTTCGCGCCAACGGCCTGGCCTTCGACCTGAACCCAGGCGACGGCACCTTCTACGGCCCGAAGATCGACGTCGACGTGCAGGACGCGCTGGGGCGGCGCTGGCAGAACGCCACCATCCAGGTCGACTTCCAGCAGCCTGAGCGCTTCGGCCTCGAGTACATCGACAGCGACGGTCAGCCCAAGCGGCCGGTCATGGTGCATCGGGCCATCCTGGGCTCGTTCGAGCGCTTCGTCGGGGTGCTGATCGAGCATTACGCCGGCGCGTTCCCGACCTGGCTCGCGCCGGTGCAGGCGCGGGTGCTCCCGATCAGCGAGAAGCACGTCGACTACGCCCGCACGGTGCACGCGCGCCTGCGCGCCGCCCGGCTGCGCGCCGAGCTCGACGACCGCAACGAGAAGCTCGGCTACCGGATCCGCGACGCGCAGGTCCGCAAGGTGCCCTACATGCTGGTGGTCGGCGCGCGCGAAGCCGAGAACGGCACCGTGAGCCTGCGCCACCGCACCGGGGACGATCTCGGCGCCGTGGCCGTCGATCGCGTCCTCGCCGACCTCGCCCGCGAGATCGCCGCGCGCGACGCCGGCCTCACCGTGGGTCGCTCGTGATCGGCCGTCCGGCCGAACGTCTTAACCTGAGCCACGCGACGGACCGTCGTGCAAAACGCGGCGGGAGCCGCGGCTAACGAGGAGCACGCCTATCAGTCAAGCAAGCAAGGACATCCGTATCAACGAAGGCATCCGGGTTCGTGAGGTCCGCGTCGTCAGCGCCAACGGCGAGCAGCTCGGAATCATGCCGATCGCCCAGGCCCTGGAAACCGCCCGCCAGCAGGAATTCGACCTCGTCGAGGTGGCGCCCGAGGCCCAGCCGCCGGTGTGCCGTATCATGGACTTCGGCAAGTACAAGTACACGCAGGCGCGGCGGCTCAAGGAAGCGCGCAAGAAGCAGACGACGATCCAGGTCAAGGAAGTCAAGATGGGACCCAAGACCGAGAAGCACGACTTCGACTTCAAGCTGAAGCACGTGCGGCGCTTCCTCGAGGAAGGACACAAGGCCAAGGTCACGGTGCGTTTCAAGGGCCGCGAGATGGCGCACACGGAGCTCGGCTGGAAGATGCTCAACAAGATGGTCGAGGCGACGCAGGACATCGCCAACACCGAGAACAATCCCCGGCTCGAGGGACGGATGCTGCACATCATCCTGAGCCCCAAGGCGCACGCCTAGACGGCGCCGGCGAGCCCACGGGCGAAGGAGAGCTCGATGCCGAAGATGAAGACGAAGCGGGGCGCGGCCAAGCGCCTGAAGCGGACCGCATCCGGGAAGCTCAAGCGGGCGGGCGGCTGGAAGCAGCACAAGCTCGAGAAGAAGGATCCGCAGCGGCGCCGGAAGCTCCGCGCCGGGAAGATGATCGACAAGGCGGACGAGGCCCGGCTGCGGGTGCTCGTGCCGTATCTATAGGAGAGAAGCATGCCGCGGGCCAAGGGTGGCGCCAAGACGCGCCGTCGGCGCAAGAAGATCCTCAAGAAAGCGAAGGGCTACTTCGGCGGACGCCGCAAGCTTTATAGATCCGCCGCCGAGACGGTCCTGCGTGCGGGCGCTTTCGCGTACCGCGGGCGCAAGCAGAAAAAGCGCGAGGCGCGGAGCCTCTGGATCGTCCGGATCAACGCCGCCTGCCGGGCGGCGGGGCTGTCGTACTCGCGGTTCATGGCCGCGCTCAAGAAGGCCGGAATCCATCTCGATCGCAAGGTGCTGGCGGAGCTGGCGGTGATGGATCCGCCGGCGTTCGCGAAGCTCACCGAGACCGCCAAGGCCCAGAGCCGGTAGTTCGTGGGTCACCCCCGCGTCGACGCCATCGTCCAGCAGGCGCGGGACGCCGTCGCCGCCGCGCAGTCGTCGGCTGACCTCGAGCGGATCCGTGTCGGCGTGCTCGGCCGCCAGGGCGAGCTGACGCAGCTCTTGCGCTCGCTCGGCGCGCTCGCCCCCGAGGAGCGGCCGCTCGTCGGCGCGGCCGCCAACGAGGCCAAGCGCGCGCTCGAGACGCTCCTGGACGCCAAGCTCGCCACGACGCTCGAGGCCGAGCGCCAGGCCGAACGCCGGCGAACGCGGCTCGACCTCACGCTGCCGGGCCGCCGGCCGCCGCACGGATCGCTCCACCCGTTGACCCGCGTGCACGACGAGATCGTCGCCATCTTCGCCGGGCTCGGCTTCTCGGTGGCCGAGGGTCCGGAGATCGAGAGCGACTACCACAACTTCGAGGCGCTCAACATTCCACGCGACCACCCCGCGCGCGACATGCAGGACACGCTCTACGTCGGCGAGAGCACCTTGCTGCGGACCCACACCTCGCCGGTACAGATCCGCACGATGCTGGCCCAGAAGCCACCGGTCCGGATCATCGTGCCCGGCAAGGTCTACCGCCGCGACGTCGCCGACGCGACGCACTCGCCGATGTTCCATCAGGTCGAGGGGCTGGCGGTGGATCGCGCCATCACCATGGCCGATCTCAAGGGCACGCTCGAGCTGTTCGCGCGCGAGATGTTCGGGCCGCGCTCGCGGATCCGCTTCCGGCCGTCGTTCTTCCCGTTCACGGAGCCGTCGGCCGAGGTCGACGTGCTGTGCTTCGTCTGCGGCGGCGCGGGCTGCCGGCTGTGCAAGCAGGGCGGCTGGCTCGAGATCCTGGGCTCGGGCATGGTGCATCCTCAGGTCTTGCGCAACGTCGGCTACGATCCCGAGGAAGTCACCGGCTGGGCGTTCGGCATGGGGATCGAGCGGATCGCGATGCTCAAGTACGGGATCGACGACCTCCGGCTGTTCTTCGAGAACGACCTGCGCTTCCTGGGACAGTTCGCGTGACATGAAGATTCTCTACGGGTGGGTCAAGGAGTTCGTCGATCTCCGGCTGACGGCGCAGCAAGCGGCCGATCGCCTGATCAACGCCGGCATCGAGGTGGCGTCGGTGACGGCGCTGGCGCCCGACTGCAAGGGTGTCGTGGTCGGCGAGATCGAGGCCATCGAGCGCGAGCTGGGCAAGGGCCACGGCGGCTACCAGCTCTTCCTGTGCCGCGTGAGCACGGGCCGCGAGCGCTATTCGGTAGTGTGCGGCGCGCCGAACACCAAGGCGGGCGCGCGCGCGGCCTTCGCGCCGCCCGGCGCCGTCCTGCCGGGCGGCCGCCGGATCGCCGCCGCGAAGATTCAGGGTGTCGAGTCGCAGGGCATGCTCTGCTCGGAGCGTGAGCTGGGGCTCGGCGAGGAGCACGAGGTGGGGCTCTTGCTGCTCGACGGCGCGCGGCCCGGCGCCGACCTCGTCGCGACGCTCGGTCTCGACGACCACGTGCTCGAGGTCGAGATCACGCCGAACCGGCCCGACTGCCTCTCCATCGTGGGCATCGCGCGCGAGCTGGCGGCGCTCACCGGCGCGCGCTTCCGCCCGCCGACGGTCGCCCTCAAGGAGTCGGCTGAGCCCGCGCGCGCGCTGGTGCGCGTCCGCATCGAGGCGCCCGATCTCTGCCACCGGTTCACCGCGCGCGTGATCACCGGCGTCACCATCGGGCCCTCGCCCGCCTGGCTCCAGGCTCGGCTGCGCGCCGTCGGGCTCAGGCCCATCAGCAACGTGGTGGACGCCACCAACTACGTCCTGTGGGAGCTGGGTCAGCCGCTGCACGCGTACGATCACGCCACGGTCGCCGACGCGACCATCGTCGTGCGGCGCGCCCGGGAGGCCGAGCGGTTCACGACGCTCGACGGCCAGGAGCGGCAGCTCGACGCCTCGATGCTCGTCATCGCCGATCCGCGGCGGGCCATCGGCCTCGCCGGCGTGATGGGCGGCGCCAACACCGAGGTGACCGCGCAGACGACCCGCGTGCTGCTGGAGGCGGCGTGGTTCGCGCCGGGCTCGATCCGGCGCACGTCACGAGCCCTCGGCCTGCGCTCCGACGCCGCGTACCGGTTCGAGCGCGGCGCCGACATCGAGACACTGGCGCTGGCCTCGGCGCGCACAGCCGCGCTCATCGCCGAGCTGGCCGGCGGCACGATCGCGCGCGGGCTCGTCGACGCGTATCCGCGCAAGCGCAAGTCGCCGCCGATTCGCCTGCGGATGTCGCGCGTGAAGCGCGTGCTCGGCGTGGCGCCGCCCGCGGCCCAGGCCCGGAAGATTCTCGCCGGGCTCGGCCTCGCCGTGAAGGCGCGCGGCGCCGATCTCGCCGTGACCGTTCCGAGCTTTCGCCGCGACATCACGATGGAGGACGATCTCGTCGAGGAGATCATCCGCGTCTGGGGCTACGACCGGATTCCCTCCACGCTGCCCGACGGCACGATCGCCCTCGTCACGCATCCGCCGGCGCTTCGCCAGGCGCAGAGCATCCGCCGCGCCCTCGTGGGCGCGGGGCTCGCGGAGGTCGTGACGCACACCTTCAGCGATCCGGCGCGCGCGGCGCTCTTCCGGCGGCCGGGCGACCGGCCGGCGGTCGAGCTCCTGAATCCCTTGGCCCAGGACGCGTCGTGGCTGCGCTCGCACCCCCTGGAGGGCGTGCTCACGGCGGTGGCCACCAACGTGCGCCGCCAGCAACCGGACGTGAGAGTCTTCGAGCTGTGTAAGACGTATGAGCACTCGAAGGGCACTGGGGGTGATGCGGACGTGTCGGCGCCGGCTCGCACCTCGGGTGGACCGGGCGTGTCGGAGCCACGCCGCATCTCTCTCAGGCCACCCTCGGTCCAAGCCGGCCCCAAGGACCCCGCTACAAAAGAGAGCCGCTGGCTGGCGATCGCGCTCACGGGGGCGCGCGGCGAGCCCGGCTGGTCGGGCTCGCGCGACCGCGTCGACGTCTACGACGCGAAGGGCTACGCCGAGCACGCCCTCGCGGCGCTGGGCCTGCGGGCGGGCTCGGGCGACGGCGGCGCGCTCGGCGGCTTCGAGCCCGACTGCCAAGGCACACTGACAGACGGGGGCGGCGCGCTCCTCGGCGAGTTCGGCGAGGTCGCGGCCGCGCTGCGCTCCGAGCTCGGCATCCCGGCGCCCGTGTTCGCCGCGGTGGTCTCCCTCGACGCGGCCGGCGCGGTCCCGGCGGCGCCGATCCGTTACCAGCCGCTGCCGCGGTTTCCGGTGGTGGAGCGCGATCTGGCCTTCGTCCTGGGCGCTGACCACCCGCCGACCGCGGCGCAGATCGAGTCGGCAATCCGTGAGACAGCCGGCCCGCTCCTGCGACGGGTCGTGCTCTTCGACGTCTTCCGGTTCCCCGATGGCCGATCGAGCCTGGCGTGGCGGCTTCTGTTCCAGGCCGACGATCGCACGCTGACCGACGACGAGGTGAACGCGATCCAGGAGCGCGTCGTGCGGCAAATCGCCGAGACATTCCACGTCACCCTGCGGAGCGGATGATGAGTGACAGTATCGTCGAACGACTGACCGAGCTCGAGGAGGCCGTGAAGCGCGCCGCGGAGTCGATCGGCCGACTGCGCGAGGAGAACGCGCAGCTCAAGCGCGAGGTGCGGCGCCTGGGCGACGAGCGGCGCCAGGTCCTGACGCAGGTCGACATGATCCTGAAGGACATCGGCAAGCTCGAGCTCGACAGGCGAGAAGAATGACGGAGCCACGGCGGATCGAGCTCAACCTGCTCGGCCAGACGCTGGTGATCCGCTCGGAAGCGTCCCCGGAGTACCTGCGCACGCTCGCCAAGTTCCTCGAGGAGCGGGTGACGGCCCTGCGGCTGTCGGGCATCAAGGACCCGCTGACGTCGCTCGCGCTCGCGGCGCTCGACATCACTGACGAGCTGTTCCGCGCGCGCGACGACAAGACGCGGGACGAGGGCGACGTGGGCGCGCGGATCGGCGCGCTGGTGACTTTGCTGGAGAAAGTGACGCCCCGCGAGCCCGGCGCCGGCCGCTAGTCACAAACTTCTTGACCCTCGGCGCATGCCTGCGGTACGAAGGCAGATGTCCCTGCGCTGCTCGTGATGCCGGGGGGAAGTTTCAACCTCGTTTCCAATTCGGGAGCTGTGGACGAGGGTCGTGTGCAAGCCCCTCTTGAAGGGGAAGCCTAAAGCCCTCCAATTAACGGCGCCCACCTGGTACATACCAGGTTCGAAACACCGTCGGCACACGGCAGAGGCGGGGATTTGACTCCCTCGCGCGCTGGCCCCTATACTGCGGCAATGCAAGGCATTTGGCTCATTCTCGACTCCGTCATCGCGGTGCTCGCTCTCGTGCTCGGCTTCATCCTGCACAAGTGGATCAGCGAGCGGAAGCTCGGGGACGCGTCGAGCCGGGCCGAGCGCCTCATTCAGGACGCCGAGCGCGACGCCGCCAACCGTCTGAAGAGCGCCGACCTCGAGGTGAAGGAAGCCGCGCTGAAGGCGCGCACGGCCGCCGAGGCCGAGACCCGCCAGCGCGAGAGCAAGATCCAGCAGGTCGAGCAGCGCGTGCTCGCGAAGGACGAAGAGCTCGCGCGCAAGCTCGACCAGCTCGAGCGGCGCCTCACCGAGTCGAGCACGAAGGACCGCGAGCTCGCCGGCCGCGAGAAGGCCGTGGCCGACAAGGAAGGCCGTCTCGCCCACGCGCTCGACGAACAGCGGCGCAAGCTCGAATCGATCGCGAGCCTCACCGCCGAGGAGGCCAAGCGGCAGCTCCTGGCGCAGATGGAGGTCGAGTCGCGCCGCGAGGCGCAGCTGATGGCGATGCGGCTCGAGGAAGAGGCGCGCGAGACCGCGCAGATGAAGGCCAAGGAAGTCCTCGCGACCACCATCCAGCGGCTGGCGCCCGACTACACGGTGGAGACGGCCGTCTCGGTCGTCGATCTGCCGTCCGACGACATGAAGGGACGCATCATCGGCCGCGAGGGGCGCAACATCCGCGCCCTCGAGCTGCACACCGGCGTCGACCTCATCGTGGACGACACGCCCGAGGCCGTGCTCATCTCCGCCTACGATCCATTCCGCCGCGAGATCGCGCGGCGGGCGCTGCAGGTGCTCATCGCCGACGGCCGCATCCATCCGGCGCGCATCGAGGAAGTCGTCGAGAAGATCAAGAAGGAGATGGACCAGCACCTGAAGGAAGAAGGCGAGAAGGCGTGCTTCGAGGTCGGCGTGCACGGCCTGCACGCGGAGCTGGTCAAGCTGGTGGGCCGCATGAAGTTCCGCACGTCGTACGGGCAGAACTGCCTGCAGCACTCGAAGGAAGTCGCCTGGCTCGCGGGCATGATGGCGGCCGAGGTGAAGGCCGACGTCAAGCTCGCCAAGCGCATGGGGCTCCTGCACGACATCGGCAAGGCCCTCACGCACGAGCAGGAGGGCAGCCATCCCGAGCTCTCGCTGCAAGTGTTGACCAAGTACAACGAATCGGCCAAGGTCATCAACGCAGCGCTCTGCGGCCACGAGAACATCGAGCCCGAGACCATCGAGGCGGTGCTGGTCGAGGCGGCCGACGGCATCTCGGCGGCGCGGCCCGGCGCCCGCCGCGACGTGCTCGAGTCGTACATCAAGCGGCTGGCCAAGCTCGAGGAGATCGCGCTCTCCTACAAGGGCGTCGAGATGTGCTACGCGATCCAGGCCGGCCGTGAGCTGCGCGTGATGACGAAGGCCGACATCGTCTCCGACCTCGACGCGCATCAGCTCGCCAAGGACATCAGCAAGCGCATCGAAGCCGAGATGCAGTACCCCGGCCACATCAAGGTGGTCGTCATCCGCGAGACGCGCGCCGTCGAAGTGGCGAAGTAGCTTCATGAACATCCTGATGGTCGGCGACGTCTACGGCGAGCCCGGCCGGCAGGCGGTGAGCAAGCTCGTTCCGCGGCTCCGCCAGGAGCACGCCATCGACTTCTGCGTCGTCAACATCGAGAACGCCGCTGCCGGCTTCGGTGTGACCGCGCCGATCGCGAAGCAGGCTTTCGAGTCGGGTGCCGACGTCCTGACCTCCGGCAATCACATCTGGGACAAGCGGGAGATCGTGGAGTACATCACGAAGGAGAACCTCCTGCTGCGCCCGGCCAACTTCCCGGCCGGCACGCCCGGCGTCGGGCACGTCACGGTGAAGACCGGACCACACAAGGTCGCGGTCCTGAACCTGATGGGCCGCGTCTTCATGCTGCCGATCGACTGCCCGTTCCGGAAGGCCGACGAGATCGTCCCGGAGGTGCGCAAGGAGACGCCGATAGTCCTCGTCGACATGCACTGCGAGGCGACGTCGGAGTCGATCGCCATGGGCTGGTACCTCGACGGCCGCGTGAGCGCCGTCGTCGGCACCCACCGCCACGTGCAGACCGCCGACGAGCGCGTGCTGCCCGGCGGCACCGCCTACATCACCGACCTCGGCCTCACCGGCCCGACCGACGGGGTCATCGGGGTCGACCGCGACCAGATCATCCAGCGCTTCCTCAACCAGATGCCGATCCGGTTCGAGACGGCCAAGGGTCCCGCCGCCCTCCAGGGCGCGGTGATCGTGGTCGAGCCTGAAACCGGCCGCGCGACGTCAATCCGCCGTCTCCGCGTCCCGGCTTGATCCTCGACGGCAAGGTCGTCGCTCAGAAGGTGCTGGACGAAGTCCGCGCCGGCGTCGCGCACCTTCGCGACACGACGCGGGTGGTTCCGACGCTGGCGGTGGTGCTGGTGGGCGACTTCGCGCCGTCGAAGATCTACGTCGCCAACAAGAAGAAGGCCGCCGACTCGGTCGGGATCGCGTCCGAGGACCACCTGCATCCGGCGGGGCTCGACCGTGCGGGCCTGCTCGCGCTGCTGGGCCGGCTCAACGCCGACCCGCGCGTGCACGGAATCCTGCTGCAGCTGCCGCTGCCGGCCGGGCTCGACGAGGACGAGGCGATCGCCGAGATCGATCCCGCGAAGGACGTGGACGGCTTGCATCCGGTCAACCTCGGGCGGCTGCTCGCGGGCTCTCCGACGGTCGTGCCGTGCACGCCCGCGGGCTGCATGGAGATCCTCGATCACTATGGATGCGAGCTGAAGGGCGCCGAGGCGGTCGTGATCGGACGCTCGCGCCTGGTCGGCAAGCCGCTCGCCCAGCTTCTGCTAGCGCGACATGCCACTGTCACGACGTGCCACACGCGCACACGCGATCTCGCCGCGCACACGCGCCGCGCCGACGTCCTCTGCGTGGCCGCCGGACGGGCGGGCACGGTGACGAAGGACATGGTGAAGAACGGCGCGTGGGTGATCGACGTGGGCATCAATCGCCTCGAGACCGGGAAGGTGGTCGGCGACGTCGACTTCGGCGGTGTCTCCGAGCGGGTGCACGCGATCACGCCCGTACCGGGCGGCGTCGGGCCCATGACGATCGCGATGCTCCTGCGGAACACGCTGCGCGCGGCCGAGCGCCGGGCGGGTAAGGCGTGAGCGCCGACCGCAAGGTCCTGACCGTCTCGGAGCTGACCGAGCGGATCGGCGAGGTGCTCGAGGACCGTTTTCCGGCCGTGTGGGTCGAAGGCGAGATCTCGAACTTCTACCTGCACGGCTCGGGTCACGCCTACTTCACGCTCAAGGACGCCGACGCCCAGCTGCGCGCGGTGCTGTTCCGGACCCGGATGCGTCGGGTCAAGTTCGAGCCGACCGACGGGCTGCACGTTCTGGCCTTCGGCGCCATCGAGGTCTACCGCCAGCGCGGCGAGATCTCGCTGGTCGTCGAGCTCCTGGAGCCGAAGGGGCTCGGCGCTCTCCAGCTCGCCTTCGAGCAACTCAAGACGCGGCTCGCGGCCGAGGGCCTGTTCGATCAGGCCCGCAAGCGCGAGCTGCCCCGGTTTCCGCGGCGGATCGGCATTGCGACCTCGCCGACCGGCGCGGCGATCCAGGACATGCTGCGGGTCATCGGGCGCCGCTTCGGCGAGCTCAACATCGTGATCTCGCCGTGCAAGGTGCAGGGCGACGGCGCCGCGGAGGAGATCGCCCAGGCAATCCGCGACCTCAACGCCCTGGGCGACGTCGATGTGATCATCGTCGGCCGGGGCGGCGGCTCGATCGAGGACCTCGCGGCCTTCAACGAGGAAGTCGTCGCCCGGGCCATCGCCGGCTCGAAGGTGCCGGTGGTGTCGGCGGTGGGTCACGAGGTCGACTTCACCATCGCCGACTTCGTCGCCGATCTCCGCGCGCCCACGCCATCGGCCGCCGCCGAGCTGGTGGTGCGCGAGAAGCAGGCGGTGGTCGATGCGCTCGCTCAGCTCCGGGCGCGGCTCGAGCGCTCGGCCGCCCGGCCGCTGCGCGACCTCGAGCGGCGGGTCGACGAGCTGACGGTGCGGTTGCGCCGTGGGCTACGCGGCGAGGTGAGTCATGCCCGCCATCGAGCGGCGCTGGCGATCCGAGCGCTGCGCGCGGCCGATCCAGTCGCGCGGGTGAGGAGCGACCGGCATCGGCTCGAAGGGCTCGAGTCGCGGCTGATCGCCTCGTTCACGCGGCGCTGCGATCGCGCGCGCTCGGGTCTTCGGGCCGCGGTCGCGCGGCTCGACTCGCTCTCGCCGCTGGCGGTGCTCGGACGCGGCTACAGCCTGACGCGGGCGCGCACGGGAGAGTTCGTGCGCCGCGCGAGCCAGGTGAAGGCGGGGGATGACGTACAGGTGCTCTTGCAACAGGGCAGCCTCGACGCGCGGGTGACCGCGACGAGGGAGCAAGATGACCGACCTCAAGTTTGAAGACTGTCTGGCGCGACTCGAGCAGATCGTGGGCAAGCTGGAAGCCGGCAATCTGCCGCTGGAAGAATCGCTGACGATCTTCGAGGAGGGCGTGGGGCTGGCCCGGAGCTGCTCCCGCTACCTCGAGGACGCCGAGAAGCGCATCGAGGTGCTCGCGCGCGACGACGCCGGCGGAGTCAGCGCCCGGCCGTTCACGTGGGAGCCCGAGAAGGACGCATGAGCGCGTTCGACCTCGAGGCCTATTTGAAAGACAAGCGTGTGCTGGTCGATGCGGCGCTCGAACGGTTTCTGCCGGGCGAGGACGTCGAGCCGCCGACGGTCCATCGCGCGATGCGCTACAGTGTGCTGGCCGGCGGCAAGCGGCTCAGGCCGATCCTCGTCATCGCAGGCGCCGAGGCCGTCGGCGCCCCGCCGGCCACCGTGATGCCCACAGCGTGCGCGCTCGAGATGATCCACACCTATTCGCTGATCCACGACGACCTGCCGGCGATGGACGACGACGACTACCGCCGGGGCCGGCTGACGAACCACAAGGTGTTCGGCGACGCGGTCGCGATCCTCGCCGGCGACGCGCTCCTGACGCTCGCCTTCAAGCTCGTCGCCGACAACGCAGCGCTGGTGTCCGACCCGCGGGTGGTCTGCGACGTCGTCGCCGCGATCGCGGAGGCGTCCGGCACCTTCGGCATGGTGGGCGGCCAGGTGGTCGACATCGAGTCGGAAGGCAAGGCGATCACGCCCGAGACGCTCGAGTACATTCACCGCCACAAGACCGCCGCGCTCCTGCGCGGCTCGCTCTGGGTTGGCGCGCGGCTGGGCGGCGCCGACGCGGCGGCGCTCGCCGCCATCGACGACGCCGGGCAAAGCCTGGGTCTGGCGTTTCAGATCGTCGACGATATCCTGGACGTCGAGGGTAGTCTGGAAGCACTGGGCAAGACCGCCGGCAGCGACGCGCGCAAGCAGAAGGCGACCTATCCGGCGCTGCACGGGCTGGAGGTCTCGCGCCGCGAGGCGCGCCGGCTCATCGAGGAGGCCAAGAGCCGCCTCGCCGTGTTCGGCGACCGTGCGACGCCGATCCGCGCCCTTGCCGACTTCGTCGTCGAAAGGAAGAGCTAGCCGTGTCCGCGATCACCGGGCTCTACGCTCGCGAGGTTCTCGATTCGCGCGGTAATCCGACCGTCGAGGCCGAGGTGCAGCTCGAGTCCGGCTCCTGGGGCCGGGCGGCGGTGCCGTCGGGCGCGTCGACGGGCAAGCGCGAGGCTATCGAGCTGCGCGACGGCGACGGCGCGCGCTACCGCGGCAAGGGTGTGCGCCAGGCCGTGCGCAACATCGAGGAGACCATCGCGCCCGAGGTCGAGGGCATGGACGCCTCCGAACAGGCGGCCGTCGATCAGGCGCTGCTCGAGCTCGACGGTACGCCGAACAAGTCCGCGCTCGGGGCCAACGCGATTCTCGCCGTGTCGCTGGCAGTGGCCCGCGCCGCGGCCGACGACGCCGGGCTTCCGCTCTACGCCTACCTCGGCGGTGTCGGCGCGCGGCTCATGCCGGTGCCCATGCTCAACGTGCTCAACGGCGGCGCCCACGCCGACAACGGTCTCGACTTCCAGGAGTTCATGCTGGTGCCGGCGGGCGCGGACAGCTTCTCGAGCGCGATCCGCATGGGCTCGGAGATCTTCCACACGCTGCGCGAGATCCTGGTCGAGAAGGGCCTGTCGACCGGTGTCGGCGACGAAGGGGGCTTCGCGCCGAACCTGGGAAGCAACAGCGCCGCCCTCGACCTGTTCATGCAGGCGATCGAGAAGGCGGGCTACCGGCCCGGCGAGGACGTGGTGATGGCCCTCGACGTGGCCGCGAGCGAGTTCGCCGAGTCGGGCGGCCGCTACCGACTCCGGCGCGAGAACCTGGTGCTCTCGAGCGAGGAGATGATCCATCGCTACGAGCAGCTCCTCGACCGCTATCCGATCGTCTCGATCGAGGACGGCCTGGGCGAGGACGACGTGGCCGGCTGGGGCGCCCTCACCCGCAAGCTCGGGCGCCGCGTGCAGCTGGTCGGCGACGACGTCTTCGTGACGAACCCCGCCATCATCCAGCAGGCGATCAAGAACGGGCTCGCCAACGCGGTGCTCGTCAAGGTGAACCAGGTCGGCACGCTCACCGAGACGCTCCAGGCCATCGAGCTCGCCAAGCGGGCCGGCTACGGGACGGTCATCTCCCACCGGTCCGGCGAGACCGAGGACACGTTCGTCGCCGACCTCGCGGTGGCCGTGAACGCCGGCCAGATCAAGACCGGCTCGGTCGCCCGCGGCGAGCGGACCGCGAAGTACAACCAGCTCCTGCGCATCGAGGAGGAGCTCGGGAACGCCGCCTCGTGGCCGGGGCGCTCCCTCTACACGCGCGTCGCCCGGTGAGAGCCCGCCGGCCCGCGGAGGAAGTGCGCGCCGCAGGCCGTCGCGGGGCTGGGGCTCCGCCGGCCGAGGCGCGCCTACGGATTGAGGGGTTGAGCCCGCGCCGCCTCGGCATCGTCGCCATGATCGTGCTGGCGGTGGTGCTCGCGGTCTTCGGCGTGAAGGAGTCGGTGCGCGCCTGGCACATGCGGCATGACATGCGAGCGGTCGAGCGCGAGCTGACGACGCTGCGCGGGCAGCAGGCCGACCTCGCCAAGACGGTCGAGCGGCTGCGCAACGATCCGCTCTACATCGAGAAGCTCGCGCGCGAAGAGATGGGCATGGTCCGCGAAGGCGAGACGGTCCTGAAATTTCCGTCGCAGGGCGCCGCCGGCGCTCGCTGAACCGGTCGTGGACGCGTTCTGGACCTGGCTCTGGGGTACCGGCTGGTTCTGGTTCGGGCTCTTCTGGGTCGCGCTCTTCGTCAACGGCCGCGCCGCCTTCAAGCTCCTGCTCGACTGGAAGGGCATGCTCACCACGTGCCGCTTCGTCGAGGAGGCGTACGCCGCCCGCGCGGCGCTGCCCGACGAGGCCGCGCTCGAGAAGGATCCGGCCGCGCCCGTGTTCGTGCACCTGGTGCCGGCGTGGCAGGAGCCCGACATCGCCGCGACCCTGCGCGCGCTGCTCGACTCGCGCTATCCGCACGCCAGGCTGCACGTCGTGGTGGCCACGCGCGAGGCGGAAGATCGAGCGCCGCATCCGACGTTGGAAGTGTCGACTGCCGAGATCGTCCGCCGCTTCCGCGAGGGGCTCCCGCCCTGGCAGCAGAAGATGCTCTCGCTCGTTTCGATGCCGGGCGAGGGGCGAAAAGCCCACCAGCTCAACTGGGCTCTCCGGCCCGAGGTGCTCAAGCCCCTGCTCGACCTCCGCTACGATCCGGCGCGCGTCTGGATCGGTCTGAGCGACGCCGACTCGATCCCCGATCCGGACGTCTACCGATGGATCGCCGCCGATCTCGCGCGCCACCGCGGACGCCTCGCCTATCAGGGCGTGACGCTCTCGCTCGCCAACTTCGACCGGCTCGACGTCCGGGGCCGTGTGTGCGCCGTGCAGCAGTCGTCGATCTTCATCCGCGTCTCGATCGCGCGGCTCATCAACGAGCCGAAGCGGATCGCGCTCTTCGCGCGCTTCCGCGCGTGGGCGCCGCGACTGGGCGCGTGGCTGCGGCCGCTCTTCGAGTTCTGCTTCCGCCGGTCGCAGATCTGCCTCGGCCACAACCAGTTCGTTCGGCTCGACACGCTGCAGGCCGTCGGTGGCTTTCCGACGTCGGGCGCCACCGAGGACTCGACGCTCGGCTACGCTCTCGGCGCGGCCGGGGTCATCATGGCGCCCCTGCCGCTCCTGGAGCTCGTGGATCTACCCGAGTCCACCGAGAAGATGGTTCGCCAGAACGCGCGCTGGTACAAGGGCGTGCTGGATGACGTGAGCTTCCTCCGGCGTGTGTGGCACGCGCGGCGGTCCGCCTTCAACCTCGCCCAGCTCTGCCGGCATGTCGGCAACAAGATGATCGAGTGGCCGATCGCGGCCGTCGTCTACCCGGTGGTCGGCTTCCTCGGCTGGCACCTCGCGTACCGCTTCGCCGACCATCCCGTCCTGTTCGTGCTCGGCATCGCGTTTCCGTCGATCTCGCTCGGCCTCACCATCTGGGTGGGCGGCATCGTCACCCAGGAGCTCATCGAAAGCCTCACGCCGTGGTTTCCCCGGCCCGTGAGCGTGGCCCGCACGTCGCTCTCGGCGAAGTTCTGGGGAACGTTCCGCTGTCAGACCTACTGGCTGCTCGCCACGCGGGGCGCCTGGCGCGTGCTCTTCGCCCTCGCTCGCCGGGGGCGCTACGAGCCCGCGAAGACGGACCGCGTGGTGCGACGGTGAGCGCGGGCGACGTCTGGCAGGACGCGCTCACCCGGCTCATGCGCCGCGTGGATGACACGGCCGTATCGGTGCGGGACGGCTTCCCGCACTACGGTGATCCGGTCACCGGCCGCTGGACGACGTCGCCCGAGGGCGACTGGACGGGCGGCTTCTGGAGCGGCATGTGCTGGCTGGCGGCCGCGTCGACCGCGGATGTCCGCTATCGCCGCTGGGCGCTGACGTGGGCGGAGAAGCTCACGCCGCGCGCCGCCTCCGACACCGTTTTCCGGGGCTTCCTCTTCTACTACGGTGCGCTGCTGGGAGCGGTGCTCCTGCGCGACGCGCGCGCGCGCGAGATCGCGTTGCTCGGCGCCCAGCGGTGGGCGAGCAGCTTCAACGCCAAGGCCGGTG
>DASRIY010000199.1:0-2620 GCA_035649755.1 Candidatus Methylomirabilota bacterium
GGCGCGCACCGCGATGCGACAGACTATCTAGATGAGTGGCCTCGAAGGGCCCCCCAAGCACCCCCGAGTGCCCTGCCTGACCTGACCATCAGGTTCGAGGGGACGTTAGCTCTGGCCGCCTAGCCTACCGCATGGGTTGAACCGACGGCCCCGGCGATCACGTGTAGAGCGCGGAGGAAATCGCGGGGCTCGCCGAGTAGCCGGTCAGGCGCCGGCTGCTATGATCATGCTCCCATGATCAGCCGCCGCACGTTCGTCGGCACGGTGAGCATAAGCCTACTCGCCGCGCCGGCAGGCGCCCGAGCTCAGCCCGCACGCAAGGTTTATCGAATCGGAATCCTCAGCGTTGGGGCGACGACCTCCGACTTGGTCGGGCCCGAGCCCCGGCACTCAACTCTCGGCGCTTTCCTGCGTGGCTTGCGCGAGCTCGGCTACGTGTATGGCGAGCACTTCGTGACCGAGCCGCGCGGGGCCGAAAGCGGGCCCGACCGCTACCCAGACCTGGCCGCCGAGCTGGTCCGTCTTCAGGTTGACGTGATCGTCGCCTCAGGCCCAGCGCTGCCCGCACTCAAACAGGCAACGTCGACGGTTCCCATCGTCATGGGCGGCGGCGAAGACCCTGTGGGTCAGGGGCTCGCCCAGAGCCTCGGGCGCCCAGGCGGAAACTTCACGGGGCTGAGCAATCAGTCGTTTGACACGAGCGCGAAGCGCCTGGAACTGCTCAAGGAGCTCGTCCCCGGGGCAACGTTAGTGGCGGTCCTCTGGGAGCCGACCAGTCGTCGAAATTGGCTGGCGGCCGAAGCTGCCGCCCGCGAGCGGGGGTGGAAACTCCTGTCGGTCGAGGTTCGAGATGCGGGGGAGCTCGAAGCCGCGTTCAAAACGGCGACTGGAGCACGGGCCGGCGCGCTCCTCGTGTTCGCGGGCGGTCTCCTCTACGCGCGAACGCGGCGAATCGCGGAGCTGGCGGCTAGGAACCGCCTCCCGGCCATGTATGCATTCCGTCCGCAGATCGAGGCCGGCGGGCTGATCGGCTATGGCGCGGATATCGACGACATCTGGCGCCGCGCGGCGGTCTTCGTCGACAAGATCTTGAAGGGCGCCAAACCCGCGGACCTGCCCGTCGAGCAGCCCACGAAGTTCGAGCTCCTGATCAATCTCAAGGCCGCGAAGTCGATCGGCCTGACGATCCCGCCATCAGTGCTCGCACGCGCCGACCGCGTGATCGAGTGACGGCCTCGCGCCTACCGCCGATTTCAAACCGATGCACCACCATGCGGCCCCCTAAGACCCTCGCACCGCCCCAATCGCGCCGACCTGGAAGTGCGGGTATCGAGTTCTCAGGTTTGGGATGTCCGGGAGCATCCGGATGTCGACGAACCCGGCGGCTTCCATCGCGCCCTGCCATTCCTCGGGCGCGAGGAAGCCGCCGTTGGGCCGATAGGTCGGATGCAGCACTGGTGAACGAAACGTCTCCATCAAGTTGAAGATGAACTCGATGTAGATCGCCTGCGCCGGCGCGGTGCGGATGCACTCGGAGACGACCAGCCGTCCGCCCGGGGCCAGTGCCCCGAAGATCTCGCGAAGCGTGAAGTCCAGATCGCGGGCAACGTGCAGCGTGTTGACCGCGTAGACCAGCGAGACGCTCCCCGGCGCCACCCCTTGCTCGGCGAAGGCGCGGTTCATGTCCAGCCCGCCGAACCTCAGAAACCCCGAGTCCGGGAAGCGCGCCTCCAGGGCCTGCTGACCCCGCCGCAGGAAGAACGGCACGAGCTCGGTGAAGCGGTACTCGCGAATGTCCTGCCAGCGGCCCGATCGCCGGAGCTCGTCCAGCAGCGCCGCGGCCCCGCTGCCCAGGCCGCCGCCGAGCTCCATGACCGCAAACGGTCCCGGCGGCACTAAATCGAGCACGGCGCCGGCGCCGACCAGGTTGTTCACGACGTAGAGGCCGTTGTCGTTCGAGAAGAAGTTCACCCACAGACGAAGCCGACTCGGCGAGAACAGGATCTCCTCGCCGGTGCGCTCGCCGCGCAGGAAGATGGGATAGTCCTGAGCGACCGTCTCCGCCAGGGTGTACGACGCCTGCCACGAGCCGTCCTGCCGCCGTTGAGCCTCGAGGATCTCCGCCGGATCGAGCTCTGGGAGCGGAGCGCGAGCTCTGAAGCGCGCCCCCGCGTCCGACTCGATGTGCTCCACGATGCCGCGGTGGCTCAGGCGACGCAGGATCCAGTCGACGGCCACGCGGGCGCGATTGGGCTCGAACCCGACGCGCGCGATGAGCTCGTCGGTGGTGCCGGGTGTCTCGGCCGCCTTCGCCAGACCGGTCGTGCGAAAGATCCCGAGCGTCAGGCGCAGGACGTATTCGTCGTAGAGGGTCGCCGACCTGATGAACGTGCCCGTGAACGGCGGGCTGATGCGGGCCGGAAGGATCGCGGCCAGCTCGCGCGATCGCCGCTCGGCCTCGGCGAGCTCGACGACCTCGCTCACGGCCCGAAGGGGTTCCACACGTCGAAGAAGTTGAACCACTGCGTCGGCTTCTCGGCCACGATCGACTCGAGCGTGGCGACCCAGGTCGCCAGCGCCTCCTCCTCGCCGCCGCGCGCGATCTTCATCGGCGGGAGCA
>DASRIY010000200.1:0-4702 GCA_035649755.1 Candidatus Methylomirabilota bacterium
CGGCGGCGAATCGATATCGAGCTCGGTCCGTCCGTCGAGCACGATCTTCGTGACGCCGAGATCCTTCGTGAGGTGGAATTCCTTGTCCCCGCCCGCCGAGAAGACGTACCCGTCCTTCTCGATGCGCGTGAGCTCCCAGGCGCCGTCGGTGCGGGGCCACTTGTCGCCGACATGATAGACGGGACGCTCGGCGCGAGGGGCAGCGGCGGCGCGGAGGGGCGTGGCGTGCGCCGCCACGAGCGCGGCCACGGCGAGAGCGAAGCCGGCGTGCCGGATCGCCCCGCGGCCGACGCGCTTCAGGCGCCGCACCGCGGCGACCGTCTCGGGCTGGGTCGTGGAGCTACCGCGCGATAGCGTGGCAGCCGCGACGCGGATCGGCCCCGGCCCACCGGGTCCCCTCCGCTCCGACCTTGACAGCGCACACCGCGCCCGCCCGCCACTCCCATTCCGGCCATTCCGCCACGCTGTGGCCCATGGCCGACAGCGCGTCGAGCGTCTCACGCGGAATGCGCCGCTCGGCCTCCATCTTGCCCGGCGCGACCGCGTGCGGCCAGAACGAGTCGGGATGGCTGCGCGACGCGACACGCGGCGCCTCGATGGCGACCTGCGGATCCATGCCGAACACGGTGGTGTTCAGGAACACCTGGAGCATCGCCTGCTGCTGCACGTCGCCGCCGGGCGTGCCGAACGGCATGAGCAGGCGGCCGCCGGTGAACGCCATGGCCGGCGCCGGCGTGAGGCGCGGCCGCTTGCCGGGGGCGACCACGCTCGGATGCTCCGGGTCGAGCCAGCCCTGCGAGCCGCGCGGCGACACGACGCAGCCGACGCCCGTGACCACCGGCGAGTCGACGTTCGGATCGCTCGGCGTGGCCGAGAACCCGTTGCCCGCCTCGTCCACGACCGAGACGTAGCTCGTGTCGAGCGCGTCGGTCTCGGCGCCGGGAGCCGGGTGAGAGCCGCCGGCCAGCGGAAGCGCGGCCTCGAGATTGCGGACGGCGTCGAGCCGGTCGGGATCGCCCGGAGGCGGCAGCTGCGGCCACGCCCGTTCCTTGACCAGCCGCTGACGCGCGGCCGCGTACGCCTTCGAGAGCAGCCCGTCGGGGATCTTCACGAAGTGCGGATCGCCGTAGTAGGCGTCGCGATCGGCGAAGGCAAGCTTGATCGTCTCGATGATGCGATGCAGATACGCGGGCGAGTTGTGCCCGAGCGCCTTGAGGTCGACGCCGTCCAGGAGGTTGAGCATCTGGAGCAGCGACGGCCCCTGACACCAGAAGCCGCACGCGGCGACTTCGTAGGCACCGAAGGTGGTCTTCAGCGCGGGAGCGACTTCCACGCTGAACTCGGCGAGGTCGCTGAGCGCCAGCGGCCCGCCCTCGGCGCGGTGGAACTCGGCGATGCGCTTTGCGGTCTCGCCCTTGTAGAACTCGTCCCGCGCGGCGCGAATGCCGGCCTCGCGGCTGCCGCCCGCCTTGGCTTCAGCGCGCGCCATGCGCCGGAGCGTCTCGCCCAGCTCGCGCTGTACGAGCACCTCACCGGTGCGAAGCGCGCGCCCGTCGCGCAGGTAGAGCGCGGTGGACGACGGCCACCGGCGGTACTTGTCGGCGTTCGAGCCCATCTGATAGGCGGTGAACTGCGAGATCGCGAACCCGCGCTCCGCATGCTCCGTGGCCGCCGTGGCAACCTCGGCGAAGGACATGGTGCCCCAGCGCGCGAGGGCCGTGCACCAGGCGTCCGGCGCCGCGGGCACGACGGTGCGCGCCAGGCCCGGCGCGATCTGGTTGCCGTGCCGCTCGCGGAAGTACGCGACCGAGCTCGCGCGCGGATACGGCCCGACGCCCGAGACCTGCCACGTCTCGCCGGTTCGCGCGACGTGCACGAGGATCGGCGCGACGCCCGCGACGCTGACCATGTCGCAATGGACGACGCCCAGGGTCATCCCCGCGGCGACGCCGGCATCGATCGCGTTGCCACCGGCCCCAAGCACGCGCGCCGCGGCTTCGGACGCGAGCGTGTGGCCGGCGGCCACCGCCCAGCGAGTGCCGATCACCTGGGCCGTGGCGGTGGGGGTGTGAGCAGGCGCTTTTTGCTGGGAGCTGACGGAGTCTAGGCTCATGCCGGCAATCATACTCGCGGGGGGGCCACCCGCCAAGGGGCACCATGCTACGCTTGAGCCTGTGAATCCGCTCATCGGCGTGTCCACTTCCGTCACCGTCGACCGATATCCGGAACGCGCCTACGTCAACGCGGCGTACCTCGGTGCGGTCCAGCAGGCCGGCGGCGTTCCCGTCCTTCTACCGCCCCAGCTCGAGTCCTCGGCCCGTGCCGAGCTCCTGAAGCGGCTGCAAGGCGTCCTGCTGACGGGAGGCGGCGACGTCGATCCGGCGCGGTTCGGCGAGGCGCCCCACCCCACCACCGCCGACGTCTCCGTGGCGCGCGACGGGCTCGAGATCGAGCTGACGCGCTGGGCGATCGAGACCGGCACTCCCCTGCTCGCCGTCTGCCGCGGTCTGCAGGTGCTCAACGTGGCCCTCGGCGGGAGCCTCCATCAGGACATTCCGAGCGAGCCTGGCTCGCCGCTCGACCACAGTCAGGCCGGGCTCCAGGGCCAGTCACGGAGCACGGCGGTGCATCAGGTGAAGGTGCGCGACGGCTCCCGGCTCGCCGGGATCCTTGGCGCGCTCGAAGTGGACGTGAACAGCTTTCACCACCAGGCGATTCACCGTCTGGGCCGCGGCTTGAAGGACGTGGCCTGGGCGCCGGACTCGATCGTCGAGGGCGTGGAGCTGGTCGGCGATGCGCGCTTCGTCGTCGGCGTGCAGTGGCACCCGGAAGAGCTGGTCGGCCACGATCCGACTGCCCGCAATCTGTTCCGCGCGTTGGTCGAGCGGGCGCGCGAGCGCGCGACGGGCTAGCGGACCAGGAGCCAGCGGGACGGCGCGTCCCGCACGACGCTCTCGAGCACGCGCCCCTCGCGGGCGAGCTTCTTCAGATGCGACTCCACCGACTGCGCGGCCATCGCGTGGAGCGTCTTCGGCACCTCGGCGTAGATCTTCTCGACCATCACCGGGATGGTGGCGAGGCCGTCGCCCAGCGCCTGGAGGATCTGGCGCTCGCGCATCAGGCGATGGTCGATGTACTCCTGGATCCGGGCCGGGCCGTCCTCGATGACGGGGCCGTGGGCCGGATAGATTCTCCGCACTTCCAGCCCCTGCAGCCGCTTGAGCGAATTCATGTAGTCGAGCAGGTCGCCGTCGCCGGCGGGGATGACCGTCGTCGAGCCGGCCAGCACCACGTCGCCGGTGAAGAGGGCCTTCTCCTCTGCCAGGTAGTAGCAGAGGTGGTCGGAGGCGTGGCCGGGCGTGTAGATCGCGATGAGCGTGCAGCCGTCGCCTTCGATCTTCTGGCCGTCGCGCAGGTCGTGGATCGCTTCTGGAAGCGCCGGGTCGCGGTGGAGCATCTTGGCGACGTGGATCCCGCGAAAGCGCGCCCGGAGCTGCGAGACGCCGCCGAGGTGGTCGGCGTGACGGTGCGTGAGGATGACGCGTGAGGGCTGAGACCAGCCGCGCTCGGCCAGGTACCGCGCGAGCAGCGCCGGGTAGTCGGCGACGCCCGCGCCGGTGTCGATGAGGATCGGATCGCGGCGCCCGACCAGATAAGTATTGGTGCCAGGGCCGGTCATCATTCCAGGATTGAGCCCGAGGACCCGCCCCACCAGGTCGCTCGGTGTGGCGGTGGTCGGAAACGCGCGGTCGATCCAGCTCACGGCGTGCAGTCTCTCACACGCCGAGGTATCGGTGCTGAATGTCTGCCTGAGCGCCGAGCTCGGCCGAGGTTCCCGTCCACACGATCCGGCCCTTTTCGAGGATGTAGTGAGCGTCCGCGATGCGGGTGAGCGTACGTACGTCCTTGTCGATCAACAAGATAGACTGGCCGCGCGCCTTGAGGCCCTCGACGCAGCGCCAGATCTCGGCGCGGACGAGCGGCGCCAGCCCTTCGGTCGCCTCGTCGAGGATGAGCAATCGTGGATTCGTCATCAGCGCGCGCCCGATCGCCAGCATCTGCTGCTCGCCGCCGGAGAGCGCGCCGCCGAGGCTCCGCGCGCGCGCGGCCAGCTGCGGAAACAGCTCGAAGACCATCTCGACGCGCCACGGCTCGCGGCTTCCGCCGCGGTTGGCGGCCATCGCGACCAGGTTCTCCCTCACCGTGAGATTGGGAAAGATCTGACGGCCCTCGGGAACCAGGCCCACGCCGGCCTGTGCCACGCGGTATGGCGGCAGCCCGTGGATCGGCCGGCCCTCGAAGTGGATCGCGCCGGCCCGGGGCCGCGCGATGCCCATGATCGAGCGAACGGTCGTGGTCTTGCCCATCCCGTTCCGCCCGAGGAGCGTCACCACCTGCCCCGGCGCGACCGCGAAGCTCACGCCGAAGAGCACCTGGCTCACGCCGTACGCGGTCTCGAGCGCGTCGACCGTCAGCATGCGTCCTCGCCCAGATAGGCGCGCCGCACCTCTGCGTTGCCCCGCACTTCCGCGGGCGTCCCGGTCGCGATGATCCGGCCGTAGACCATGACGGAGATGCGGTCGGCGAGCGTGAAGACGGCGTCCATGTCGTGCTCGACCAGGACGATGGTGACCCGCCCCTTGAGCGTCGCGAGGAAGCGAATCATCCGCTGCGACTCGTCGAGCCCCATACCGGCGACCGG
>DASRIY010000201.1:0-14662 GCA_035649755.1 Candidatus Methylomirabilota bacterium
CCTCCTCGACGGTCTCGGGCTTGTCCTGGAGCGAGTGACTCGACTCGACGACCAGCTCCGACTCCACGCCCTCGATGTGCGCGCTGGTGTAGTTGACGACGCCGTCGCCGCCCTGCTCGACCGGACCCGATCCCTTGACCGAAATGATCGAGTTGGCGGCCACCCCAGGAGCGATCGGAATCGCCGCGAGCGTCTGGAGAAACTTATTGCGCGGATTCATGTTGTCGAGGCTGTTCGACATGCCCGGCCCCACGCTGGCGCTCGAGCGAACCATCGCGTCCCGGTCCGTCGCGAGCTCCTTCAGCACGCGGGTCAAGGCAAACGGAGCCTTGACGAAGCCTCGAAGCTTTTCCGCGACCCACTCCGCGAGCCAGCCCACGGTGAGCGTGCTCCCGTGGTGCGGCGTCGCCAGGAAGATCACCCGCTTGACGAACGGCAGCGGCGTCACGAACAGCGTTTTCTGGACCAGGTCGCGGGTCTCGGGTGACACGTCGAGCTCCTCCGGCGGCCGCTTGAAGACCTCATCCCAGAACAAGGACCCGCTGTCGATCGCGGTCATCTTGGTGAGGAGCCCACCCTGGCTGTGTCCGATCACCACCATCTGGCGGAGCCCCGGATCGGCCTCCTGGGGATCGAGCAGCTTCACGGCGCGCTTGAGCGACTCGCGCAGGAGCATCGAGGACCAGATGATGGGCGCCCCGGAGTCGTACGAGAAGAACCAGAACTCGTACCGCGCGCGCACGCGCGAGTCGGCCGCCAGACGGTTGTACATCTCCGACCACCGGCCGAACGAGGAGGCGGTGCCGTGCACGAATACCACCGGAATGCGTCCGCGGCGGTGCGGCACGGACGCGTAGAGCTCCGACTGCTCGCCGTGCGCGTACGGCATCGCCTGGAAGAAGCGCAGATACTCCTGCTGCCAGATCGGCGAGTCGTTGAGCGAGTAGGCGAGCACGGCCGTCGGCTCGTTCTCGAGCGGAACCTGACGGCCCGCGATCTCGATCACCTCGGTCGTGTCGGGAGCATGCACCTCGAGCGTGGCTTCGAGCGGCGGCCAGGCGAGCGCGGTGCGCGAGCGCGGTGATCGGAGCAACACCGTCACCGGGAGCGTCAGCTCCGCGCGCAGCAGGTCGCCGGGCTTGCCTTCCTCCGACTCGGTGCCGAGCGAGGCGGCCAGCGGCGCGCCGATTCCCGACTCACGATAGTGGGCCTGCAGACCGAACACCCGGTACTCGGCGATGGGCGCGAACGCGGTCATCCGGCGGTTCTGCCAGGTGAGCTGCGTGTCGTCGAACGTCACTTCCAGCTGCCCGAACGGCAGGTCGAGGGTGCCGCCGCTCACCACGACCTGTCCGTCCTTGCTTCCCTCGAGCGTCGACGTGAGACCGCGGTTGTAGAGGTTCGCCGCGAGCCGGAACCGCGGATCGAAGGGGCTCGGCGCCTCGCTGTGATCCTCGGGAAAGAGATAGGCCCAGGCATAGAGCGCCGCCGCCAGGAAGTACTGGCGCTTGCCCGTGCGCTCGGCGTGAAGGAAGGACGCCTCAGCGGCCGCGAAGAGCTGGCGCGGGCCGCCCGAGCCCGAGACCGCCAGGTCGTGCAGCCGCTCCAGCGCCTTCTCCGCATCGTCGGCGTAGAGCTGGTCCAGATCGGCCTCGAGCAGGACGTTGTAGCTCGGCCTGCTGAGCTCCTTCGTCGAGAGCGCGCTTCGCGTCAGGCGCTCGTGCACGGCGCTCGGATCGACTCGCGCGACGCCGACGGGACTCGAGGAGGAGCACGCCGCCAGCAGGAGAGCGAGCGCAAGCATGGCGGCCGTGATCACGGGCCCTATTTTACGTTGGTCTCCGCCCGGTGGCGTGGTGGCTTAGACTGTTCGGGCGCCATGAGACGCCACGGGACGCTCGGGCTGGCCGCGGCTTTGCTCGCTCTCCTCACGGGCACGGCGCTCGCCCAGCAAGCCGGCAGCTGGCAAGCGATCACGTGGACAGCCGGTGCCCTGGGCGGCGGCTGGTTCGACATCTCGAGCGGCCTGGCCGCGCTGCTCCGCGAGAAGGCGAACCTCACCATCCGGGTGATTCCGGGCGGCGGCGCGCAGAACCCGGTGCTCGTCGACAAGGGCGACGCCGCGATCGGACTGGGGCTGCCGCCGCTGCTGGGAGCGGCGCTGCAAGGCCAGGACCCATACCGGCGCAAGATGGAAAGCATCCGCGCGCTCGCCGGGAACATGAGCCCCAACGTCCTGCACTTCTACGTGGCGGCCGACTCGGCACTCGCGAAGCTGACCCTGGAAGAAATCTTCCGCGGAAAGAAACCGATTCGCCTGGCCATTCCGAAGCCGGGCACCTCCGATATCTGGGTACTGGAAAGGATCATGACGTTCTACGGGCTCTGCTCGACCGGCCGGATCGGCGACTGCTACAAGTCATGGGAGGAAGCGGGCGCCCGCCTTCTGCGCGGGTCGTACGCCGACGAGCTGGCCATGTTCAAGGGGCGCAAGGTGGACGGTGTCTTCGCCATCCTCGCGCTGCCGGCCGAAGCGGTCACGGCGGCCTCCCAGGCGAGGAAGCTGACGCTGTTGCCGTGCTCGCCGCAGCTGCTCGAGCACCTCACGGGATTCGGCCTCGGCGCGGGCGCGATTCCGGGCGGAACCTACCCCAAAGCCGTCGGCGGCACCGAGAGCGTGAGTGCGGCGACGATCGGCACGACTATCATCGTCTCCGCGACGATGAACGACGATCTCGCGTACATCATCACCAAGACGATCAACGACAACGTGGACCGTGTGCGGAAGCTCCATCCGAGCCTTGCCGACTACGATCCGGCGAAGGGCTGGCTCCACCTCGGGCTCGCGCTCCATCCCGGGGCCGAGCGCTATTACCGCGAGCAGGGCTGGCTGCAGTAGCCATTCATCTGAGGAGGACATCGTGACGACTCGGGGCATTCAAGTCGTGCGCGGACACCTGGCGAAGCTGCCGCCGGCGAACGCGCTCACCATCGAGCAGCGCCGGGCGCAGTACGACCGTGCCGAGCGGGTTTTCCCGACTCCGGCCGACGTGAAGATCGAGCAGGTGACCGCGCCGGATCGTCCAGCCGAATGGCTCACGCCTCCCGACGTTGCCGCCGACACCGTCGTGCTGTATCTGCACGGCGGCGGTTACGTCATCGGCTCGCCGCGCTCGCACCGGCATCTGGCGGCGGCGATCGCGCGCGCGGCCGGCGCCCGCGCGCTGGTGCTCGACTATCGCCTCGCGCCCGAGAATCCATTTCCGGCGGCGCTGGAGGACGCGATCGCCGCGTACCGGTGGCTGCTCGGACAGGGAATCGCGGCGGGTCGTATCGTGGTGGCCGGAGATTCGGCTGGAGGCGGTCTCACGGTCGCCACGCTGCTGGCGCTGCGTGATCGCGGGATCCCGCGACCGGCCGCCGGTGTCTGCATCTCGCCGTGGGTCGATCTGACGTGCAGCGGCCAGAGCTACTCGACGAAGGCCGCCAGCGATCCGATCGTTGCTCCCGACCTCATCACCGCGCTCGCCGAAGCCTATGTGGGCCGGGACGGCGATCGCAAGGCGCCGCTCGCCTCGCCCCTCTATGCTGATCTTCGCGACCTGCCGCCGCTGCTCGTTCAGGTTGGGAGCGAAGAGGTGCTGCTCGACGACGCGCTCGGTCTCGGCGCGCGAGCACGCACCGCGGGTGTCGACGCGACGGTCGAGGAGTGGCCGGCGATGATCCACGTCTGGCACTGGTTCCTGCCGATGCTGGACGAGGCCGAGCAAGCCGTCGGCGTCATCGGCAAGTTCGTCCGTTCCAGAGTGGGCTGAGGGCTGGACTTGCCTCGGGGCGCTGGATAGAGTGACCGCGATGGCCACCGGAGCACCTCGAGAGCCGGTTCCCGACGCGACCGCGTTGACCGGGCGCGATCGCGCCGCCGTCTTGACTTCCGTGGTGCTCCTGCTGCTCGCGGTGGCCGCGTGGGCGCGCGTTCTACTCGTACCGATGGGCGCCGACGACATGGCCGGTATGGGCATGGTGATGGCGCCTACCGTCGCCGAAGGCGTGGCCTACGTGGTGGCGTGGACGATCATGATGGCGGCGATGATGCTCCCGAGCGCCCTGCCGATGATCGGGCTCTACGCCGCGACGCAACGGAACGCGAGTCGCGGCGCGCGGGTCGTGGCGGTAGCGCTGTTCACGTCAACCTATCTCGGCCTCTGGGCCTTGACGGGTGTTCCGATCTACCTGGGCAGCGTGGCACTCGGTGCCCTCACCCAGAAAGCTCTGGCGTATGGGGTCGCCGGAGCACTCGTGGTCGCCGGGCTCTTCCAGGTCTCGCCGCTCAAGCAGAGGTGTCTGCGACACTGCCGCAGCCCGCTCGGCTTCCTCTTCGGTCACTGGCGCCCGGGCTGGCGCGGAGGTCTGGAGATGGGCTGGGCGCACGCCCTGTACTGTCTGGGCTGCTGCTGGGCGCTCATGGTCGTTCTGGTCGTGGCCGGTGCGATGGGTCTTCCTTGGGTCCTACTCGTCGCCGCGGTCGTGGCCGCGGAGAAGCTCGTGCCGTGGGGCGAGCGCGTCGCGTACGTGATCGGGGCGATACTGATACTGATGGGAATCGCCGTCGCCGTGCGGCCGGACCTTGCGACCGCGCTGCGGGGCTCGGGCAGCTCGATGTGACGTCTCGGCGACGATCGTCGTCGCGTGGATGTGCGCGCTACAGGCCGTCGCGGGGCTGGGGCCCCGCCGGCCGAGGCGCGCCCATAGATTGAAGGAGATTCATCATGGCGAACGTTCGGTGGCAGATCAGCGGTGAATACTTCGAGGCCTGTAGCTGCGACTCGGTGTGCCCGTGCCCGACCTCTGGTCTGGCCGCACGCCCGACCAAGGGCTACTGCGCGGCCGGCCTTGTGTTCCGAGTCGGGCAAGGCCTGCACGGCAGCACGAGGCTCGACGGGCTGAGCTTCGCGGTGCTGCTGCGGACGCCCGGCCCGATGGTCCAGGGCGACTGGACGGTCGGGCTCATTCTCGACGAGCGCGCCTCCGCCGAGCAGCGCAATGCCCTCACGGCCATCGCGAGCGGCCAGGATGGCGGCCCGATGGCGGCGCTGGGCCCGCTGATCAGCCACTTCGAGGGCGCCCAGGCGAAGCCGATCAGGATCGAGTCGAGCGGGATGCGCCGCTCGGTCTCCATTCCGGGCGTGCTCGACATCGCCGTCGAGGGGATCGCGGGCGCCAAGCAGAACGAGCCGATCTATCTCGACAACGTCGGCCACCCGGCGGCCCAGCGGCTGGCCCTCGCGAAAGCCTCGCGCAGCCACATGCACGCCTTCGGCATCGATTGGGATGACACGTCGGGCCGGAACAACGGCCACTTCGCGCCGTTCGCCTGGAGCTCGAGCTAGGACCGCCCAACGATCTACTTCGGCCTGATCAGCTCGCCGACGGCGCGGTGGGCCTGGTCGATCGCCGCGTCGGTGTAGGCGTAGGCCGCCGCGTCGGCGTTGGCGATCGCGATGCGGCCGAACGGACGGCGCGCCGCCACGCAGGGTAGCGGGCCGCCGTCGATCCAGAACGGATCCCACAGCGAGTTGTACTGGTAGGCGTAGCCGTGGGGCCAGCGATTTACGGTGAGGGCCAGCATGTCGCGCGCCGGGTCGAAGCCGGCGGGGCCTAGCATGCGCGTCAGCTGCTCCCGCACGTTACGCTCAAATGCCTCGAACGCCATCGTGAGGAGCTCGCGCCGGCCCTCTCGGTGCTGCTCGCGCCCGGGCAGGCCGGGCCGGCACGGCGTGCGCATCATGTGGACCACGATCGGTTCGTCGGGCCGCCGCGACGGCCGGTAGCTTCCGATGCGAACCGGCAGGTCCAGCTCGACGGACGTGTGAAAGCTGCCGGGGCAGTGAGCGCGGCTCACCCCGAGCGACTGGAAGCTGGTCCAGCGGCGCAGCGCGACGTTCGTGTAGACGATGGGGACTTTGATCGCGTAAGCGAGCGCCTCACGCTGCGCCCCGGGTAGCTCGGGGCAGATGTACGGGATCATCGTGCTCCAGCAGGCGAGCACGCACCTCTTGGCGAGCACGCGTTCCAGCCCGCGACCGCGCGCGTAGCTCACCTCGACCTCTCCGGTGTCATCGGAGTGGCGTACGCGGACGACCGTGCTGCCGAGACGTAGTCGCGCGGGCCCGGGCTCGTCGAGTCGCGCGTAATCCACACGCGCGGTCACGACCTGGTCGACCCCGCGCCCGGGGACGGCGCGCGAAATCAGGCGCCCCACGAGCAGCCGGGCCAGCGTCGCGTTGCCGTCGGGAAAGTGCAAGAACGGCGAGCGCGGGCCGGGGCGCGCGTCGAGCCCCATGCCCGGACCGGCGGTCGGCGCGAGATTCATTCCCGCGAACCCGGGCAGGCCGAGGCCCCACGCGTCGAGCGCCGAGACCGCGTCGATGCCGAGACCGTAGAGCGAATGCGGGCGCGCCTGGAAGAACGGCAGCACGTCGGGATGACAGCCGGCGCTCTTCACCAGGAAGTCGGCGTAGCTCATCCGGGCCAGACGCGCCTTCTTCGCACCGTCGTCGAGACCCGGCAGATGGTCGGTCGATTCGGTGGCGAGGCGTCCGATATCGCGACGGGCCGCCTCTGACAGCGGGGCCTGCGCCAGGAACGAGGCCCACGATTCGGCGTTGCCCCCGGCCCTCGCCTCCGGCGCGCGCAGAAACCGGTCG
Organism: Candidatus Methylomirabilota bacterium; assembly: GCA_035649755.1. Taxonomy (GTDB): domain Bacteria; phylum Methylomirabilota; class Methylomirabilia; order Rokubacteriales; family CSP1-6; genus AR31. Next base: position 6,708 of record DASRIY010000201.1, read on the forward strand.
GCCCCGAACGTCTCGCGATCGAAGAACACGCCGGGGCCCATGCCGAGTCCGGCGTAGAGACCGCGCTCGAACATGCCTTCCCAGCGCGAGACGTGCACGCCCAGCTCGGCCACCAGCGCACTCGCGACGGCGCTGTAAGGCGCCGGGCTGTCGATCGCGAACGTGCCGCCGTAGCCGATCAGCGTACGGCCGCCGGCCTTGAACTCGTTACGCCGCGCGTGGCCGCCGAAGTCGTCGTGATTATCGAGGATCAGAATGCGCGCCAACGGTCCGGCGGCCTTGCGGAAGAACCACGCCGCGGCGAGCCCGCTGATGCCCGCGCCGACGACGACCAGATCGTAGCTCTCGCCGCGATCGACGACCGGGCCCGCGCTAGACCAGAACGTCCCTTCGCGCAGCGCGTGGGCCGCCTCGAATGAGCCGTCGTGGCTACCGCGAAGACCGGTGAGGGCCGGCGGATACGGGGCATCGTCGGCCAGGAGCCCCAGCGCCGCGCGCGGGGCAAGCGCTCCGCCGACGGTGAGCGCGACGCCGTTGAGGAAATCGCGCCGCGTCAGGCGATGCGTCGACTCTAGTCCCGGCCCGCGCCCGAGTCGGTCAGCACCCGACTCACCGCCGCGTGCGCCATGATGACGTCGGGCGATTCCTGGAGCGCGACGACGTACTTCTCCCGGAAGTCGCCGTTCTCGCCCGACTTCAAGAGTCCGTACACCTCACGGAATGCGATCCGCACGCTCTCGGGCATGACCGGCTCGTCCGCGTCGACGAGCGCGTCAAGGTTCGCGATCATCGCCGAGAGCAGCCTGAGCCACGAGAACTGCTCGTCGTAGAGCACCAGGTGGAGCAGCTCGCGCGAGGCAACCGAGCCGTGGCGGTCTTCGTACGCGCGGCGCTCCCGATCGAGCAGGAGCCCGTGCAGGCGCAGCAGCCGAGCGCTGAGGTCGCGGATGCGGTCGCGATCCTGATCCACGCGCGTCGGTTCCCCTCAGACCAGCTCGGCTTCCAGCTCGCCGATGCTCGCCGCCACGACATCGACGAGCGTGTCGACTTCCTCGCGCGTGATGCAGAGGGGCGGCGCGAGCCGTACGACCTGGCCGCGCGCGGAGACGATCACGCCCCGGGTCCACGCCTTGCGGTCGAGCCGGGTGAGCATGTCCTGGTCCAGCGGTCGGCCCGAGCCGTCGGGCGCCACCAGCTCAGCACACACCATGAGCCCGCGGCCGCGCACCTCGCCGACGATGCGCTTCTTGCCCACCGCCTGCTGCAGTCCGTCCTTGAGGCGCTCGCCCATTGCCGCGGCGTTCGCGACGAGGTTGTCCTTCTCCATGATCTGGATGTTCGCGAGCGCCGCCGCGCAGGCGACGGGATGCCCGGCGTAGGTACCGGGGTGCACGTTCTCCTGCTTGGCGTCATCAGGAAACGCGTCGGCCAGCCTCCGACGGGTGATGGCGGCGGAGAGCGGAATGTAGCCCGACGTGATGCCCTTGGCGACGGTCATGAGATCGGGCACGACGCCGTCGTGCTCCACGGCGAACCAGCGGCCGGTGCGGCCGAAGCCCGTGATGACCTCGTCGGCGATCATCAGCACGTCGAGCTCGTCGCAAACGGAGCGAACGGCGCGGAGCCAACCGATCGGCGGCATGATGAAGCCACCCGACGAGATCACCGGCTCCATGATCACCGCGGAGACCGTCTCCGGCCCTTCGGCAACGATGGCTTGGCGCAGCTCGCGCGCGCGGCGCTGGACGAGCTCCTCGTCGGTGCCGTTGCCCCGATCACGGTACGGGTACGGCGGCGTCACCTTGGCGAATCCCGGCACGTGCAGTGTCGTGTACGGCTCGACCATGTGAGGAAGCCCGCACACGGCGAAGGTGCCGGTCGTGGCGCCATGGTAGCCACCCTGGAGCGAGATGACCTTGTGCTTCTTCGGCTTGCCCGAGGCGAGCCAGTAGTGGCGGGCCATCTGCATGGCGCGCTCGTTCGCCTCGGCGCCGCTGACCGCGAAGAACGAATAGTCGAGATCCCCGGGCGCCAGCGACGCCACCTTCGCCGCCAGCTGAGCGGCGGGGCGATTAGAGAACTGCCGCGTGGTCGGATAGTACGCGAGCCGTACGGTCTGCTCGGCGATGGCCTCGGCGATCTCCCGCCGCCCGTGACCGACGTTGACCACGGCGAGGCCGGCGAACCCGTCGAGCAGCTTCTTGCCGCGCTCGGTCCACACCCACACGCCTTCCGCCCGCTCGATGACGAGATCCTCGTCGGCGAGCCAGGGATGGTCCTGAGTCTTGTGCGTCCAGAGGTGCCTGATCGCGTCGCCGCTCGTCGTCGCCATGGGTCGGCCTCCCGTCGTTGCCCCGATGCTATCATCTCGCGACATGTTCATCGTCGGGATCGACGTCGGCGGTACCTTCACCGATCTGACCGCGGTCGACGAGGCTACCGGACGCGTCGTCGTCACCAAGGTGCCGTCGAGGCCGCGCGACGAGAGCACCGCGGTGCTGGCGGGGCTCCAGGCGCTGGGTATCGCCGGACGCGACGTGCGGCGGCTCGTCCACGGCACGACCGTCGGCACGAACGCGGTGCTCGAGCGGCGCGGCGCGCGCGTGGCGATCCTGACGACCGCCGGCTTCCGCGACCTGATCGAGATCGGGCGCACCAAGCGCAACATCCCGGCGCTCTTCGTGCCGACCTTCGTACGACCCAAGCCCGTCGTCGAGCGAAAGCATCGCTTCGAGGTCGTCGAGCGTCTGACGGCCGATGGTGCCGTCCTGGTGCCGCTCGATCCCACGAGCGTCGAGCGCGCCCTGGACGCGGCGGCCGCCGCCGGGGCCGAGGCGCTCGCGGTCTGCTTCCTGCACGCCTACCTGAATCCGGCTCACGAGCGCGCTGTCGCCGACGCGGCCAAGGGCCGGTATCCCGGCGCGCCGGTCTCTTGCTCGGCCGACGTCGTCGCCGAGTACCGCGAGTTCGAGCGTTTCTCGACGACGGTGCTGAACGCGTATCTGCAGCCGTTGATGGACGGCTACCTCGCCGGCCTCGAGGAGCGCCTGCGCGCTACCGGCTACGCCCATGGCGTTCTCACCGTCGCGTCGAGCGGCGGCATGATGACGACGGAAACGGCACGCCGCCTGCCGATCAAGACGATCTTCTCCGGGCCCGCCGGGGGCGTGAGCCAGGCGTGCTTCGTGGGTGAGACCGCCGGCGTGCGCGACTTCATCACTTACGACATGGGCGGCACGTCGACCGACGTGTGTCTCGTGCGCGACCTGGCGCCGTTGACCACGTCCGACGGGATGCTCGGCGCGTTCCCGGTGAAGGTACCTCAGCTCGACATGCACAGCGTCGGCGCCGGCGGCGGCTCGATCGCGTGGGTGGACGTGGATGGCAGCCTCCAGGTCGGGCCGCGCAGCGCCGGCGCCACGCCGGGTCCCGCCGCCTACGGACTGGGCGCCACCGAGCCGACGGTGACCGACGCCAACGTCGTGCTAGGTCGGATCGGAACCACCCGGCGGCTCGGCGGCAGCATCGCGATCGATCACGAGCGAGCGCACCGGGCCCTCGGCGACCTCGGTGCGCGGCTCGGGCGCGGGCTGACCGTCGAGGCGCTGGCCGAAGGCATCGCGCGGATCGCCGTCGCGCGTATGACCTCCGCGATTCGCGAGATCTCGATCCAGCGCGGCCACGATCCGCGCGACTTCACGCTGATCGCGTTCGGCGGCGCCGGGCCGATGCACGCCCTGGCGCTGGCTCAGGAGATCGGGATCCCTCGCGTGCTCGTGCCGCGGCATCCCGGCAACTTCTCGGCGCTCGGTCTTCTGGCATCACAGATCAAGCACGATGACGTCAGGACGCGCGTCGGGCCGCTCCGCGAGTGCCTGACGGCGGCCGGCGAGCTGTTCCTCGAGATGGAGCGCGCCGCGCGACACCAGCTGGAGCTCGAAGGCTTCCACCCCGCGCAGCAGAGGCTGCTTCGGTCGCTCGATCTTCGCTACAAGAGCCAGGCCTTCGAGCTGAACGTCGCGCTCGGCGAGTCGGACGCGGCCGGGCCAGGGCTCCCGGCCATCGAGGCCGACTTCCACCGCCAGCACCTCCTGGCGTACGGACACGCGAACGCCGAGGCGCCGATCGAGCTGGTCAATGCCAGGCTCACCGCCTACGGGCTGGTCCCGAAGCCGGCCCGCGAGAGGTACCGGAGCACCGCGGCGTCGATCGACGCGGCGCTCGCGGAACGGCGTCGGGTCTGGTTCGACGGCGCGGCCCACGACTGTCCGGTGTGGGAGCGCGAGCGGCTGCCCGAGCACGCCGCGTTTCGCGGCCCGGCGATCGTGGAGGAGTTCGGCGCCACCACCGTGGTGCCGCCGGGCTGGCGCGGCATCGTCGATGAGCACGGCAACCTGCGCTTCGAGCGGGAGACGCCGGCGTGATCGACCCGATCACCCTCGAGGTCGTACGCGAGGCGTTCGTGTCGATCGTGCGCGAGATGCGCGTGACGCTCGTGCGCACGGCGTACTCGTCCATCCTCTACGAGGGCGAGGATTTCTCCTGCGTCCTCATGGACGGCCGCGCGCAGATCGTTGCCATGTCGAAGGGACAGGATCACCCGCTTCACATCGTGCCGATTAGCTGGTCGATGAAGGCGGTGCGCGAAAAGTTCGGCGACGATATCCACCCGGGAGACGTCTTCCTGCACAACGAGCCGTATACGGGCGGCACGCACCTGAACGACGTGGCGATGATCTACCCGCTCTTCGGGCCTGATGGCGAGCTGTTCGTCTTTCCGGTCGTGCGCGCCCACTGGGGCGACGTGGGCGGGATGAGCCCGGGCAGCCTCTCGGGCGGCGCGACGGAGATCTTCCAGGAGGGTGTGCGTATCCCGCCCATCAAGATCGCCGAGCGGGGCCGCATGAACCAGGCGGTGCTCGACCTGATCTTCAGTAACATGCGCGGCCCGCGCGAGCGCGTCGGCGATTTTCACGCGATGCTCGGTACCTGCCGCAAGGCTGCGGAGAGGATCGAGGAGCTGACCGCGCGCCACGGCGCCCCGACGATCCACGGAGCCGTCGACGAGCTGATGGATCGCGCCGAAGCGAGAATGCGGCGCGCGATCAGCGGGCTTCGCGCGGGCGAATACCTCTACGAGGCTCACCTGGAGGCCGGGCGCGAGCGCCTCGAGCCTCTGACGGTGCGCGCGAAGGTGGTCGTCGCCGGCGACACGATCACTATCGACCTCGCGGGCACGTCGCCGCAGACCGCCGGGCCCACCAACGTGGGACCGGCGATGGCGCCGACCGGCGCCTTCACGATCATCAAGTCGTTCCTCGATCCCGGATCCGACGTGAATTCCGGCGCGTTCCGTCCCCTCACCGTCATCACGCCGCCCGGCACCATCGTGAACGCCAATCCGCCGGCGCCGTGCGGCGGCATGGTCGAGGTGAAGTACTGCGTCGAATCGGCGGTGATGGGCGCGCTCGCCCAGGCCCTCGACGGCAAGGTGGCCGGCGACCTCAAGGGCGGCGGCAACCACTGCTACGTCGGCGGCCCTCACCCGCGGACGGGCGAGACGTTCATCTTCTACGAGTACCCGGCCGGCGGTACCGGCGCCTTCGACGGCGGCGACGGGAGTAACACCGTCCGCACGTGGACCGAGAGCGACATGACGACGCTCCAGCCCATCGAGGCGGTCGAGCAGCTCTATCCCGTCCGCATCGAGCGCACGGCGCTGCGCGAAGATTCGGGCGGCCCGGGCCAGTGGCGCGGCGGGCTCGGGCTGACGCGCGAGGTGCTGATCCAGACGTCCGGCTCGAGGCTGTCGGTGCTCGCCGAGAAATCGGTGCTGCCGCCCTTCGGCGTCTGCGGCGGCGGCGCGGGCGCGACGAATCGCTTCTGGGTCAGGCGCAACGGCCGGCGCGTCGAGTCGTCGCCACTTCCCGGAAAGGTCAGCGCCTTTCCTCTCGAGCCGGGCGACGTCTTGCTGATGGAGTCGAGCGGGGGCGGCGGCTTCGGCGACCCGCTCGAGCGCGATCCCGCGCGCGTGGTCGCCGACATCGGCGAGGGCTACGTCACGCCGGCGGCGGCGGAGGCGATCTACGGCATCGCGCTCCGCGACGGGGCGCTGGACGCCGCCGCCACCGCGGCGCAGCGCGCGAAGCTACGAGCTGGCCGGATAATGGTTCGTGTCGTTACCAGCGGCGGGCTCGACGCCGAGACGGGGCGCATTATCCGCCTCGGCGCGGACACTGCCTCACGCCTTGGAGTCGGGCCGGGGGCTGTCGTCGAGCTGGTGAACCCACGCGGCGCGCCGCTGCGGGCCTGGGTCGCCGGCCTCACCGCGGAGAGCGCGACCGGAACATCGCCCGTCGTCGAGCTCGCTCCGGCCGCGCTTCGCATGCTCGCCATCCCAGACCGCGCCGAAGTGGAGGTTCGCGCCGTTCACTCCGGCATGCTGGGCTGATTCGGCAGGGCTCTTAGCAGCCTCTCACCCAGACCCACCGCCAGCCATTCCACCACCAGTGCGCGCAGCCGGGCTGCGGTGGCGGAGCGAAGAAGGGCACCGGCGGCGCGACGACCACGGCTCGCGGCGCCACGAACACCGGCCGCGGCGCCACGAACACCCGGTGGGGGAAGGGGCGCACGACCGGGACGGGCACCGGGATGCGCGGTCCTGCCACTACAAAGCCTGGTCCAGCCACGACCACGCCGTGCCCGCCGCGAGTCCAGGCGTTGGCGGCCGGCGGCAGCATGACGATGCTCACGGCGATTGCAAGAACGAAAGCGAGTGCCAAGCGTCTCATAGGCTCTCCCTTCCGGTGTCGATACGGTTGAAGGCTGCTCCCGTTTGGGGTTGCGTTCTTACCTGTATTGCTGTGCTGCGTCACGGTCGCTAGCATTGGCACGCTGGTGAGACGTCACTCCCCTGTCAGATGTTTACGGATCCTGCCCATGGACAGATGGAGCTGGGGCGCCGCAGTCGTGTCGAAATCAAGGCGGCATAGCAGCCCGAGCGCCAATCGCGTCGCGGTTGACGCCATGTGCTACATGTAGCACAATGGCGTCGTGCGGACTGCCGGCATTCGCGAAGCCCGCCAGAACCTCTCGCTTCTCCTCGACGAGGTGCGAAAGGGGCGCGAGGTTGTGATCACGGAGCGGGGACGGCCCGTCGCGAAGCTGGTGCCGCTCGACCGTCCGCGAGGCAGGGGTGTGCCGAACCTCGCGGCCTTCCGGCGCAAGATGCCGGTGCTCGACCCCCCCTGTCGGCCAGCGTCACGCAGGATCGCGACGATCGCCTCTAGCAGACACGGGGCACGGCTCCGCGAACGACGCGCGGAGTATCGCGCGGGACTGACCGGCCCCTTGTACTGCGACACCAGTGCTGTCCTGAAGCTCTATCTTCCGGAGCCCGGTAGCGCCGAGTTCAACGAGATCATGGAGGGGCGGGACGACGTCTTCGTGTCCGATCTCGTTGTGACCGAGATCGTCTCGGCGGTCGCTCGTCGCCTGTACCAGGGATCGCTCTCGCGAGAAACGGCGCGACGACTCCAGCACGCCATAGTCGGGCGTCTCGATGAGGGTGTGTACCACCGCGTCGAACTGACACGCGACGTGCACCGCCGAGCCGAGCACTACCTTCTCACGCTGCAAGCGACACCACTGCGCGCCGCCGATGCGCTGCATCTGGCTCTGGCGACCTCGGCGCGAGCTGCTTCGCTGGCTACGTTTGATGCTCGGCTGGGCGCTGCTGCCCGAGCCGCTGGGCTTTCCGCCTACCCCGCCTGAGGCGCAGCCAATTTGCCGGGCAATCGCTTGACTCCTCGGCCCCCGTCGTCCTAGTCTCATGAGGCTATGGCCCTGACATTCCGCAAACTCCATCGGCACTTCGTGGGCGAATCGAGCCCCATCGAGCTACGCAAAACGTTCGATCCCGACACGCTGGCTGCGATCCGCGCCGGCATGGACGA
>DASRIY010000202.1:0-22157 GCA_035649755.1 Candidatus Methylomirabilota bacterium
GAAGATCGCGCCCTGCTTGCGGAGCGTCTCGACGACGAGCCGGTTGTGGACGATCTCGCGACGGACGTAGACCGGCGGCCGGCACACGGAGAGCGCGAGCTCGACGATGTCGATCGCGCGTTCCACGCCGGCGCAGAAGCCGCGGGGGCCGGCCAGGAGGATCTCCGAGATCGGTGCCTTCATGTCGCTAACCCTTTCACGGCTCGATCAGCACTTTGAGCGCCTCGCCTCTCGCCATGAGATCGAGCGCGCGCCCGACCTCCTGGAGCCGCATCCGGTGTGTGATCAGTCTGTCCGGCGCGAGCGCGCCCGACTCCAGCGCCTCCACCGCCCGGCGGAACGTTCCCGGCGTGTGATGAAACGCGCCGAGGAGCGCCAGCTCCTCGTAGTGGGCCCGCCGCGTGTCCAGGCGGATCGAAGTTCCGGGAGCGCAGCCACCAAAGAATACCACGGTGCCACCGCGCCCCACGGCGTCCACGGCCTCTTCCCACACCTCGGGACGACCGGTGGCCTCGATGACCACGTCGGCTCCGCGCCCGGCGGTGAGGCCGCGGATCTCCTCGACCACGCTGCCGGCGGCGCTCGCGTCGAGCCAGCGCGCGAATCCCAGGTGCTTGAGCTGATCGAAGCGCCAGCCCGCCTTGCCGACCATGACGACGCGCGCGCCGCGGGACGCCGCGAGCATCCCGAGCAGACAGCCGAGCGGCCCGTGGCCGAGCACCACCACGGTCTGTCCTGCCTCGACCCGCGCCCGCTCGATCGCCAGCAGCGCGCACGCCAGCGGTTCCGCGAACGCCGCGCGCGCGGCGGGCAGCGATGGCGCCAGCAGCACGACGTTGCGCGAGACGAGCCGCGGCGGCAGCGTGATGTACTCGCCGTAGGCGCCGTTGACGAACAGCAGGTCCTCGCAGAGATTCGGCCGATCGGCGCGGCACGGGGCGCAGGCTCCGCAGGGCGCCGAGTTGGCCGCCACCAGACGGTCGCCCTCACGCAGCGACACGCCGGCGCCCACCGCGGTGACGGTGCCGGCGAACTCGTGACCGAAGACGGTGGGGACCTTCGGGATCATCACCGGGTGGCCGCGGCGGAGCGTCTTCACGTCGGTGCCGCACGTGAGCGCGGCGTCGATCTTCAGCACGACCTCGCCCGGCTCGGGGACCGGGACCGGCAGCTCCTCCGCGCGGAGATCGCCCGGCCCGTGGAACACCATCGCCCTCACGGCGTCACGTACACCTTCAGCGCCTCGCGCCGCCGCATCAGCTCGACGCCCTTCGCCAGGCTCTCGAGGGGTACCGTGTGCGTGACGAGGCTCTCGACCTCGATCGCGTTGCCCGCGATCAGGCCAAACGCCTCGGCCAGATCGGCGGGCGAGGACGAATAGGTCGCGGTGATCGTCAGCTCGCGGCGGTAGAGTCGGTCGAGCGAGAGCGGCAGCGTGTCGCCCCCGCCCGCGAAGCAATGCACGGCGCCGCCGTCGCGCAGCACCTCCGCCGCCCACGGCAGCACCTGCGCGCCGCCGCCGGTGACGATCACGTGATCGGCGCCCCGCTCGTCGCTCAGCGCCCGCGCGGCGGCGCCGGCCACGTCGGCCGATCCGCCGTCGTCGGCGCCCAGTCGCCGGGCGAGGGCGACGCGCTCGGCGAGCGGGTCACAGCCCACGACGACGGCGCCGCCGCGCTTGAGCAGCTGGACGAAGAGACAGCCGATCGATCCCAGGCCCACGACCACCGCGGTATCGCCCGGGCGGATCCCGGCGCGCCGCACGGCCCGCACGCAGCAGGCCAAGGGCTCGACGAACGACGCCGCCACGTCGCCGACGTGCGGCGGCACCCGGAACATCGCGTGCCGTACGTTCGGCTCCGGGACCCGCACGTACTCGGCGAAGCCGCCCGGGTCCAGGTTCGACGCCTTGAACGCGGCGCACATCGATTCGCTACCCCGGCGGCAGTAGTGACAGACGCCGCACGGCACGTGGTGGGCCGCCACGACGCGATCGCCGACCGCGAAGCCGGATACGCCGGCGCCGAGCGCCGTCACCTCGCCGACCACCTCGTGGCCGAATACCGCCGGGATCTTCGTCGCGGGATCACCGAGCTTGGCGATATCCGAGCCGCAGAGACCGCAGCCCTTGAGCCGCAGCAGCGCCTCACCCGGACCGATGGCAGGCCGGGGCCAGTCCTCGGCGGTGAGGTAGGCGGCGCCGCGATAGACCGCGGCCCTCACGCCGCGCGCTCGCGGCGCGGTCCGCCGTGGCCGAACCGGACCGACGCCCAGCAGCGGAGCGCGATCGCGAGCTTGCGGCGGGTCGGCACCGTGACGCGCTCCTCGAACACGCGGAACCCGCGGGCCTCGATCTCGTCGAGCAGCGCCCGGTAGATGCGCCCCATGATCTCCGCCGCCACCAGCGAGCGGGCGTCTGCCGTCGGGAAGGCGTCTCGCGCGGCCCGGTAGAACTGCCGGGCCCGCGCCGCCTGGTGGCGCATGAGGCTCACGAACTCGTCGCTGTAGCGTCCGGCCCGCAGATCCTCCGTGGTCACTCCGAACTTCCGGAGGTCTTCCTGCGGAACATACACGCGGCCGGCGCGGGCGTCGGCGCCGACGTCGCGCATGATGTTCGTGAGCTGGAGCGCCGTGCCGAGGTTCACCGCGTACTCGCGCGCGCGCGGATCCGTGTAGCCGAAGATCTCGATGCAGCAGAGACCGACCGCGGAGGCCACGCGATAGCAGTACGGATAGAGATCCTCGGCGGTCTCGTAGCGGACCTGGTCGAGGTCCATTTCCACGCCGTCGATGATGGCCAGCAGAGCCTCACGCGGGATCGCGAACTCGCTCACCGCGCGCGCCAGCCCCGCCGCGATCGGATGCTCGGGGCGGCCGCCCGGCTCGTAGCAGCGCGCGACGTCGCGGCGCCAGCGTTCGAGCTCGGTCCGCTGCGCGGCCCGATCGACGCCGCGCTCGTCGCCGAGGTCGGCGATGTCGTCGACCGTCCGGCAGAACGCGTAGACCGCGTAGAGCGCGTCGCGCCGGCGGCGCGGCAGCGTGAGGAAGGCGTAGTAGAAGTTCGAGCGGCTCTTGCGCGTGAGCCGGGCCGCCAGGCGGCCGATCACGCGATCCTCCTCGCGAGCCGGGCGTAGCCGTGCTCGATGAACCAGTCGGTCGCGTCGCGGAGCGCCTCGCGCACGTCCGTCTGCGGCAGGCCGAGCTCTCGCCGGGCCTTGGCCGGGCTGAAGAACATGCGCTTCTTCGCCATGCGCACCGCCGTCAGCGACGCGCGCGGCGTGCCCCCGGTGACCCGCGCCGCGACTTCCATGCAGCCGGCGGCGAGCCAGGCGACGGCGTAGGGGATGCGCATGCGCGGCGGCCGGCCCCCGGTGATCTCGGCGAGCAGCACGCCGATCTCGGCGAGCGTGAGGTTTCCGTCGGCGTGCCCGAGAATGTACTTCTCGCCGATCTGTCCGCGCTCGGCCGCCAGCAGATGGCCGCGCGCGACGTCGCGCACGTGCACCAGGTTGAGCCCCGTGTCGAGCGTGGCGAACATCTTGCCCTGGAGGAAGTCGACGATCATCTGGCCGGTGGGGGTCGGCTTGACGTCCCACGGCCCGATCGGCGTCGACGGGTTCACGATCACGACCGGGAGCCCTTTCAGCGCGAAGCCGAGGGCCACCTGCTCGGCCAGGAACTTCGACGCCTTGTAGGGCCCCACCATGTCCGCGAGGGTGACCGGCGTCGTCTCGGTGCCGGGCGTGCCGTCGCCGGGGATGCCCAGCGCGCCGACGCTCGAGGTGTGCACCACACGGCTGACGCCCGCGTCGGCGGCCGCCTGGAGGATGGCGCGCGTGCCCTCGACGTTGGTTCGATAGAGCTCCTCGGGCCGGCGAACCCAGAGCCGGTAGTCAGCGGCCACGTGGTAGACGGTCCGCACGCCCTGCACCGCGCGGCGCAGCGACGCGGGATCTCCCAGATCGCCCTCGCACACGTCTACCGAGAGCCCGGCGAGCGCGCGGCGATCGCCGTGAGCCCGCGCCAGCACGCGAACGGTGGCGCCTTCCCGCAGGAGCTCACGCACGACGTTGGCGCCGACGAAGCCCGTCCCACCGGTGACCAGCGCGTCTATTGTAGCGGGGGCCACGAGATCGCCTTGGACCGAGGGTGGCCTGATACAGGTGCGGCGTGGCTTTGTTGGAGCGTGGACCGTGAGGCCGGCTTTGGCCGAGGGTGGCCTGAGACAGGTCCGGCGTGGCTCCGACACGCCCGAATATGCCTATAGATCTGGACGGGTGTTGTGCGGTCTGCGCCCGGCTGCTTGCGGTTCACGAGCGGGCCACGGTGCCGAGCGCGGCGGCCACCGATTTCAGCGCGGCCTGCGTCCCGCTCCGGAGCGTCATCGCCTCCGCGATGGCTCCCGGGCGCGAGAGCACGACGCGGACGGCGCGGGCCGTGCGGACCCGGCCGTCGGGCTCGACCACCGCCGCGAGGTCGGGTGAGACGCCGCGGCTCGACGTGTCGGAGACCCCGCGCACGACCGCGGCCGGGACGCCCCGTGCGCGGGCCCACTCCACGATCGGCAGCGACTCCATGTCGCAGGCGAGCGCGCCGGTCTCCATCCAGAGCCGCGCCTTCAGCTCGGCGGTGGAGACGACCGTGTCCACCGTCAGAAGCGCCCCGGCGCGCCGGAGGCCGGGCAGCGTCGCGGTGGCGTGACGGACCGCGCCCGTGCCCACGACCGCCTCGGGGACGACCAGGTCACCCTCGGCGAGGTCGGGAGCGAGCGCCCCGCAGACGCCGGCCGAGATGACCAGCGACGGAGCCGAGCGGGCCGCGCGCGCGTCGAGATGGGCGGCGCGCGGACCGGCGCAGAGGAGCTCGAGCGCGCCACCGCGAAAATGCGGCCAGGCACTCGCCGCGACGCGCTCGAGACCGAGCTGACGGGCCAGACCACGGGTCTCGATCTCGACGGCGGTAACGACGAGGACGCGGGTCACGCGTCCCTGTGTGGCGTGGGGCCGGAGTCCTTCTCGGCGTGGCCGGCGGCCTTCGCCGCCGCCTTGGCACGAAGCCATGCCGCGTAAGAATTGCCCGCCGCCGTATCTCGGCCGGTGAACCGGATCGTGCGGATCGTGTGGTACGGGATGGTGACCGGTCCCGCGCCGTCCAGGTCGAACATCTGCACGAACGGCTCCGGCGCGTCGGAGTTGCGGTTGAACAGGAAGCCCACCATCTCCGAGCCGTCGCGTTTCACCACGGTGACGTTGCCGCGATAGTCGAACGCCCGGTCGATGATGGTCGCGAGGGAAAGCCCGCCGCCGACCTCCGGCGTCCAGCCTTCGAGCGTCGTCTCGTCCGTCACGGCGCCGCCATCAGAAGCGCCCGGTGACCGTGGCCGCCACGGTGTCGCGGAAGCCACGCCACGAGGAGAAGGTGTGGTTCACGGCCGTCGGCTCGTAGCCGCAGTGCACCATGCAGTCGCGGCACTTCTCGTTGCCGCTGCGCTTGCCGTAGTTCTCCCAGCGCGTCGTCTCGAGCAGCTCCTTGAACGTCGCCGCGTAGCCTTCCTGCAAGAGGTAGCAGGGCCGCTGCCAGCCGAACATGTTGTAGGTCGGGTTGCCCCACGGCGTGCACTCGAAGTCCTGCTTGCCCATCAGGAACTGCAGGAACAGCGGTGACTGGTTGAACCGCCAGCGTCGCCTGGGATTCGTGAGGATCTTCGAGAAGAGCTCGTGCGCGCGCTGGGTCCTGAGGAAATGCTCCTGGTCAGGCGCCTTGGCATAGCTGTAGCCGGGCGAGATCATCATGCCCTCGACGCCAAGGTCCATCACCTCGTCGAAGAACTCGCGCATTCGGAGCGGGCTCGCCCCGTCGAACAGGGTCGAGTTGGTGGTCACCCGGAAGCCGCGCCGGAGCGCTTCCTTGATGGCGTCGACCGCCTGCACGTAGACGCCGTCGCGGCACACCGCCTCGTCGTGCTCCTCGCGGAGCCCGTCGAGGTGCACGCTGAACGAGAGGTACTTCGAGGGCGTGAACAGGCCGGCCTCGAGCTTCTCCTTCAGGAGGATGGCGTTAGTGCAGAGGTAGACGTACTTCTTGCGCGCGATCAGCGCCTCGATGAGGCGGCCGATGTCGGGGTACATGAGGGGCTCGCCGCCGGGGATCGAGACGATCGGCGCGCCGCACTCGTCCACCGCCGCGAGGCACTGCTCGACCGACAGGTGCTTTCTCAGGATCTGCGCCGGGTACTGGATCTTGCCGCAGCCGGCGCACGCGAGATTACAGCGGAAGAGTGGCTCGAGCATCAGCACCAGCGGGTAGCGCTTCCGCCCGGCCAGCTTTTGCCGGATGACATAGCTCGACACAGCCCACATCTGAGATAAGGGCACGCTCATGCGCGCTGAATTCCTTCGCGGTCCGGCCCGAGCGCGAGTACGCCGGGGCTCCGGTTGAAGTGGACGATTACGAGGGCCACGGCGACGTGGATAACCGCTCCTACCGCCGCCAACCACCACTCGCCGATCACGATCGTCATGGCGAGATTGAACCCGAGCACGCCGTAGTATAACGCGACTCCGGGCCAGGCTCGATGTCCCGAGGCGCGCCCGTGAACCGTAGTGCGCGCTGCAGGCCGTCGCGGGGCTGGGGCCCCGCCGGCCGAGGCGCGCTCATGAACTAAAACGAGGTAGAGACCGACGCCCACCGTGCCGACGATTACCCACCCCGCGAAGTTCGACAGCGGCACGCCGAAGTAGACGCCGGGCTCCGGGTAGTAGAAGAGATTGCCGAGAAACCACCGGTCGCCCCTCACCGCGAGCGGGTCGATCACGATGTCGAGCGCCATCATGAGCGCGCCGGCCGCCAAAGCCGTCACGGGCCGCGACGGCGTCCGGCCGGCGAGCGCGACGCGAGCCAGGCAGAACGACGCGTACGCGAGGAAGGTGAAGGACAGGGTGTCCATCACGGGCACGTCAGCCAGGAACAGCTCCCGACCGCGCGTCAGCTGCGTGTAGTGGTAGAGCCCGAACGGGATCCCGATCCGCGTGGACGAGAACTCGGCGAGCCAGGCCACCGGCCAGACGCACCCGGCGAAGCCGAGGACGCGCCGCCACCCCAGATCGGCCGTTCCCCCGACCAGGAAGACCGCCAGGAAGGCGAAGACGTAGGGTCGAAGCACCACGGTGCCGACGAGAAGGTCCATTCGAGAGTTTCCGTAGTCCAGTCAGCATGTTACCATCACCCACGTGAGGCCCCTGCCGGATGCGATCGGCCGCGCCCAGGCGCATCTGCTCGGCCAGCAGGCCCCCGACGGTCACTGGGTCGGCCAGCTCGAAGCCAACACGACGATCACCTCGGAGTACCTGCTTCTCTGTCATCTCATCGACCAGGTGAACCGCGAGCGGGAGACGCGCGCAGTGCGCTACCTCAAGCGCCAGCAGCTTCCCGACGGCGGCTACAGCCTGTTCGACGCAGGCCCGGCGAATCTATCGGCTACGATCAAGGCGTACTTCGCTATGAAGATGGCCGGCGTCCCGATCAGCGATCCGGCGATGCTGGCGGCGCGCGAGCGCATCCGCGAGATGGGCGGGCCGCCCAAGGCCGACGTGTTCACCAAGATCCAGCTCGCACTCTTCGGCGAGTACGACTGGAACGGCGTCCCCACGATGCCGATCGAGATCATGCTGCTGCCGCGTCCGTTCTTCCTGTTCAACATCTACGAGATCTCCTACTGGTCGCGCACCGTGCTGGTGCCGCTGCTGGTCTTGATCGATCGCAAGCCCGTGAAGTGGCTGCCCCCGCACCTGTCGCTCGACGAGCTGTGGCCGGAGCCGCGCGAGGAGACGAGCCTCAGATTTCCGCGGGTGCCCGAGCCCTTCAGCTGGCGCGGCCTTTTCTGGAAGAGCTTCTTCATCGCTGTCGACGACGGCCTCAAGATCTGGGAACGATTCTCCCCGCGCCCCCTGCGCAAGCGCGCCGTCGAGGCGGCGCGGGTGTTCCTGGAGGAGCGGCTCGCCGTCCCCGGCGGTCTCGGCGGCATCTACCCGGCGATGGCGAACTCGATCCTCGCAATGCGGCTGCTCGGCTACCCGGACGATCATCCGCTGGTGATGGGCCAGATCAAGGAGATCGAAGCCCTCGCGGCCGAGGACGGCGACTCGCTGCACTATCAGCCCTGCCCCTCGCCGGTCTGGGACACCGCTCTCGCGGTCAACGCGATGATCGAGAGCGACGTGCCCGCCGATCATCCGGCGCTGCGCCGCGCCGCCGAGTGGCTGATCGAGTGCCAGGTGCTCGTGCCGGGTGACTGGCAGGTGAAGCGGCCGCACGTGAAGCCCGGCGGCTGGGCCTTTCAGTACCGCAACGACTTCTATCCGGACCTCGACGACACCGCGATGGTCGTGATGGCGCTCGAGAAGGTGCGCGGGCTCGAAGCCGACACCACCCGGACGGCCAAGGAGCTCGGCCTCGGCTGGTTCCTCGGCATGCAGGGCGGTGACGGCGGCTGGGCGTCCTTCGACGCCGACAACAACCGTCTCTACCTGAACCACATCCCGTTCGCCGATCACGGGGCGCTCCTCGATCCCTCCACCGAGGACCTGACCGGCCGCGGGCTCGAACTGCTCGGCACGCTCGGCTACAAGAAGGATTTCGAGCCCGCCCAGCGGGCGATCGACTTCATTCGCCACGCGCAGCGGCACGACGGGCCGTGGTACGGGCGCTGGGGCGTGAACTACATCTACGGCACCTGGTCGGTGCTGCGCGGCCTTGCCGCCATCGGCGAGGACCCGCGGCACGAATACATCCAGCGCGCGGTGCGGTGGCTCGAGCGTCACCAGAACAAGGACGGCGGCTGGGGCGAGACCTGCGAGAGCTACGACGATTATGAGTTTGCCGGCGTGGGCCACTCGACGCCGAGCCAGACCGCGTGGGCACTGCTCGGCCTCTTCGCCGCCGGGCGCACCAGCGGCCCGGCCGTCGTGCGCGGCGTCGACTACCTACTGCGAACGCAGCGGGACGACGGCTCGTGGGAGGACCCCTACTGGAACGGAACTGGATTCCCGCGGGTCTTCTATCTCAAGTACCACCTGTACGCCCACTACTTCCCTCTCTGGGCCCTGGGAATTTACCGCCGCGCGCATGCCTGAGCGGCCGGTCGCGCCGGCGCTACGGCCCTTCGACCTCGTCGGGGGCTGGACGATCGGAGTCGTCGATGCGCTCGGGCGCTTCGGCACCTTCTTCGGCGAAGCGCTGGGCGCGCTCGTCACGCCGCCGTTCAAGCTCCGGGCGTTCCTCGACCGGATCGACTACATCGGCTACCGCTCGCTCCTGATCATCCTGCTCACCGGCACCTTCACCGGGATGGTCCTCGGCCTGCAGATCTACCTGACGCTCGTGCGTTTCGGCTCCGAGGCGTTCTTGGGCCCGGCGGTGGCGCTCTCGCTCATCCGCGAGCTGGGCCCCGTGCTGGCGGCGCTGATGGTCACCGGGCGCGCCGGCTCGGCGCTCACCGCCGAGATCGGCATCATGCGCATCACCGAGCAGATCGACGCCCTGACGGTCATGGCCCTGAATCCCATGCGCTACCTGGTGGCGCCCTCGATCCTGGCCGGGCTGGTGACCTTCCCGCTGATGACCGCCATCTTCGACGTCGTCGGGATCTTCGGCGGCTATCTCGTCGGCGTGCGGCTGCTGGGGCTGTCGGAGGGCACGTACTTCGGCGAGATGCAGACGTTCGTCGACATGGCCGACATCATGACGGGGTTCTGGAAGTCGGTCGCGTTCGGGATCGTGGTGACGTGGGTCTGCACGTACAAGGGGTTCAACGTCGGCCACGGCGCCGAGGGCGTGGCGCGCGCGACGACGCAGGCGGTCGTTCTGTCCTCGGTGCTGATCCTCGTCTGCGACTACTTCATGGGCTCGGTCCTGCCGTGACGAGGACCGCCGAATGATCCAGGTCGAGTCGCTCGTGAAGTCGTTCGGACCGCAGCCGGTGCTGCGCGGCCTCTCGCTCGAGGTGCCCACCGGGTCCATCACCGTCATCATCGGCCGGAGCGGCGGCGGGAAGTCGGTGCTGCTCAAGCACCTCATCGGTCTGCTCTACCCCGACGCGGGCCGCGTGCTGGTCGACGGCGTCGACGTCACGACGCTGCGCGGGCGGGCGCTCGACGAGATCCGCCGCCGCTACGGCGTCGTCTTCCAGGGCGGTGCCTTGTTCGACTCCTTGTCCTGCCACGAGAACGTCGCCTTCCCGCTCCGCGAGAAGCTCCGCCTGCCCGCCGCGGAAATCGCCAAGCGCGTCGAGGCGGCGCTGGCCCAGGTGGGGCTCGAGGGCATAGGCGCCAAGTTCCCGGCCGAGATTTCCGGCGGCATGCGCAAGCGCGTGGCCATTGCGCGGGCGCTGGTGACCGAGCCCGAGATCGTGTTCTTCGACGAGCCGACCACCGGGCTCGACCCGGTCCTGGTCAACACGATCCACCACTTGATCCTCGATCTGCACCGCCGCTTCCGGTTCACCGCGGTGGTGGTCAGTCACGAGATTCCCGAGATCTTCGAGATCGCCGACACGGTAGCAATGCTGCACGACGGCCGGATCGCCGAGGTGGGCCCGCCGGCCGCGATCCAGGCGTCGTCCTCGCGTGTCGTGCAACAGTTCATCCGGGGCGAGCCCGACAATTCGGAGGAACGCTGATGGACCGATCGCGGGTGAACATCGCGGTGGGTATGTTCGTCATACTCGGCATCGTGGCGTTGGCATATCTCTCGATCCAGCTGGGCCGGGTCTCCTTCCTCGGGGGCCGCGGCTACGCGGTGACGGTCGATTTCCCGTCGGTGGGCGGGCTCAAGGCCGGCTCCGCCGTGGAAATCGCCGGCGTCGAGATCGGGCGCGTGGAGTCGATCGGGCTCGCCGACTACCAGGCGCGCGTCACGCTGCGCGTGCATTCCGGGATCAAACTCCAGGAGGACGTGATCGCGTCGATCAAGACGAAGGGGCTGATCGGCGAGAAGTACATCCGCATCAGTCCGGGCGGGTCGGAGAAGATCATCCAGCCGAACGGCCGTATTCGCGAGGTGGAGGCGCCGGTCGATTTCGAAGAGTTGCTGTCGAAGTACATCTTCGGCAAGGTGTAGGGGGAGGTAGTCATGTTCGCCCACGCGCTCGTCCTCGCCGCCGCGTTGCTGCTGGTCGCCCCCGGCCCGGGGAAGGTCTGGGCGGGTGCGCCCACCGACCAGCTCAGGTCCCAGATCAATCGGACCATCCAGATCCTCGACGACCCGGAGCTCAAGAAGCCGGGCAAGACGAAGGATCGCCGCGCCGCAGTCCGGCAGGTCGCCAACGACATCTTCGACTTCGGCGAGACGGCCAAGCGCTCGCTCGCGCGTCACTGGGCCGCCCGCTCCCAGGCCGAGCGCGACGAGTTCGTCCAGCTCTTCGCCGATCTGCTCGAGCGCTCCTACATCTCGAAGATCGAGCTCTACGGCGGGGAGAAGATCCGATTCGTGGGCGAAGCCACCGACCCCGACGGCGCGATCGTCAAGACGCGCCTGATCACCAAGGCGGAGACCGAGATCCCCATCGACTACCGGATGCACCTCCGCGGCGACAAGTGGCTCGTCTACGACGTCCTCATCGAGGGCGTCAGCCTGATCTCGAACTACCGGACGCAGTTCAACAAGATCATCACGACTTCGTCCTACCAGGAGCTCGTGAAGAAGATGAAGAGCAAGCAGGAGGAGTTCATCCAGGAAGAGAAGCGGACCTCCCAGCGGTGAGCGCCCCGCTTCTGTCGGGGCCCGAGCTCGCCGCGCTTCTCGACCGCCACGGCTTCGACTTCTACTCGGGTGTCCCCTGCTCGCTGGTCGAGGACCTCATCGTCGCGCTCGAGGGCGACCGGCCCTCCCCCTGGATTCCGGCGGTGCGCGAGGACGTCGCCGTCGGGCTCGCCGCCGGCGCCTGGCTCGGCGGCCGTCGGCCGGCGGTGATCATGCAGAATTCGGGGCTCGGCACGAGCCTCAACGCGCTCGCGTCCCTGTCGCTCATGTACGGCTTCCCCGCGCTCCTGCTCGTCACCTGGCGCGGCTTCGGCGGCCGCGACGCCCCCGAGCACATCCTGACCGGTGAGATCACGCCGAGCCTCCTCGACCTGCTGCGCGTCCCCCACAAGACGCTGGATGCCGCGCACGCCGCCGAGCTCCTGGCGTGGGCGACGCGCGAGATGGACGCGCGCAAGAGCCCGGTCGCCCTCCTGGTGCCCCCGGGCGTCGTCGCAGCCGGCGCGGAGCACCAGACTGCGGCACCGCCGCACCTCCGCCGCGAGACGCCCGCGGCAGTGCCCGCCGAGCGTGAAGCGCTGACGCCGGTCATCTCGCGCGCGCAGGGCATCGCGGCGGCGGTGAAGGAGCTCGGCGACGAGCCGGTGATTCACGCCAACGGCTACATCTGCCGTGAGTCGTGCGCGATCGACGACCGGCCGCAGAACTTCTATATGATCGGCTCGATGGGCATGGCGTCCGCGATCGGGCTCGGGCTGGCGCTGGCGCGCCCGGCCTCCGCGTGTGTCGTGTTCGACGGCGACGGAAATCTCCTGATGAGCCTCGGCACCCTCGCCATGGTCGGCAGCCTCGGCCCTCGCAACTTCGTTCACCTCGTCTTCGACAACGAGGTCTACGGCTCGACCGGCGGCCAGCGCTCGCCCTCGCGCGAGGTGCGGCTCGACCGGCTGGCTCGCGACGCGGGCTATCGCACGGCGACGGCGGTGACGACGGCGGACGAGATCGCACTGGCCGTGCGCGCGGCGCGCGCGGCCGAGGGCCCACACTTCATCCTGGCCAAGGTCACCGCGGCCGACACCCCGGCGCCCCGGATTCCGCACAGCCCCGAGGCCATTCGCGACCGGTTCCGTCGCGCGGTGAGCGACCGGTGACGCGCGCCGCGGTCGTCTCGATTCCGGAAAGCCTCGATCTCTATGTTAGACTTACGCAATTCGCTAAGACGTACGGCAATTCAGGCCCCGCTCGACTGACCAACAGCTGAGGAGGCGTGCGTGGGATCCGTCAGAGTCGCGATCATCGGCGTCGGGAACTGTGCATCGGCTCTGGTCCAGGGCGTTGAGTATTACAAGAACGCGCCCGACGACCGGTTCATTCCCGGCCTCATGCATCCCAAGCTCGGGGGGTATCACGTCCGGGACATCGAGTTCTCGGCGGCGTTCGACATCGACGAGCGCAAGGTCGGCCGTGACCTCGGCGAAGCGATCTTTCAGGCCCCGAACAACACCGTGAAGTTCGCTGAGGTCAAGCAGCTCGGCGTGCCGGTGCTGCGGGGGATGACCCACGACGGCCTCGGCCACTACCTCTCGCAGATGATCAAGAAGGCGCCGGGCTCGACGGCCGACATCGCCGGCACTCTGCGCGACACCAAGACGGACATCGTGGTCAACTACCTGCCGGTGGGCAGCGAGATGGCGACCAAGTGGTACGTCGAGCAGATCCTCGACGCTGGGTGCGCCTTCGTGAACTGCATCCCGGTATTCATCGCGCGCGAGCAGTACTGGCGGCGCCGCTTCGAGGAGCGCGGGCTCCCGCTGGTCGGCGACGACGTGAAGTCGCAGGTGGGCGCGACCATCATCCACCGGGTGCTCACCAATCTCTTCATGGACCGGGGCGTGCGGCTCGAGCGCACGAGTCAGCTGAACTTCGGCGGCAACACCGACTTCTACAACATGCTCGAGCGCGACCGGCTGACCTCGAAGAAGATCTCGAAGACGGACTCCGTCCGCTCGCAGCTCGGCCACGAGCTGCCGGCCGACGCCGTCCACATCGGCCCCAGCGACTACGTGCCCTGGCTGGCCGACCGCAAGTGGGCGCACATCCGGCTCGAGGGCTCGGGCTTCGGCGATCAGCCCATCAACGTCGAGCTGAAGCTCGAGGTGTGGGACTCGCCGAACTCGGCAGGCGTCGTCATCGACGCGATCCGGAGCTGCAAGATCGCGCTCGATCGCGGGATCAAGGGCGCGCTACTAGCGCCCTCGGCCTATCTGATGAAGTCACCGCCCGAGCAGTGGACCGACGACACCGCCCACCGGCGGCTCGAGCGGTTCATAGCCGGCGAAGAGTAGGTGCCGCTCGCTGAACGCATCGGTCGCCCGCTTCGACGGCTCGTCCGGCTGTCCTGCGCGCGACCCGCCCTGACCGTCGCCATCGCGTTCGCGCTGGCGATCATTTCGCTCGTCTACGCTCTCACGACCCTCACCTTTGCCACCTCGACCCGATCGCTCCTGCCGCCGGGCCAGTCCTACGTCGAGCGCTTCACGCAGTACGACCGGGAGTTCGCCGATCTCGAGTCCATCGCCATCGTCGTGGAGGCGCCGTCCCTGCCCGAGGCGACGATGTACGCGAACCGCCTCGTCCGCGCGCTCGGCGAGAGCAAGGTGCCGCTCAAGCAGATCTCCTACCGGATCGATCCCAAGCAGTTCGAGGGACGCGCACTGCTCTATCTCCCGAAGGAGAAGCTGGCCGCAATCCGCGAGAAGATCTTCGATTACCAGGAATTCATGGAGGCGTTCGCGGCGCGTCCCACCCTCGACCGGCTGGTCGAGGGCATGGGCACCCAGATCGCGACCGCCTTCGTCTCGAACTTCATCGACCTCGGGCTCAACGAGGGCAAGGGCGCCGCCGACCTGCGGTTCGTCCAGGATCTGATCGACCAGATGGCGGCGCGGCTCGATCGGCCCGGCCCGTACCGGTCGCCGTTCGGGACCCTTTTCGCGGTGGACGTCGGCGGGGACCATCCGGGCGCCGGCTACTTCCTTTCGGACGACCAGCGCCTGCTCTTCATCCTGGCCGAGCCGGAAACGGAGCGCGGCAGCTTCACCGGAGACCAGCACGCCATCGAAGGCATCCGCAACGCGATCGCCTCGCTCAAGAGCGAGTTCCCCGAGGTCGCGGTCGGCGTGACCGGCAAGCCCGCGCTCCAGAATGACGAGATGGTGGCGGCCTTCCGCGACAGCGGGCGGGCCACCATGATCGCGTTCGCCCTCACCCTCGGCCTGCTGCTGGCGGCATTTCTGCGCTTCGGCAAGCCGGTCCTGATGCTCGCGGTCCTCGCCATGAGCCTCTGCTGGTCGATCGGGATCGCCACCCTGGTGATCGGGCACCTGTCGCTGTTCTCGGTGATGTTCATCTCGATCGTGATCGGCATCGGCATCGACTACGGCATCTACTTCCTCTTCCGCTACGAGGAAGAGCTATTCCTCGGCCGGAATCTGAGGGAGGCGATCGAGATCACGGCGCGGCGGAGCGGCCCGGGCATGCTGCTGGGCGCGGTGACAGCCGGCGGCACCTTCTACGTCCTCTGGCTCACCGACTTCCGCGGCGTGCGCGAGCTCGGCTTCATCGCCGGCAGTGCGCTCATCCTGGCGTGGGTGGCGATGATCATGGTGCTCCCGGCCGTGCTCGTTCTCATCGACCGGCGGCACGCGAGCCGGCCGGCCGGCATGATTCCGCGCGCGCTGGCGCTCGAGCGCATCCACGTACCCTTCGTGGAGCGGCTCGTCGCCTATCCCAAGACGGTCGCGCTCCTGGCCGTGGCCCTCACGGCCGTGTCGGCATGGGGACTGCGCTATATCCAGTTCGACTACAACCTGCTGAATTTACAAGCCCACGGGACGGAGTCCGTCTACTGGGAAAAGCGTGTCCTGGCGACGGCCGGGCGCTCGGGCTTCGCCGCGCTCGCCAGCGCGGACTCGCTCGACGAGCTCCGGAAGAAGCAGGCCGCCTTCCGCGCGCTCCCGACCGTGTCCGAGGTCGACTCGGTGCTGCTGCTGATCCCGGACGATCAGCCCGCGAAGCTCAAGATCATCGGCGACTTCGCCCCGCTGGTCGCGCCGGTCCGGATCGGGCGCCCGACGTCGGTGGACCTCCCCCGGCTGCTCACCGCGCTCGATACGCTCCAGCGTCGCTTCCAGCTCGCGGCCAGCGAGGCGCCGGCCGGCGAGGCGAGGGTGAAGCTGCGGACGGTCGTCGACGACATCGGGCGGCTGATCCGCAAGATCCGCCAGACCGACGTCCAGGTGGTCGAGCCCACGCTCACCGTTCTGCAGAACCAGCTCTACCGGGACTTCGTGAAGAGCTTCCAGCGTCTGCAAGATAACCTCGTGCCCCGCCAGATCGGGCTCGCCGACGTGCCGAAGGAGCTCCGCGCGAAGTTCGTGAGCGACACCGGGCGCTTCCTGATGCAGATCCATCCGGCGGTCGACATCTGGGACCGCGACGGCGCCAAGCGCTTCGTCAGCGATCTCCGCGCGGCCGATCCGGATGTCACCGGAACCCCGATCATCACGTTCGAGGCGCTGCGCCTGATGGAGCGCGCCTACCAGCAGGGCACGATCTACGCGATCCTGCTCGTCTCGCTGGCCACGGCGCTGACGCTGCGGCGGCTCCGCGATACGGCGCTGGCGCTCCTGCCGCTCTTCCTCGGTCTCATGTGGGCTTTCGGGCTCATGTACTTCTTCGGCCTGAAGTTCAACATGGGCAACGTCTTCGGCTTACCTCTGATCCTCGGCGCCGCCGCGGAATACGGGCTGAACATCGTGATGCGCTATCGGGAAGGCCGCGATCACGGCGGCCCGCTGATCGCGCGCTCGACGGTGATGGCAGTGCTGGTCAGCGGTCTCACGACCATCGCCGGCTTCGGCAGCCTGATGATCGCCGACCATCGCGGTATCTTCGGGCTCGGCCTCTTGCTCACGCTCGGCACCACGACCAGCCTCATCGCGGCGCTCGTCGTGCTGCCGGTGCTGCTCCAGGCAATGCCGGGCCGCCCGGTCGTCGCGACGAGCCCCGTCCACGGGGCTCCGGAACCGCCGCTCGCCGCCGCAGGCCACGAGATCGACCGGACGCGCTGAGCGACCGCCCGCCGACGGCGCCCGATCGACCGCAGGCTGACTACTCGACGCGAACCGGATCGCCGCGCCGGACCGTGCCCGGCGTCATCACGAACGCGTAGACCCCGGCGCACGGAAGCTCGCCGAGACCCCCGGCGCGAATGCGGTTGTGCTCGGCCATCGCGCGCAGCACGCCGGGGTCGCGCGGCAGATCGCCCTGCCCGAGCGTGGTCATCGCGCAGCGAGCCGTGGGAATGATGACCTTGAGGCGCACCTCGCCGACGGTGACGACGCGGCGCGACCAGTCGTTCTCGACGAACCCGCGATGGTCGGGCACCTCGACGACGAGGTTGGGCCGGAACCGGCGCGCCTCGAAGCGATGCGCCGGCGCGAGCTCGCGCAGGCGGTCGAGCGTGTTGGTCGTGACGAGATGGATCGCGCAGAAGTCGAAGAAGGTTCCGGCGGGCGCGCGAAAGGCCGCCGGCACGTCCGTGACGCGGTCGCCTTCTTCCCGCTCGGGTAGCACCGTGCCGTAGAGTCGCCCGCCCTTCACTTCGGGCCAGACCTCCTCGAAGGAGCTCTCGGCCGGCGCGCTCGACATGAGTGTGACCGGACGGCCGAGGGCCTCGGAGAGCAGACGGCTCACGCCCGGCTCCTCGCTGGTCACCGAGCCGCCGCGCGGGAACGTGATGCGCACCGGCGGCGTCGCAGCGCCGAGCCGGGGCGGCTCGACGAAATCGGCGCGGAAGTCGAAGAGCCGGCCCCACTTCCGCGGGTGCTTCGCGCTCACGAGCTTCCCAGTCTCCTGATCGACCAGCCCGTAGGCGCGGTCGCCGCAGAAGCCCCGCTCGGTCACCTCGCAGGCGTTGAGCTCCTCACCCATCATCGACTTGACGGGATAGCGCCATAGCGAGACGACCGTGCCGACCCCCTCGCCGCTCATCGTGGTGCTCATCCTATCGCAGCGACACTGCCGCGTGAACCCGCGTATGATGGGCTCCCGGATGCTCGCGCTGATCCGGCGGCTGAACCCCTTCAAGACCCCGGACGCCCGCCGGCTCGCCCTTCTCTTCGGGGTCGTCTACTTCGCCCAGGGCATGTGGTACCTGCCCAATCAGACGATCACCATCGTGCTCAAGGAGCGCGGGCTCAGCGCGGGCCAGGTCGCCGATTTTTTCCTGATTACCATCATCCCGTGGCTCATCAAGCCGGTGTACGGGCTCCTGTCCGACTTCGTGCCGCTCTTCGGCCGGCGACGACAGAGCTACTTCCTGATCACTTCATCGCTCGCGGCGATCGCCGGGCTCATCCTGGCGGCGAGCGACGCGATCGCCCTGGGCCCGATTCGCACCCTGGACCTTCCGGGCATGAAGTTCACGCTCATCGCCGGCGTCGGCCTCTTCACCATCATGGCGCTCGGTCTGGCGTTCACCGATGTGCTCACGGACGCAATGATGGTCGAGAACGGCCGGCCGCGCGGTCTCACCGGCGCGTTCCAGTCCGTGCAGTGGGCATGCATCACCGTCGCGTCGGTCGCGGTCGGCTCGCTGGGCGGCTTCCTCGCGGAGACGCGTAGCCTGCGCACCGCCTTCCTCATCGCCGCGTGCTTTCCGCTCGTCTCCCTGTTCATGGCGCGCACCTTCATCCACGAGCCGGTGGCGCGCATCGACAAGGCCGCGTTTCTCGAGACGTGGCGGGCCATCTT
Source organism: Candidatus Methylomirabilota bacterium (assembly GCA_035649755.1). Lineage (GTDB taxonomy): Bacteria > Methylomirabilota > Methylomirabilia > Rokubacteriales > CSP1-6 > AR31. The sequence goes on from DASRIY010000202.1 coordinate 18,574, forward strand.
GGCCGCGCTGGGACACCGCGAGATCTGGATCGTGGCGGGGTTCATCTTCTTCTTCTGGTTCAGCCCATCCTTCGGCCCGGCGTTCCTCTACTACCAGACGGACGAGCTGAAGTTCAGCCAGCAGTTCATCGGACACCTGGCCGCGATCGGCTCGCTGGCCGGCGTCATCGGGGCCGTGGTCTACGCGCCGCTCTCCCGGCGTGTGCCGCTCCGGCGCATCATCAACCTCTCGATCGGCTTCGGCGTGATCGGCACCCTCGCGTATCTCGTCTACCGCGACGCCGTCTCGGCCGTGATCATCACCGTCGTGTTCGGCGCGGTCAGCATGGTCATGCAGCTCGCGTTCCTCGACCTGGCCGCCAAGGCCTGTCCGCCCCATGTCGAGGCGACGTTCTTCGCGCTGCTCATGTCGGTGTTCAATCTGGGCGTGCAGCTCGCCGAGAACGTCGGCGCGCGCCTCTACGACCGCGTCGGCTATAGCTGGCTCGTCGTCATCGGGGCGGCGATGACGGCGCTCACGTGGGTGCTGGTACCGCTGGTCCGGATCGACCGGATCGAGGCCAAGGCCCGCGCCGAGGCGGCGATTACCGTCGAGGCCACGCCGGCGGGCTAATCCGGGCTAGAGGTCGATGTCGCCCGGCGCGGCGGGACTGCGGGCGGCGGCGGCATAGGCGCGCCGAAGCCAGCGGAGAGCCCGGTCCATGTCTTCGATACCCTCCAGGTCGAGCTCGATCCAGCCCTTCTTCGAGAACCGCCGGTGCGGGCGAATCCGCGGGTCGCTCAGCGCGCGGGCCTGATCGCCGTCCGACAAGCGGACCCAGAGATCGCGCTCCTTCTCGCGCAGGGGAAAGCAGCCGAAGAGCGTGTCGCCGACGAAGTAGCCCCACCGGCCGAACATCGGCGTGATCCGCACGCCCGACCAGCCCGCGACCGTCTCGTTGAGCCGCTTGGCCGGACCCGCGCCGCCGCGCTCGAGCGCGCGACGGGTCTTGCGTCCCTTGCCCATGCCGCGAAATCGCCGGACCATTCCGGAAAGCCGCGGGCATTCTGCCATTGACAGCCGCGCCGTCGCCATGCGAAAAGTTCGTTGCTCATGTCGACGCGAGTCAAATTCGCCACGGTCGAAGGCGCGGCGACGCTCTTCACGCCGGCGTTCTGCGACTACCTCACTCTCCTGCACGATCGCCTCGACGCGCGGGCGCGCGACCTCCGTGCCCGCCGGCGGGCGGTGCTGGAACGGGCGCTGCGCGAGCATGCGCCGCCGACTCACCCGCCCCTCAGCGCGGCCAACACCGGGACGTGGCAGGTCCCGTCGATGCCCGACGAGCTCCGGCGGCCGGGGATCGAGATCTCCGGGCCGTGCTCGATCACGTCGATGTTCATCAACGCGCTGAACCCCGGTCCCGAGGGTGAGCGCGCCACCGGCGACCTGGATGACGACGAGGACTCGGGCGGCCACCGCCTGATCGACACCGTGCGCTCCGCGCACAATCGCCTAGCCGCCGTGAACCGCGAGCTCACCTTCATCGACCGCGAGCGGAACCGGAACTACAAGATCGCCGACGGCGAGTTGCCCTTCTTCATGCACCGCGAGCGGGGCATGCACCTGGACGAGCCGGACGTCACCATCGACGGCGCGCCGATCAACGCGGCGCTGCTCGGCACGGCGCTCACGCTCTTCTACGCCGGGCGGGCGCAGGCCGGCCGCGGCCAGGGTATCTACTTCTACCTGCCCAAGCTCGAGGCGGCGGCCGAGGCGCGCTGGTACCGCGATCTGTTCGACGTGAGCCGCGAGCACCTGCCGTTCCTGGCCAGCGCGACGATCCGCGCGGTGGTGCTCGTCGAGTCGCTGCCGTGCGTGTACCAGATGGAAGAGATGCTCTACGAGCTCGGCCCCTACGCGGCCGGGCTGAACGCCGCCCGCTGGGATCTCAAGGCGTCAATCTTCGAGTTCGTGATGACCGATCCGAACCAGGTGTGGCCGGACCGCTTCGGGGTCGACATCAAGACGACCCCGTTCCTGGCGAACATCTTCCGGCGCCTGGTCGCGATCAGCCTCAAGCGCGGCGCGGTGCCGATCGGCGGCATGGCCACCGCGCTCCCGAACCCGGACGCGGAGGTGAACCGCGTCGCCGCCGAGGCGATCCGCGCCGACAAGCAGTGGGAGGCCGAGCAGGGCTTCCTCCGCGGCTGGGTCGCGCACATCTTCCACATGAAGGTCGCCGGCGACCCGTTCAAGAAGCTGATCGGCTCAGGCTGGAAGCCGACGGAGCAGATGGCGAACCCCGACAACTACCCCGTCGCCATCAAGGTGCCGGACGGCCCCGTCACGGTCGACGGCACGCGGCGCAACGCGCGGATGGTCATCGAGTACGTCGAGGGCTGGCTGGGCGGCCGCGGCGCCAAGGGCATCGACAGCCTCGAGGGCAAGCCGGGCATTCATCCCGCCTTGATGGAAGATCTGGCGACCGGCCGCATGTCAGTGGCGCAGATCGCCCAGCGGATCCTGCATCGGGCGCGCGAGACCGGCAGCGCCACCGCGCACGACTTCGCCTTGGTGAAGAAGCTCCTCACCGAGGAGCTCGCCGACATCCTGACGCGACGCCAGGGTGCCGAGACCCAGGAGCGCTACCGCAAGGCGCTCAAGATCGCGATGCGCTGGATCAAGAACTACACCGACCTCGACTTCAGGAGCCTCGGCTCGTACACCCGCGCCGATCTCGACGCGATAGCCGCCGCACCCGACGCGTTCTAATCGGGGCCCGGGCGTTGTCGACTATGCCGCGGGCGTGACCTTCGCCGCGGTCCGCTCCTCGTTCCAGATCATGTAGCGGCCCGCGTGGAGATACACGAGGGTGTCGCCCCTCGCCAACGGAATCAAGTTCCTGGCCAGAGTCTGGACGGCTTCAGTGTCCATTGAGGACACTCAGTCCCGGGGGGGACGTCCAGCCGGTGGTCCTGGCCAGGAGTCACTGCCGAGTCCGCAACGCGAAATGGCGCAGTCATTGACCTTTCGGGTCAAGGTGCGTCGGGCCAGATCACAGATCGACCACCCCAGTCTGCGTCTATTGAGAAGAACGTCAAACAAGTCGACCCGGATTCATGGCGGCGAAATTTAACAGACCCGCCGCTCCGCTGTGCAGAACAACACGGATTCGGTCGTGTGGCCCCCGAACGCCCGGGGACGCCCCGGAGATGCCGGGGCGTCCCGCGAAGTCGCGGCAAGCCTCCGCAGGCTCGATCAGCGCGGCGGCGTCTTGTCGATCGCCAGGGCTTCCTTGATCGCTTCTTCCGTCACCTTGATCTGAACGCCCGCGCGCTCCTCCTGCAGGAGCATCGCCACGCGCGAGTCGCGCTCGGCCCAGCCGCGATTGAGCGCCTCGGTCATCTCCTCGAGCGTGACGTTGGCGAGCTTCATCGGCACCTTGTGCTCGCGGCCCAGTGCCGTCGCCAGCGTGACGTCCTTGTGCGCCAGTCGCAGCGCAAACGACGGCGGCTCGAACTTGCCCGGCAGGAACTGATCGGCGAGACCGTCGAACGTCCGGCGCCGGCCGCCGGCGCCCTGCCGCACCGCCTTCCAGAGC
>DASRIY010000203.1:0-21000 GCA_035649755.1 Candidatus Methylomirabilota bacterium
TCGGGGCAGGGCGACAAGTCGACGGAGTCGCTCGAGCAGGCCGTGCAGGAGTTCAAGAAGGTCCTCGCGAACTATCCGCGGGCCGACAAGGTGCCGACGGCCCTCTACAAGGAAGCGCTCGCCCTGATCGATCTGAAGCAGCCCGCGCAGGCGCAGGCCCGCCTGCAGTATCTCGTCGACAACTTCCCCCGCTCCGAAGAAACCAACCTAGCCCGCGAACGCCTAGCCACCCTCAAAAACCGCTAACACCCACCAGGCTCTACGCTAGCTGTCGCGTTGGGTGAGGCCTAGGCAAGAACCACCAACGTCGCCGGGCGGGGGTGGGGTGCAGGCCCCCGTGACCCGTGTAGGCACGGTCGTCAGAGGCGGAGACCGAAGTCGCTAACTCGAGCGGGAGAGGCACGCGGGTCGCGGCGGCCTGCACCCCACCCCACCCCCGCCCGGCGAAGACTAGTCGGAAGACTCTTCTAGGCCCAGAACCCAGACGACCGTGACGTCCTTGCCATGGCCCGAATAAACCATGACCGTCCCGTTCGGATCGTCCGTGTGGGCCGAGCTGACGATGACAGGCGGATCGGAGGCGAGGAAATCGGGCATCACCTGCCAGAAGAGGCTGAACGAGAGGATCCCGACGGCCAACGCCGCGCCGCCCAGCGCCCAGCGAGGATTCCCCCACCACTTCCGGGCGGGAGCGGGAGCGGGTGGCGCATTCTTACCCCTGGCGTCTTCGATGCCACGGACGATTCCTGGCCAGAAACCCGTCCAATCGGGCTCGGGCCCCCGCGCGCTCGGGCTCAGAGTTCGCCGAAGCATCGCCTGGAGACGCCGGAGGGTGTCCGCCTCGCGCTGACAGGTGGCGCAGCCCTTCAGGTGCATGGCGGTGGTCTGGGCCACACGACCCTCGAGGGCTCCATCGAGGTAGGCTCCGATGCGGCGGCGGGTCCGGAAACAGGTCAACACGACTGTTGGACGGCCCAGCCCACCACCCGTATTCTCATGGCCGGATGATACCCGAACAGCCGACGCGTCTCGCCGTCGCGACCGATCTGAGACTCGAGGCCCTCCTGGCGGTTCCGGACACCCCGAGCGCCGGCGTCGTGATCTGCCATCCTCATCCACTGTACGGCGGCGACATGGACAATCCCGTGGTCGTTCGCATCCAGGAGGTGTGCGCCAGTCTGGGCCTGGCCACGCTGCGCTTCAACTTCCGCGGCGTCGGCGGCTCCGGCGGGACCCACGCCAACGGTGTGGGAGAGCAGGACGACGCGCGGGCGGCGCTCGAGGCGCTCGCGCGGGAGACGCGCGGGGCACCGACCGCAATCGCCGGCTACTCGTTCGGCGCCCGGATCGCCGCGCAAGTCGCATCCGGCAACCCACGGATAGGGGGCCTGGCGCTGATCGCGCCGCCCCTCGGGATGTACGACTTCGCCGGTATCGAGGGCGTGCGCGCGCCGACGCTCATGGTGGCGGGCACCAATGATTCCTACTGCCCCGCGACCGATTTCGCCCGGCTCGGTGGAAGGCTTCCCTCCGCCACCCTGGTGTCCATCGAGGGCGCCGATCACTTCTTCTTCGGCAAGCTCTTCCCGCTCGGTGAAGCGGTCGCGAAGTGGGCGCAGGGGCTTCGCCGGGAGCGCCCGGGTCCCTAGACGCGCGGTAGCTGGCGGGGCGTCGCGTTCCCGGCCGATAGAATGACGCGCACCCCCTCCTCGACGGTCAGCCCGGTCGGCAGCACCTCGTCGCGCGGGACGAGCACGACGTCGCCCAGGTAGAGATTGTTGGTCGGGATGAACAGCGTCACCATCTCGCGCTTGCCGTGCGGCGTGTCGACCAGCACGTGGCTGGTGACGAACGCGAACGCGTACTCGCCCTGCCGCGGATGCTCGGCGAGCACGACCGCCCCGAATGCGCTCCGGCGTTCGGGCGAGAACGAATCGATGAGCATCTTGACCGACGGATAGAGCCGCCGGTAGATGGGCACCCGGAGCAGGAGGTTGTCGCCCCAGGCGAGCACGCGACGGCCGACGACGTTGCGCGCGATGATGCCCATGACCAGGATGATGCCGGCGGCGGTGAGGAACCCGAGCCCCGGGGCGGGCCGGCCGAGCATCTTCTCGTACATCGGGCCGAAGACGTCATCGATCCGGCTCCAGAAGATCCACAGGAGCCACGCCGTGAGGAAGACGGGAACCGTGACGAAGAAGCCCGCGATGAAACGAACCTTGAGCCAGTTGCGCATGGTTGCTCCGAGAATAGCATCCCGCGCTACCGGCGCCCGCAGAGTGCGTCGGCGCGCGCTGGTCACCGGCGGCGCCGTGCGCGTCGGGCAGGCGATCGCGCTGGCGCTGGCGCGGGCGGGGATGGACGTGGCGATCGGCTACTACCGCTCCGGGCGCGCCGCCCGGCGCACCGCCGCGGAGATCGGCGCGCTCGGCGCGCGGGTCACGGTGATCCGCGCGAACCTCGCCGACCCCGCGGCGGCGCAGCGGCTGGTGCGGCAGGCGGGGCGGGCGCTCGGCGGGCTCGACGTCCTCGTCAACAGCGCCGCGGTCTTCGATCGGACGCCGTTCGCTACTACCACGGTTGCCCGCTACGATCGGCTGCTCGGCCTGAACCTCCGCGCCGCGTTCTTCTGCGCTCAGGCGGCGGCCGCGCTGATGCGGCGGGGCGGGCACATCATCAACATCGGCGACGCGGGCGCGGCCGGGCCGCGGCCGAATTACGCCCGGCGCGGTGCTGAGGCCGCCTGGATTCTCCGCGGCGCGCTGCGAAAGGTGGCCCGAGGTCACGCCGGCTCCGCCGCCGACGTGGCCGCCGCGGTCCTGTTCTTCGCCACCTGTCCGCGCTACATCACGGGCCAGGTGCTGAAGGTGGACGGAGGCGAGGGCGTGACGAGCTGAGGCGGCGCGGGCTACGGGCGGGCGATCCGGCCGCCGCCCATGGTGCTCAGGAAGTCGCCCAGCGACGCGAAGCGCATGAATGGATTGCCGCGCTTCTCGTCACCGATGGTCGACGACGGGCCGCCGTAGTTGTGACCCGGGAAGAGGATTGTGGAGTCCGGCAGCGCGCCGAGTCGCTGCGTGAGCGACTCGTACATCTGGGCCGGATCGCTGCCCGGCAGGTCGGTGCGCCCGCACGAGCCGATGAAGAGCGTGTCCCCCGACACGAGCCGGCCGTCGATCAGGAAGCACTGGGAGCCCGGCGTGTGCCCGGGGGTATGCATGAACGTCAGCGTCAGGCGTCCGATCGCCAGAGTCGAGTGGTTGTCGACCGCCACCAGGTCCGAGCCGAACCCCCGGAGGAACTCGCGCTCGGCCTTGTGCACGTAGACCTTCAGCTTCAGGCGCCCCAGGAGCTCCTCGACACCGGGGATGCGCCCGGGCATGCCCCATGAGGCGAGGCTCCCGCCGACGTGGTCCTGGTGCGTGTGCGTGACGAGCGCGCCCGTGATCGTCATGCCCCGCGCCTGGGCGGTCTCGACGATCGTGTCGATCTCCCAGGCTGGATCGACGACGACGCACTCGCGCGCTACCGGGTCGCCGATGAGATAGACGAAATTCTGCATCGGGCCGAGCTCCATCTGCTCGAGATAGATCGTGTCGTCCGCCACGTCCACCATCCTACCCCGGTGGCCCTGCCCGGAGAGTAGAATACTCACCTTGACCGAACCATCCCCTGGGGAGAACGCATGACGACGGCGCACTCCGCAGCAGCACGGCGCGTGACCTACCAGCTCGAGACCCTCTGGGACTACGACTACGTGCCGACGCACGACGAGCTGGAGACCCTGTACGAGACGGCCAAGAAGAACCAGTGGAACGGCTCCACCGCGATCGACTGGACCCGGCCGGTCGGCACCGAGGGCCCGGTGCTCAACGTGCAGATGGCCTTCCAGGGAACCGAGTTCTACTCGAAGCTCACGGAAGAGGAGAAGAAGGAAGTCGAGATCCGCGTCTCGGCCTGGCGCCTCTCCCAGTTTCTCCACGGCGAGCAAGGCGCGCTGGTCGTGTGCGGGCAGCTGGTCAACTCAATCCCTGAGCTCGACGCCAAGCTCTACGCCTCCACGCAGGTGGTCGACGAAGGACGCCACGTCGAGGTGTTCGAAAAGTACGTCAAGAAGCTCCACAAGATCTATCCGGTCGACCCGCTCCTGAAGGGTCTGATCGACCAGATCCTGGCGACCAACATCTGGGAGCTGAAGCTCCTGGGCATGCAGATGCTGATCGAGGGGCTCGCCATTGCCGCCTTCAACCTGATGCGCAAGCAGACCGGCGACCCGACCTTGGCCGACCTCCTGGATTACGTGCTGCAGGACGAAGGGCGCCACGTGAACTTCGGCTACTTCGCGCTCCGGCGCTCGATCCCGACGATGGATCCATCGAAGCGCGAGATGCTCGAGGATTTCACGTTCGGGGCGTGCGACCAGCTGTACGCGCGGGACGAGCGGACCGGCTTTCAGTCGATCAAGAGCGTCTGGACGGAGATGGGCTGGGACGGCGACGCGATCTGGCGCGACGCGGTCATCAATTCGCCGACGGTCAAGGCGTTCAACAGCTTCCTGTTCCGCGACAATTTGATGCCGCGGCTGGAGCGGCTCGGGCTCATCTCCGAGCGGATCGCGCCGCGCTATCGGGAGATCGGGCTCGCCTGATCAGCCCTTGAAGTCGTCGGGCACCTTCGGGAGCTCGCCGAGCTGCTTGGCGTCGACGGCATAGATCGCGGGCGCGGTCTTCAGCTTCACCCACGTCTGATCGCCCTCGCGCTTGCCGACCAGCAGCGCGGCCACCTCGCTGCCGTCGGCCTTGAGAAGCGTCACCTCGAACGTCGGCGCGTCGACGCCGTATTTCGCGGGCTCGGCGCCGGTCGGGGCGGCGATGGTCTTCCACTTGAGGGCGCGGAGCGCATAGAGCAGGTTGTCGACGGTCGCCGCCTTCGCCGCGCCGCGCGGGCCCTCGACCACCTTCCACTCGGCGTCGCCGCTCCGCTCGACGACGACCGTCTGACTGCCGGCCCGCACGCGCATGCGCTTGATGTCCCGCGGCTCGAGCCCGGTGATGAGCGTGCGATCGCGCAGGTCGTCGGCCGAGCGGCCGATCTCCTCGAGCGCCTTGCCGTCCACGAGCACCACCGGTCCCCGGTCCACCACGCCCGCGTACGCGGTCGTCGCGCCCCCGCGGCGCTCCGGCGACGGCGCCAGCAGCAGCGTGCGCGCCGCCGGCGTCCCCGGATCGCCGAGGCTCACGCGCACCGTGGGCTTCGCGAGATAGCGGGCGATGCCCGATGCATCGTCGGTGAGGAAGGCCTGCGCCTTGAGCTCGCGCAGCTTGAACAGCACGGCGCCTGCTTCGACCTGATCGGCCGGTAGCGCTTCGGGCGCGGTGATCTTCCAGCGTCCGTTCTCCTGCGCCAGCGTCACCGCGCCCTTCGGGCTCTCGATCGCGATCTTCGTCACCTTGTCCCGGTCGACCTCGACCACGGCCTTGTCGCGAAGCACCGCGACGTTCTTCGGCACCGCGTTCCAGGCTTCGTCGGGGATCAGCATCACCGCCGACTCTCCTGCCCGCATGGCGTAGACGCCCTTCTTGGCGGCATCGGCGCGGCCCAAGAGCAGTGTCTTCGTCGCCCGGTCCTTGTCGCGACCCGTGTTGATGGCGACCTTCACCGGGCGATCGAGCCCGAACGGCGCCAGCGAGGGCGGCGCTTCGGCCACGAACTCCTTCACGCGCGCGCCGCGGAGCTTTTCGAGGAAGTCGCGGATCAGGTCGGAGTCGGCCGGCAGCGCGCGCGGCCGGGTCAGCCGCCAGCGTCCGTCCGCCTGCTCGGCGGCGATGGTGTCGTCGCGTGTGACGATCTCGAGGCCGGTGACGTCCTTCTGGTCGAACGCGAGCACGGTCTTGTCGCGAAACTCGGCAACCGGCCGCGTCGCGTCGCGCAGGATCGATTCGCCCACCACGAAGACCGCGGGCTTGTCGGCCTCGCGCGCGTACACCCACACACCGGTCGGGCTCTTGGCGCCGAGGAGAAGCCCGAGCGACTTCCCGTCCTTGAGCTTCGCGGTGATCTCGGCCGCCGGCTTGTCGAGGCCGAAATCGCCGAGCGACTTCGGGGCCGCCTCGATCTCGCGGTCCATCCGCGCGGTGACGACCGAGGTGACCGTCTCGTCGATCGGGCCACGATCGCCCCGCCCCTTGACCGGCTCCAGAATTTGCCAGCCGTCGCCGTCGCGCTTGAGCTTGACGACCCCGTCGGGCCGCTTGAGGTCCATCTCCGTCACGTCCGCCGGCTCGACGGTGAACACGCGCCCCTTGCGGCCTTCCGTTTTCTCCCGCTCGGGGCCCAGGCGGATCTCGTAGACGTAATAGAACGCGCCGAGCGCGATGAGAACGACGGCGAGAATCGCGGTCGACTGCCAGCGCATCGCTGGCTACTTCGCCGCGCGGCGGCGGAGGACGGCGGCGATCCCGCCGGCGAGGGCGACGCCGGGCAGGACGAACAGGGACAGGAGGCGGACGGCGCTCTGCTGGTTCTCGTTCATGAACACCGGCGTCTGCTTCACGTCCTTGGGGCGAATCGAGATCTGGTCTTCTTCTTCGGCGAGCCAGCTCACGGTGTTGAGGAAGAAATCGCGGTTGCCCTGGATATTCAGGAACTGGTTGGCGGCGATGTTCGACGTGCCGTAGACGACGATGCGGGCCTTCTCGACGGTGGCCACCGCCGCGACGGCCAGCGGCCCCTTGATGTCCTGGGGATCGGGCTTCGCGACGCCGCGATCGAGGTCCGCCTTGTTGGTCTCCCCCCAGCTCTCGGGGCTGGTGCGGGCGAGCAGCTGCACGTTGACGCCCTTGGGCGGTGTCTTGAGCGCGGAGACCGAGCGGGTGAGCGGGAAGAGCGTGGTCACGCCGCCCATGTCACGGGTGATCGGATGGGGCTCGTACTGCTGGATGATCGGCACCTCGGGCCCGATGCCGAAGAGCCGCCCGATCGGGTTCGACTCGATCACGAGGTCGTCGTCGAGCTGGAACCCGTACTTCACCAGGTACTTCTTGAACCCCTCGTTCTGGAAGGGGTTGACCATGGCCAGCACCTTGCCGCCGCGGCCGATGTAGGCGTCGAGGGCCTCGAGCTCGGGCGGGAACAGGTCGGTGCGCGGCCCCGGGAGAATCACGACCACGGCGTCGGCCGGCACCTTGCCCTCGCGCGCGAGGACCAGCGGCTTGACCTCGTAGTTGGACTTCTCCATCGCCGACTTCGCCTCGCTGAAGCCGGGGCGCTCGGTGTTGGTGAGCTCTGGCTCGCCGTGGCCCTGCACCACGTAGACGAGACGCTTGCCTTCCCGCGTGACCTTGAGAAGCCCGTTCGTCAGCTTCTCTTCCTCGGCGTCGAGCACCTTCTCGGACTTCGACTTGGTCTCCAGCACGATCGTGCCGTACGCCTCCACGCCGTAGCGTTTGGCGAGGTTGGGCTCGCGATCGGGATCGAGGCTCTTCCATGTGAGCTTGCCGTTCGAGTAACGGGCGTACTGCTTCAGGAGGTCCTCGGCCACGGGCTTGCCGGGCTGATCGCCGCGATAGAACGCGACCGCGTTCACGTCGGTCTTGAGACCACGCAGCAGCTGGATGGTCTGGGACGAGAGGCTGAACCGCTTGTTCTCGGTCAGATCCTTGCGCGCGCTGTGCTGGAACGACAGCGCCTGCACGACCACGGTGACCCCGAGCACCAGCACGATCGCCACGGCCGTGTTGGCGCCGTACTTCGCCGTCCGGTGACCGAAGAGGCCGCGGAAGTCCTCGACCCGGGCCAGCAGCGATGCCAGCACCAGCAGCACGCCCGCGGCGAGGAGCGTCCACCAGCGAGTCCGCGTCATCCACAGGGGATATGCGAACGTCAGGATCGCCGTGGCCAGCAGGACGCCGAGGCCGAGATAGCCGCCCCAGTCGAGGAGTCGCCGGATCATCCCTTCCACCGCCGCGCTTCGAGCGAGCGATAAGCGAGGAACAGCGCGAGGAGTGTCAGGTTCACGTAGTAGAGAACATCCTTCGTGTCCAGGACGCCCTTGGCGAAGTTGTCGTTGTGCTCCATGGTCGATAGATGCTGCAGCACCTTGCCCCATGTGCCGCCGACCGAATCGGCGCCCCAGCCGACCACCCAGAGGAGCAGCAGGATGCCGAACGTCCACGCCGCGGCCACGATCTGGCTGGCGGTGATCGACGAGGCGAACAGCCCGACGGCCAGGAACGCGGAGCCCATCAGGAACATCCCGATGTAGCCGCTCAACACCGTCCCCCACTCGATGCGCGCGAAGTAGGCGAGCGTCAGCGGGTAGAGCAGCGTCAGCACGAGCAGCATCGTGTAGAGACCGAGGACGGCCAGGTACTTGCCCAGCAGCACTTCCCAGTCCCGCAGGGGATAGGTCAGGAGCAGCTCGATCGTGCCGGTTTGCCGCTCCTCGGCGAGGAGCCGCATGGTGATGAACGGCATCAGCGCCAGTACCAGGATGACCGACAGGTTCCCGAAAAGCGGCCGCATGACGCTGTCGGTGACGTTGAGGTCGCGCGCCATCTGTGGATTCATCGCCGAGCGCATCGACGCCATCGAGAAGTAGCTGAGGATCTGATAGAAGAACCAGCCCATAACCGCCAGGAAGATGAAGAACACGACGTAGGCGATGGGCGAGGTGGCGTAGAGCCGCATCTCCTTCTTGAACACCGGCCAGATCTTCACGCCTCGGCCTCCGCGACGGCCGGGCCCGCCTCGCCGCCTTCCTCGCCGGCCACGATCCGGATGAACACTTCCTCGAGCGTCGTGCCGACCCGCCGGAGCTCCAGCAGATCCCAGTGCTGCTGCGCGGCCAGCTTGAAGATCTCGGCCCGCACGTCGCGCCCGCGCGCGGCCTCCACGACGTACCGGGCGGCGCCGTTGCCGACCATCTGGTCCTCGACCGACAGCACCCCGGCGATCGAGCGGATGCGATCGCGGACGGCGGGCGGCGGGCCGACGATCTCGACCTCGACGCGGGCGGTTGGGAACACCTGCTCGACCAGGCTGTCGATCGGACCCTGGGCGACGACGGAGCCCTTGTTGATGATGATGACGCCGCTGCACACCATCGAGACTTCCGGGAGGATGTGCGTCGACAGGATCACGGTGTGCTGCCCGGCGAGGGACTTGATGAGGGACCGGATCTCGGTGATCTGCCTGGGATCGAGCCCGATCGTGGGCTCGTCGAGGATCAGCACTTCCGGGTCGCTCACGAGCGCCTGCGCGAGGCCGACGCGCTGCCGGTACCCCTTCGAGAGCGTGCCGATCAGCCGGTTCTGGACGTCGGCGACCAGGCAGCGGTCCATCACGTCGGCGACGCGACGGCGGCGATCGGACCTCGAGACCCCTTTCACCTCGGCCACGAAGTCGAGATAAGGGGCGACGCGCATCTCGGGGTAGAGGGGCACGCTCTCCGGCAGATAGCCGATCCGGCGCCGCACCTCCAGGGACTCGCGGAACACGTCGTGCCCGGCGACGCGGGCCGAGCCGCTCGAGGCCGGCATGAAGCAAGACAGAATGCGCATGGTCGTGGATTTCCCGGCGCCGTTTGGTCCGAGGAAGCCCACGATATGACCCGGTGCGACGCTGAACGACACGTCGCGGATTGCCGTGACCGGGCCGTAGTGCTTTGTCAGTCGTTCGACTTCGATCATGCGCGGCCGGTCACGAATTATACAACGGGCGGGCGCTCAGTTCGACGGAACGACGGGCATGCGCTCCCGGAGCCAGGACGGGACCGCGACCAGCGCGCTGGTCGCCGGATCCTGGCACGCGTGGAGCGTCGAGCCGGTCGCCAGCGCCTCGCCGGCCTCGTTCAGGATCTCGTAGGCGAAGCGGAAGCTCGCGCGCTTGCGCTCGCTGATCCAGCAGCGCACCACCAGCAGATCGTCGAGCCGCGCGGGCTTCTTGTAGCGCACGAGAGCCTCGACGACCGGAAGGTGCACGAGCTGATCGACCTCGGACATGGCGAGCCCCTGCTGCCGGAGGAACTCGACGCGGGCCACCTCGAAGTACGTGAGGTAGTTGCCGTAGTAGACGACCTTCATGCAGTCCGTGTCCTTGTACCGGACGCGGATGCTGGTGGACGCGACGAGGGGCGTCGCCGGCGTCGGCTCCATCCTAGAGATACTGGCCGTAGCGGATCTTCTCCACGACCCCCCGGATACCCTTGTAATTGTCGATCGCATCCAGCAGGTCGTCGGTGGCGACGAGCTCGGTGGCCGCGCCCTCGGCCTCGCGCCGCACCTTCACCTCGAGCGCCCGGCGCACGATCACCGAGATGTCGGCCCCGCTCATCCCGCCCATGACCGGCAGGATCTTGTCGTAGTCGATCTTCGCGAATAGCGGCCGGCCGGCCGTCTTCTCCGTTCGGGCGCGGACCAGCTCGAGGATCTCCCGCTGGGCAGCCGGATCGGGCAGCGGAATCTCGATGAGATGGTCGAGCCGGCCGGGCGCGACGAGCGCGGGGTCGATCGCGTCGGTCCGCGTGGTCGACGCGATCACGAGCGTGCGGGCGGTGGTGCCTAGCCCGTCGAGCTTCTCGCAGAGCGCCGCCACCAGGCGGGCGCTCGCCTCACGCGCCTGGGGCGGCGGGAGCAGGTGCTCGAGGGAGAGCGCCTCGGCCTCGTCGAGGAACAGCACCGCCCGCCCCTCGGCCATCGCGATGCGGAGAATCTCCTGAAGGAGATCGCCGGTGTTCGCGCCGAACTTCGAGGTGAGATTCATCAGCTTCAGGTGATAGAAGATCGCGCTCGAGGCGGTGGCCACCGCCTGGGCGAGCTTCGACTTCCCGGTGCCCGGCGGGCCGTAGAGCAGCACGCCTTTGGGCGGATCGATGCCCCACGACCGGTAGAGGTCGGGATTGCTCAGAGCGAGCGCGAACCCTTTGAGGCCCGTCTTGGCCTCGCTGAGCCCGCCGACGTCGTCGAAGGTGACGGTCGAGTGCATCTTGGTCTCGACCCGACCGGTGAGATCGCCGAACTTCTCGCCGAGCTTGGCGAAGACGTCTTCCAGGCGCCGCTGGAGGGCCCACTCCTGGTCGGTCCGCTCGGGCTCGGCCATGATCGTCAGATCGACGGGCGGCGCGGCAGCGCGCCGGCGCTCGCCTTCTCGAACACGCGCTCCTCCACCAGCACCGGCGCCTTCGCACGGATGGCCAGCGCGATCGCGTCGGACGGACGCGCGTCGAGCTGGAGCTCCGGCCCGCCAGTGTTGAGATAGACGATCGCGTAGAAGATGTCGTCGCGCAGGTCCGTGATGACGACGCGCGTGAGCGTCACCTTGAGCCGGCCGAAGAGCGTCAGGAACAGATCGTGGGTGAGCGGCCGCGGCGGCGTCACACCCTGCAGGGGCACGGCGATCCCGGTGGCCTCGGCCAGCCCGATGGCCATCTCGACGGAGCGCTTGTCACGCTTGCCCTGCAAGATGACCGTGGGCTGCTGGGTGTTCTGATCGATCATGACCGCGACGACATCGACTTCCTGGGCGCCCGTCACTTTCGGCGGCGAGGCTTCCGGCCGGTCAGGAGCAAGGTCGGCCGGGCGCGGTACGCCGAGCGCTGCGAGGACCAGCAGCGCGATCACGCTGAGACGGACGCTCGTGTTCATGCTGGCTTCACCTCGGTGAGACAGTGGCGCCAGTATAGCGCCCCCGGTCAGACGGCGCGACGGTCGGCCAGCGACATGCTGAGCGCCGCGCCCAGCAGCAGGAACGACGCGAGCATCGTCCACATGAACGCGTAGCCGATGAGGTGGGTGATGTAGCCGAACCCGAACGAGCCGACCGTCTGCCCGACCAGGAAGACCGCGCTGAACATGGCGATGACCACACCGCGACGCGCCTCGGACGCGTGATCGGTCACCAGCGTCGCGAGCCCGGGGTACAGCAGACCGTGGGCGCCGCCGGACATGAGCCCGGCGATGAAGAGCACCGGCACCACCGGCGTGAGGCTGGTGCGGCTGACGACGAAACCCAGGAGGGCCAGGAGCACGACCGCGCCGGTCTGCACGAACATCGACGGAATGATCACCGCGCGCCGACCATGGGTGTCGATGAGGCGGCCGCCGAAGACGCGCACGCCGATCGCCGAGACGGCGAACGCCGTGTAGAAGAGCGACAGCGTCGTCACGCCGAGGCTGTCGGCGAAGGTGGGCAGGAAGACGAAAATCGTGCCGGCGCCAAGCCCGAAGAAGAGCGTCACCGTCATGTGGCGATGCCGGAGCTCGTCGAGACCGCCGCGCTCCCAGAGCGAGCGCGCCACCGGCAGGGGCCCGCCCGGACGTCCGCTCGGCAGGCTCCAGACGTATCCGGCCGCCGCGACCGCCATGGCGGCGCCCAGGCAGAAGAGCGGCCGAAATCCCATCCGCCGCACCATGGTCTCGCCGATCAGCGGCGCGATCGCGGTCGCCACGAGCCCCGCGACGCCGTAGATGCCGAGGGCCCACCCGCGGCGCGCCGGCGGCGTCAGGTCGATGACGTACGAGTAGTTCGCCACGAAGAACGCGGAGAACGCGATCCCCTGCAGCGCGCGCACGGCGGCCAGCATGGGAATGGTCGGCACGAGGGCGGCCAGCAGCGCCGCGACGGTGGCGAGCGCGGTACCCACCAGCATGAACGGCCGCCGGCCGAGCGCGTCGACCAGGGGCCCGACGAGCGGCTGGCAGAGAATGCCCACCGCGTTGTAGAGGCCCATCACGATGCCGATCTCGACTTCGGTCCCGCCGGCGCCCTCGATGTAGAGCGGCAGGAGGATGAAGCAGTTGAGGCCGAAGAAGAAGAAAAAGTTGGTGATCGTCGCCCGGATGAAAGCCTTGTCGGCTAAAATGGGCGACGACACTCGAAAATTATCGCATGATCACCATCGATACCACGCTTCGCCGCGCGCTCGAGGTCAGCGGGCGCGATCTGATCCTGACGCTCGATCCCGCGCTCCAGGGCTTGCCCGAGACGGCGCACGGTGGCTCGGTGCTCGCGGTGTTCGACGCGCTCGCGGAGGTCGCGGCGCCGCGCGAGGTCTCGGGCACCTATCATCGTCGTGTCCCGCTCGGCGTTCCCCTCGCGCTCCAGCAGGCCCGCGAGGAGTCGGCGCACACCTTCGCGCTGTCCGATCCGTCCTCGAAGAACGTGCTCGTGGAAGGCCGCGTCATGCTCGGGGTGAACGGCGAAGGCGCGGCCGACGGCGCGGCCTCCGACTCCCGGCTTCCCCTGCCCGTGTCACGGACGTGCTTCGCGTGCGGGACCGACAACGACCTCGGGCTGCGCGCCCGGCTCGGATTCGACGACGACACCGTGGGTGCGACGTGGGAGCCCCGGCCGCCGTTCCGGCGGGCCGACGGTACGCTCGCGCCCGCGGCCCTGACCACGTTGCTCGACGAGGCCGCGTTCTGGCTCGGCGCCCTCGCCACCGGTGAATCGGGCATGACGACGGAGCTTCGCGTGTCGCTTCACCGTCCCGCGCCGTTCGGCGCGGTCATCACGGTCAGCGGCTCGCGCGCGGCGGTACGGCCGCGGGGCGACGACCCGCGCTATCAGGAGACCAGCATCGTCGCGTACGCCGACGGCCGGATCGTCGCGACGGCTCGGATCGTGTTCGTGGCCGTGCGCGGCGCCGCGCGCCGGCTCGTCACCGGCATGCTGGCGATGAACGACCCGGCCTGCGTGCAGCGCGTGTTCCCCGCCTACACGCGCTGACGCGCCGATGGTCGGCGCCCGGACGGCGGTGCTCCTCGTGCCGCCGACCATCTACCTGCTCTCCAACTTCCACCGCGTCGCGCCGGCCGTGGTGGCGTCTGATCTCATGAAGGCGTTCTCCATCACGGCGGCGTCCCTCGGGACCCTGGCGGCAATCTATCCCTACGTCTTCGCCGTCATGGCGCTGGTCGCCGGCAGCCTCGTCGAGACGCTGGGCCCGCGTCTGACGCTCACGTCGGGCGCGGCGGCCATGGCGGCGGGCGCCGTGCTCTTCGGGCTGGCGCCTGTTTTCGGTGTCGCGGTCGTCGGGCGGCTCCTGATCGGGCTCGGCGCGTCGGTGATCCTGATCGCCTGGCTGAGCCTGGCCGCCGCGTGGTACGAGCCCCAGCGCTTCGCCACGATTTCGGGCTGGACGCAGACCGTCGGAAACCTCGGCGCCCTCACGGCCTCGTCGCCGCTCGCACTCGCGGTCGAGGCGATCGGCTGGCGATCGACGTTCGTGGTGGTCGGCGCCGTGACGTTCCTGCCGGCGCTGGCCGCGCTCCTGCTCGTGCGGGACCGCCCGGAGCAGGCGCCTGGACGGCTCGATCCCGAGCCGCGCCGGGTGGCGCCGGCGCTGGGGGATGTGCTCTCGTCGATTCCGGCGATCTTCGTCAACTCCCGGAGCTGGCCGCCCGTCATCGCGGCCGCGTTCGTCTACGCCACGCTGATCTCGCTGCTCGGCCTCTGGGGAGTCCCGTACCTCATGCAGATCTACGGGCTCGGGCGCGTGGCGGCGGCGAACACCCTGGCCTGGCTGGCGATCGGCATCGTCGTGGGCTCGCCGCTGATCGGATGGCTCTCCGACCGCCGGCTCGGACTCCGGAAGCTCCCGCTCGCCGTCTCGACGGGACTCTATGCGGTCTGCTGGCTCGCGCTCGTCGCCACCGGTGACGCGCGCTGGCCGGTAACGCTGCTGGCGCCGCTCTTCCTGGTCATGGGGCTCACCGCGAGCGGCTTGATCCTCGTATGGGCGTGTGTGCGCGAGGTGAACGATCCGGCGCGCGTCGGCCTCGTGATCGGTTTCTGCAACGCGCCCATCTTCCTGACGTTCGCGATCCTCCAGTGGCTGACCGGGGCCATCCTGGACGCGAAGTGGGCCGGGCTCGCGCTGGGGAACGTGCGGATCTATCCAGAGGCGGGCTATCGGACCGCTTTCGGCGTATGTTTGGGGCTGGCGGCCGTTGCGCTCGTGTCGACGCTCTTCGTGACCGAGACGCGCTGCCGCAACATCTGGAGGCGTGCAGCTCACTGAAGCTCCGGAGGAGACGCACGATGCCCAAGACCACTCAGCTCGTCCTGTCGCTCCAGTCCAAGCCGGGCGTTCTGGCCGGCATCAGCAAGGCGCTGGCCGCGGCGCGCGTCAACATTCTCACGCTGTCGGCGGCCGAGGCGGCCGGGCGCGGCAAGATTCGCATGATCGTGAGCAACCCGGTCGCGGCTCGGCGGACGCTGCGAAAGGAACGGATTCGCTTCAGCGAGGAGCCCGCGTTCACCAAGCGACTGCGCAACAAGCCCGGCGCCCTCGCGCGGGCCGTCGCGAAGCTCGCGCGCGCCCGCGTCAACATCAAGACCGCCTACGCGACGACCGCGGGCCGTGGCGGCGCCACCGTCGTCATCACGGTCTCGAACGCCGCCAAGGCGCGGCGACTCATCAACTAGCGCCCGGTCGCGCGGAGCCGCCAGCTAGCGGAGAGGACGGAAGAAGGCGCGGATGTCGGCGGCCAGCGCTTCGGGCTCTTCGAGGGCCGCGAAGTGGCCGCCGGCCGGCATGACGGTCCAGCGCTGGATGTTGTAGGCGCGCTCGGCCCACGCGCGCGGCGGCAAGAGGATCTCGCGGGGGAACTCGGCGTAGGCGGTCGGCACGATGACGCGCTTGCCCTCGGGCAGAGGCCACGGGCGGTGAAAGCGCGCGTAGTACGGCCAGAACGACGAGTTGATCGCGCCGGTGACCCAGTAGAGCGTCACGTTGGTCAGGAGCGTGTCCTTGCTGAAGCGCCGCTCCACGTCGCCGCCGCAGTCACTCCACGTCCTGAACTTCTCGACGATCCACGCGGCAAGCCCGACCGGTGAATCGGTGAGCCCGAAGGCGAGCGTCTGTGGCTTCGTGCCCTGGATCCACTGGTAGCCGGTCTCCTCGCGCAGCCAGGTCTGTAGCTGCGTGATGTACGCGCGCTCTTCCTCGCTCGGCTTGTCGGGCAGCGCGGGGTCGCGGCGCACGGCCAGGATGTTCACGTGAATTCCGGCCAAGCGCTCCGGGTACCTGAGACCGAGCACCGAGGTGACGAAGGCGCCCCAGTCGCCGCCCTGAGCAGCGAAGCGCCGATAACCGAGCACGTCGGTCATGAGATGCGCGAACGTGTCGGCGATCTCCTCCACGCCGAAGCGCGGCTGGTTCGGCCTGAAGGAGAAGCCGTAGCCCGGTAGCGACGGCGCGACGACGGTGAAGGCGTCGGCCGGGTCGCCGCCGAAGCGCGCCGGGTCGGTCAGCATCGGCAGGATCCGCTCGAACTCCACGATCGATCCGGGCCAGCCGTGCGAGAGCAGGAGCGGCATCGGCGCCGGACCGACGCCGGGCTCGTGGATAAAGTGCACGTCGATCCCGTCGAGCGCCACCGTGAACTGCCGCAGCCGATTCAGGCGCGCTTCGTGAACGCGCCAGTCGTAGCGCGCGCGCCAGTACTCGACCAGCTCCTTCATGTAGGCGACGCTCGTGCCGTATCGCCAGGGGCCGTCCGGCGCCTCGTCGGGCCAGCGCACGCGCTCGAGCCGCGCCCGGAGATCGGCGAGCAGAGCGTCGTCCACCTTGATCGTGAACGGACGCGGCGTCATGCGGGCTTCCCGGCGCCTTGCCGGGCGGCGTCGACCCACTCCTGCCACGTCTCGGGCATGTGGCCGACCGCGACGCGCCCGCCGCAGCGCACCAGGGGTGTCCGGAGCAGGCGCGGCTCTGTGAGCGCGCGCTCGAGCAGACGCTCGGGCGAGTCGCCGGCGACACGGAGCCCCAGCGCCTTGAAACGCGGGCCGTCGCGGTCGATGAGCGCCGCGGCGCCGAACTTCTCGGCGAAGCGCCGGAGCTCGCCGCGCGCGGCGGGGCGCTCCTTCAGGTCGACGAAGTGCACGGTGATGTTGCGCTCCTTGAAGAAGCGTTGCGCCTTGCGCGTGTCCTGGCAGTCGGTGAAGCCGAAGATCTGGGCCTGAACCGCGCTCATGGCCCGGTCGCCTTCGGCTCGGCGGCCAGGGATTCGAGCCGGTCCCGCAGCTCTTGCCAGGCGCTCTCGGGCACCGGCTGAAGGCCCGGATGGCGCGCGCCGCCCACGCTCGGGCCGTGGAAGTCGGAGCCGCCCGTCGCGATGAGACCCAGGCGCATACACATGCCGCGGTACGCCGTGATCTGGCCCGCCGAGTGCTCGGGATAGAACGTCTCGATGCCCATCAGCCCCGCCTCGACCAGCTCGGGAATGAGCTCGTCGCGATTCGCGAGCCCCGGGTGGGCGAGCACCGGCACGCCGCGAGCGCGCCGGATGATCCGAACGGCCTCCACGGGCGTGAACCGCTTGCGCGGAACGTTCGCGGGACCGTTCGCCGAGAGGAACCGGTCGAACGCCTCGCGAACCGATTTCACGTAGCCGTGATCGACCATCACCTGGGCCACGTGGGGGCGGCCCGCCGAGCCCTCTTTCACGAGGGCAAAGACGTCCGCCGGATCGATCGGCATGCCGAGCTCGGCGAGCCGCGCTGCGATCCGGTACACGCGCTGCCGCCGCTCCTCGCGCTGGGCGCCGAGGAACTCCTGGAACCACGCCGCTTCCCAGTCCAGGCAGTAGCCGAGCACGTGGAGCTCGGCGCCCGGGACATCGCAATTGATCTCGAGGCCGGGGACGATCTCGAGCGGCGAAACCTTGCGCGCTTCGTCGATGGCCTCGGCGACGCCGCCGGTCGAGTCGTGATCGGTCACGGCGAGGACGCGAACGCCGTGGCGCGCGGCCAGCCGTACCAGCTCGCGCGGCGCCAGCCTGCCGTCGGACGCGGTCGTGTGCGAGTGAAGGTCGACCGCGCCGGTCACTGCTAGTCCCCGAGGTACGTGAGGATCGTCCGGACCGCGTAGCCGGTGGCGCCCTTCGGGGCCAGCGGCAGATCCTTCTCACTGAAAGCCGGGCCCGCGATGTCCAGGTGCGCCCACGGCGTCTTGCCGGCGAACTCCTTCAGGAACAGCCCCGCGGTGATCGCGCCGCCGCCGCGCGGCCCGACGTTGTTGATGTCGGCCACTTCGCTCTTGAGATTTTCTCGGTACTCGTCGATCAGTGGGAGCTGCCAGAGCCGCTCACCGGCCGCGTCGGCGGCCTTCAAGAGCCGGTTGGCCAGCGCCTGGTTGTTCGTCATGAGCCCGGAGCAGAGCTGGCCGAGCGCGATGACGCACGCCCCGGTGAGCGTGGCCATATCGATGATCTCGTCGGGCTGGATGTTCGTGTTGGCATAGCAGAGCCCGTCGGCGAGCGTCAGGCGCCCCTCGGCGTCCGTGTTGCCGATCTCGATCGTGGTGCCGTTCATCGCGCGCAGCACGTCGCCCGGGCGGACCGCCGAGCCCGAGGGCATGTTCTCGGTCGCGGCGATGAGGCCGTGCACCTCGACGGCGGCCTTCAGCGCCGGCAAGGCACGCATGATCCCGAGGACGGCCGCGGCGCCCGCCATGTCGTACTTCATCCGCAGCATGCCGTCGGGCGGCTTCAGGTCGAGCCCGCCGGAATCGAACGTGATCCCCTTGCCGATCAGCACGACCTTCTTGCGCTTGCGCCCGGCCGGCGGCCGTCCGGACGGCTGGTAGGTCACGTGGATGAACTTCGGGGGCTGCTCACTCCCCGCGGCAACGCCGAGGAAAGCGCCCATGCCCATCTTCTTGCACTCGGCCTTCTCGAACACCTTGACCTCGAGGCGCGATTCCTTCGCCAGCTCGGTCGCCGCGCGCGCGAGGTCGGTCGGATGCAGCTCGTTGGCAGGGGCGTTGATCAGGTCGCGCGCGAACGACGTCGCCAGGGCGAAGCTCTCACCGCGACGCGCCCCGTCGCCCGCTTCGCGGGCTCGGCGGGCGTCGGGCTCGACGATGCGCAGCTCGCTGACCGTCCTTTCCGGCTTCTCCTTTTTGTAGCGGTCGAAGTAGTAGGTGCCGAGGATCGCGCCCTCGACGACGGCCTGGGCGCGCTGGCGCGCGGTCATTCGATCGCCGAGCACCTCCGCCGCGACCGTCCGGGCGCCGAGATCGCGCGCCCGGCGCACAGCGGCCGCCGCCGCCCGACGCAGCACTTCAGAGGTCGTCTCGGCGCGGGGACCGAGCCCGGCGACGACGATCCGCCGGCTGTCGGTGTGCGCGTGCGTGACCTGGCCCGCCTTCCCCGTGAACCTTTCCAGATCCAGCGCCCGCTTGAGCTGTCCCTGGGCCGCGCGGTCGACGCGCGCCAGCCGCTCCGGCAGCTTCGTCTCCCCGGTGTAGAGTCCGACGACGAGCGCATCGGCGGTGACCTCTTCGAGCCGCTTGGCGACGATCTCGACTTTCACCGTCTCGTTCCTCCTCTCAGCGCCTCGGCCCGCCGGATCATGTCCAGGAGCCCCTGGGTCGTATCGAGATTCGCCACGCCCTCGATCTCGAACCAGCGCGCATCTCCCGCGTCGCTGCCGGCCACCACATCCAGTGAATCCGGATACGCCAGGTAGTCCACCAGCACGTAATGATAGCGAACGCGACCCGCATCGTCCTTCACGACCCGGGTGATGACCCCGGCGACGTCGACGACCCGGATCTTGATCCCGCACTCCTCGAGGATCTCGCGCGCGATCGCCTCGGTCGTGGTTTCGCCGAGCTCGACGAGGCCGCCGGGCAAGCTCCACTTTCCGAACGACGGCGACTGGCCGCGGCGCACGAGCAGCACCTTGTCCTCGTGCAGGATGACGGCGCCCACACCGACCCGCGGGTAGTCCGGGTACTCGCGGCTCACGCCCGCCCCTCCCGCCAGGCGTCGGTCCCGTATTTCTCCGCGACGAGACGCTCGACGCTCGCGGCTTCGTTGGCGCTGAGCCCGTCGAGGCGGAGGCGAATGCCGTGCTCGGTCTCGAACGCGGCCGCGAGCGCGGTCGCGACGTCGTCGAACTTCGCCCGGTGGCCCAGCGCGGCCTCGAGCGTGGTCAAGGTGGCGAGCGGATCGGCCGTTCTCGGAAAGATCGCGGCGAGCCGCGGCGCATCGACGCCGAGCAGGATGGAGCCGTGCTGGACGAAGGTGCGCCCGTAGCGCCGCTGGGCGCTGCCGACGAGCTTCTTGCCGCCCGCCTCGATCTCGCAGCTTCCGGTGCGCGCGAAGCAGAACGCGGGTGTCGGCTCGTCGCCGCGTGCGGCGCCCATCATCTCGACCGGGGCACCCAGCGCCCGGAGCCCCGCCGCGAGCGCGCGGCCGATCCACTGGTAGCTGTACAGGAGATCGCGCGCGCCGCCGCCGATGTCCTCGGCCGCGGCGACGACGCTGTAGGTGAGTTCGTTTTCGGGGCCGTCGTGGTAGATCGCACTACCGCCGGTCAGCCGCCTCACGATGCCGACGCCGAGCCGCCGGCACGCCGCGACGTCGACCTGGTCGTCGAGAGGCTGGCCGTAGCCGAGGGACACGGTGGGCGGCGCCCACGCGTAGAAGCGCACGGTAGGCGGCGCGGCGCCGGCACGCCGCTCGAGCCAGAGGGCTTCATCGATCGCCATGTTAGTGGGGCCATCGGTGGGCTCGGTCACCAGCAGGCGCCAGCCTCGAACCTGGTCGGTCACGGCCCCTAGCATCGCACGGGTCCGCGCGAGCCGCCCAGCATCAGGGCCAGCCGAGCTTCCGCCATACTCGCCACAGCAGCAAGGCACCCGTCGCCGAGAACAGCATCCAGAGCACACCGACCCCAGCGAAGTGTCGTCGATCGGACCAGCGTGCCGTCCGTGGGAACGTGGTCCGCGCCACAGGCTACCCAGCAGCACGACGAGCGACGCGCCGCCCGCGGCCCCGAGTCCGCTACCCGTCACGACGAACAGCAGCCGCAGCCGTTGCGCGTCCGTCATCGTGACCGCCGCGGCGGTCAGTCGACGATCGCCTGGTAGACCATCTGACGGAACAGCTCCTTGAACTCGCGCTGCCACGGTCCGGGCTGCGCCTGGGTCATGAGGACGGCGACCATCTGTTCCTTCGGATCGACCCAGAACCCCGTGCCGCCCGC
>DASRIY010000204.1:0-11961 GCA_035649755.1 Candidatus Methylomirabilota bacterium
GGTCGAGACGCCTCACGGCATCCTCACGCCCGGGCTGATCTCGACCCACGCCCACATCGGCGGCTCGCCGCTCGACCGCTCGTTCATCGAGGACCGCGGCAATCCGCAGTTCTTCTACTCCGGCCTCTTCGAGCTCCTGCCGGTCCGCGGCGCCGCCCAGGACGAGGAGGCGACGCGGGCGTGCGTCGATTTCTCGATGGCCGAGCTGCTGCGCGGCGGTGTGACCACGGTGATGGAGATCGGCGGCGCCAGCGAGTACGTCGCCGCCCGGGCCGGCGACTACGGCCTGCGCGTCTACGTGGGCCACGCCTTCCGCTCCGGACGCTGGCTCACCCGCGACGGCCGGCGCGTCGAGTGGGAATGGGACGAGGAGCAGGGGCGCCGCGGCCTGGCCCGAGCCATCGAGCTGCACAAGCAGCACGACGGCGCCCACGGCGATCTCGTTCGCTGCTTTTTCGCGCCGGCCCAGGTCGACACGTGCACGCCCGATCTCTTGAAGGCATCGAAGCGCGCCGCCGACGAGCGCGGGCGCCCGTGGCAGGTGCACACCTCGCAGTCGGTGGTCGAGTTCAACGAGATGCTGGCGCGCCACGGAAAGACGCCGATCGCCTGGCTCTCCGACCTCGGCGTGCTCGGCCCCAACGCGATCCTCGGCCACGCGATCGTGGTCGGCGGATCGTCGTGGACCAACTACCCGGCGGGCGACGTCGCCATCATGGCCGACGCCGGCTGCTCGGTCGCCCACGCGGTCTGGGTCTTCGCCCGGCGCGGCATCGCGATGGAGTCGTTCGGCGCCTACCGCCGCGCGGGCGTGAACATGTCGCTCGGCACCGACACGAATCCGCAGAGCGTCATCGAGGCCATGCGATGGGCCGCGGTCGTGTCCAAGATCGTCGAGCGCGAGACCGAGTCGACGACCGCCGCGCACGTCTTCGACGCCGCCACGCTCGGCGGCGCCAGGGCACTCGGGCGCGACGATCTCGGGCGCATCGCGCCGGGCGCCCGCGCCGATCTCGTGCTGTGGAAGGGCGACTCATGGGGGTTGACGCCGCTGCGCGATCCGGTGAAGAACATCGTCTACAACGCGACCGCCGAGGACGTCGAGCGCGTGTGGGTCAACGGTCGGCTGGTCGTCGAGGGCGGGCACGTGCTCGCGGCCGACGAGAAGACGATCTTCGCCGCGCTCCAGGCGGCGGGCGAGCGCATGTGGCCGCGCATGCGCCAGTTCGACTGGGCCGGCCGCGACGCGGACGGGCTCTCGCCGCAGACTTACCCGGCGTGGACCTGACGCGCGCTCCTCACTTGCCCTTGAGCTTCAGGTCTTCGTACGGCGCCGAGTAGGCGTGCATCGGGATCAGGCCGAGCCCGGACTCGGCGACGCGCGGCCCGACGCCGTTCAGCCAGCCCAGCTCCCAGATGGGCGCGTACATGACCTTGTCGTACACGAGCTGCTGGATCTTGTGCAGGATCGCCTCCCGCTTCTTCCGGTCCAGCTCGGCGGCCTGCTCCTCGAAGAGCCCGTCGATATCGGGGTAGCCGCCGTAGGCGTAGATCCCCTTCGAGTACACGAACGCCTCCAGGCGCGTGGCCGCGTTGCCCAGCGCCGCGGAGCCGCTCCCGATCACGTTGCGAAGCTTCTTCTCACGATACTGGGCGAAGAAGGCCGCCCGCTCGAGCGGCCGCAGCTGCACGCGGATGCCGACCGCCTTCCAGTCGTTGGCGATGGCCTCACCCACGCTGGTGTAGGAGCCGTCGACGAAGTATTCGCCGCCGTCGACGCCGTTCGGGTAGCCTGCCTCGGCCAGGAGCTTCCGGGCCCGGGCCGGGTCGAAGGGGAACGGAGGCGCTGCCCACGCGAACTCGTAGTCCTGCGGGATCATGCTTCCGGTCAGCCGCGAGTGCCCGAGAGTCTCGGCCTGATTGAGTGTCTTTCGGTCCATCGCCAGGTTGGCGGCCAGACGGACCCGGCGGTCCGCCCACGGCGACCCGGACTGCCACTGATCGGCGAACACGAGCCACTGGCTGGCGGGTGGGACGATCGCCGACAACTTCAGACCCGGGGTGCGCGCGACCTCCTCGCCGAGGGCGCCGCGGAGCGAGTAGGCAATGTCGATCTCGCCGCGCTTGAGCATCGCCAGTCGGGTCGTGTCGTCCGTCACGACGCGGAACACCAGGCGTTTGACCGACGGTGTCTTGCGCCAATACCCCTCGAAGGCCTCCATGATCAGCTCGACCCCGGGCGTGTGCGACACGAACCGGTAAGGGCCGGCGCCCACCGGCGCCTTCTTGTAGCCCTCGTCGCCAACCTTCTCGACGTACTTCTTGGGCACGATCCAGCCCGCGCCGGTCGCATTCGTGTAGAAGGTCAGAAAGTCGGGCCAGGGCTCTTTCAGACGGAAGCGCACCCGCCCGGGATCGGGCGTCTCGACCGCCGCGACCCGGTCCTTGAGCGACTTGGCGGCGGCGCCCCGGTAGCGGTCGAAGGAGAACTTGACGTCCTCGGCGGTGACGGGCTCGCCGTTGTGGAACTTCGCCCCTTTTCGAAGGACGAAGTCATACGTGAGCCCGTCCTTCGATGCCGACCACGAGTCGGCGAGGCACGGCGCCTGCGTGTTGCCGGGCATCGGCTTCAGCATGGCGTCGTGGAGCGCGTACAGGAACATGTACGGCGTGATGATGCCCGGCGTCTCGGCCGGATCGAACCAGGTGGGCGCGATCGTCACGTGAACCCCCCACGTGAGCTGGCCCGCGGGCGCTTCCGAGCGCCCCTCCGGAGCGGCCGCGGCCGGCGCGACGAGTGATCCCACGAGGACGAGCGTGAGGGCGAGCGCGAAGAGCGGTCGGGTCATGAGACTCCTCCTCTGCGTCGCGAACATTTCGAGCGAAGCCGAGGGACGACGAACGGGACCCGAAGCGAGGCCGATTATGCCCGCGGGGGCACGCTTGTCAACCTTTCCGCCGCGGCGGTGACGGCCGCCGGGCCAGCACGAAGAAGATCGAGCCGAGCGCGGCCAGACCGGCCAGGATCCGGAAGCCCATCTCGTAGCTGCCGGTGCGGTCAGCCAGCACGCCGGCGATGATCGGCCCGCCGACCATGCCGAACATCACGACCATCGAGGAGATGCCCGTGATGGTCCCGAACGCCGCGCTGCCGAAATAGTCGGCGCGGATCGCCGACATCAGGGGGCCGCGGATTCCCCAGGCGAGCCCGTGCAGCACGGCGAAGGCGCCGACGGCCCAGAATGCCGTGGCGGAGGCGAGCAGCAGGAGCCCGCTCGCGTGAGCGAGCATGCAGCCGACGACGATCGCGCGCTTGTTGAAGCGGTCGCCCGCCCAGCCGCCGCCGAGCTGACCGCTCACCTGCATCACCGTCATCAGCGCGACCACGGCGGCGGCCTGCTGCAGCGAGTAGCCGAGCTGCTCGGTGACGTGAACGATCAGATGGACCGACACCGCCGACACCACCAGGAGCGCCGAGCCGTGGCCGAGCGAGATGTACCAGAGGGCCGGCGCCCGCATCGCCTCGCGCGGCGTGAAGTCGACGCCGGTCGTTGGCGCCGCCGCGCGGCCGCCGGCGGCGCGCGCCTCCTCGGCCGCCGGCGCCTCGCCGTCGGGCCATTCGCCGTGCGCCTGGGACCGGTGACGGAAGACGCGCGCCAGCGGCACGCCGATGCCCAGCACGAGGACGCCGGAGAGAAACGCGGTCCATCGCCAGCCGATGGCGCTCAGCGCCAGCGCGACCACCTGCGTGAGGAGCCCGCCCACCGGCATGCCGGTCGAGCTGATGCTGAGGGCCAGCGCTCGGCGGCGGCGGAACCAGGAGACGATCGCCACCGCGACCGGCAGGTAGCCGCCGAGGCTCGAGCCGAGCGCCATCAGGAAGAACGTGATGAAGAAGGCGGGGGCCGATCCGATCTGGCTGAACAGGATGAAGGCGAGGCCGAAGACGGTCATGCCGATCCGGATCAGCGTGCGCGGCCCGAAGCGGTCCGTGAGCCAGCCCTGGATCGGACCGAGGATCCCGCTCTCGGCCCGCGCCATCGAGAAGGCCGCCGAGAACAGCGTCTTGCTCCAGCCGAACTCCTGCCGGAGCATCACGACGTACGCGCCGTACGCGTGAAAGAGGAGCGCGCCCATCAGCATCTCGAGGACGAAGCCGGCGGCGACGATTCGCCAGCCGTGGAAGGCGCGAGGGTTGATCACCAGGCGGGCGCGTCCCTCACGACGCCGCGCCCGGGTAGAGGTGGCAGGCGACCAGGCGGCCCTGCTCCGGCGAAAGCCGCGGCTCCTCGCGGCGGCACCGATCCATCACGCGCGGGCAGCGGGTATGGAAGCGGCAGCCCGGCGGCGGGGCGAGCGGGCTTGGAATCTCGCCGCTCAGCACGATCTCGTCCCGGCGCGCGCCGGGATCGAGCGGCAGCGCCGCCGAGAAGAGGGCCTGCGTGTACGGGTGCTTCGGGCGCAGCGCCACATCGCCGGCGGCGCCGAGCTCGACGATCTGCCCGAGGTACATGACGGCGATCGTGTCGCTCATGTGCGCCACCGCCGCGAGGTCGTGCGCGATGAAGAGGAAGGAGACCCCGAGCCGCCGCTGGAGCCCGCGCAGGAGATTCAGGATCTGCGCGCGGATCGACACGTCGAGCGCCGAGACCGGCTCGTCGAGCACGACCAGCTTCGGCGAGAGCGCGAGCGCCCGGGCGATCGCGATCCGCTGGCGCTGGCCGCCCGAGAACTCGTGCGGAAAGAGCTCGGCGGCCCGGGCCGGCAGCCCGACCAGATCGAGAAGCTCCAGCACGCGCCGGCGCAGCGTCGCGCCGTCGGGCCGCTCGTTGATGACCAGCGGCTCGCCCACGATCGTGCCCACGCGCATGCGCGGATCGAGCGACGCGTACGGGTCCTGGAAGACGGCCTGCACCGAGCGCCGGTAGCGCTTGAGGCCCGCGCGATCGAGCGTGCCGAGCGGCGCGCCCTCGAAGCGGATCGAGCCGCTGGTCGGCGTCTCGACGTGCAGGATCATCTTCGACGTCGTCGTCTTGCCGCAGCCGGACTCGCCGACGAGCCCGAGCGTGCGGCCCGCCTCGATCGTGAACGAGATCGCGTCCACCGCGCGGACGAGCCCGGCCTGCCGTCCCAGGATGCCGCGGCGCACGGGGAAGTGCTTGGTGAGCGCCGCCGCCTCGAGCAGGGCCGGCGCGCTCACGCCGGCGCCTCGAGCCAGCACCGGCTCGATCGTCCGGGCGCCGGCGTGAAGTCCGGCGGCTCCTCGGCCCGGCAGCGGTCCATCGCTCGCGGGCAGCGCGGCGCGAACGCGCACCCCGGCGGAAGCGCCGCCAGGTCGGGCGGCTGGCCCTCGATGGCCGTCAGCCAGTCCGTCGATTCGGAGAGGCGCGGCACCGACTCGAGCAAGGCCCGCGTGTAGGGATGGCGCGGCGCCCGGAAGATCGCCTCGACCGGCCCGGCCTCCACGATGCGCCCCGCGTACATCACGGCGACGCGGTCGCACATCCTGGCGACGATACCGAGATTGTGCGTGACGAAGATCATCGCCAGGCGATGCCGGTCCTGCAGCTCCTTGAGGAGCCGCAGGTACTGAGCCTGGATCGTGAGATCGAGGCTCGTGGTGGGCTCGTCGGCGATCAGGAGCCTGGGCGGTCCGGAGATCGCCATGGCGCCGACGACGCGTTGCCGCATGCCGCCCGAGAGCTGGTGCGGGAACGCGCGCAGGCGCGTCGCCGGCGAGGAGATGCCGACGGAACCCAGGAGCTGGACCGCGCGGTCCTTGAGCGCACGGCCCGCGAGCCCGTGGTAGCTCACCAGCGGTTCGCGCACCTGCATGCCGACCGAGAAGACCGGGTTCAGGCTGCTCATCGGGTCCTGCAGGATCATCGCGACCCGCTTGCCGCGGATCCGCTGCATCTCGCGCTCGCTCTTCTGGAGCAGGTCGTCGCCGTCGAGCAGCACGCGCCCGCCCACGATGCGTGCCGCCGGGCGCGGCACCAGCCGGAGCACCGACAGGCACGTCATGCTCTTGCCCGAGCCCGACTCGCCGACGAGGCCGAGCGTCTCGCCTTCGCCGACCGCGAACGAGACGCCGTCGACTGCCTTGATCGTGCCCCAGCGAGTGACGATGTGAGTCCGGAGGTCCACGACCTCGATGACCGGCGTGCTCATGCGCGAAGACGGTCGGCGCCGAGCCCGCTCCACAAGTGGTGGAGCGGATCGCGGCCGAGCGCGAGCCGCGCGAGGATGTCGCCGACGGCGGGGACCAGCGCGAACCCGTGGCCGGAGAAGCCGGCCGCGACGAGCAGCCCTTCGACGCCCCTCACCGGGCCCAGCAGCGGAATCTCGTCGGGCGTGAAGGCTTCGATGCCCGCCCAGCTTCGCGCGACGATGCGCGACGCGAGCGGCGGATAGACGGCGCGCGCGACCTCGAGGCTTCCGCGCACGCTGTCCTCCAGCACTTCCCAATGGTTCACTCGCTCGTCGGGAACCCGCGCCGGCCAGCCGCCGCCGATGAGGTAAGCGCCGTCGTCGAGCTGCTTGAGGCTCAGCGGGCGGCCGAAGCAGCCGACCACTGGCGACAGGCTCGCGGGCGCCGGATCGGTCAGTAGCATCTGCAGTCCCCGGCCCCGGAGCGGAAGCTCGACGCCGATCTTGCCGAGCAGCGTCGCGCTCCACGCGCCCGCGGCCACGAGAACCGTGTCGCAGGTAGCCGGCGCGCCGTCGCTCCGCACGACCCCGGTGACACGCGCGCCCGTCATGACGAGGGCGTCGGCGCCCACGCCCTCCTCGATCCGGACGCCGAGCCGACGAGCCGCGGTCGCCCACGCGTGCACCGTGGCGCCCGCGTCGGCCTGGCCGTCGATCGGACAGTGAACGCCGCCGCGGCAATCATCCGAGATGGCGGGCGCCAGGCGGCGCGCGGCGGCGGCGTCGACGAGCTCCACCGGAACGTCGTCGGCGCGCTGCGGGCCGATCGTCGCACGCGCCTCCGCCCAGCCGGCGTCGTCGAGCGCCACCCGGAGCCCACCCCCGCGGCGATAGCCTGTGCTCGACTCCAGCTCGCGGTCGAGGTCGGGCCAGCGCGCGAGGCTCGCGAGCGCCAGGGCGCGCTCGGCGGGGTCGCGTCCCATCGCGCGCACGCCGGCGGCGCTGGCGCCCGAGGCGGCGTCGCCGACGCGCGCGCGCTCGAGGACGATCACGCGCATCTGGGGGTCGGCCCGCCGCAGATGCACCGCCGCGCTCAGCCCGATCAACCCTCCTCCGACGACGACCGATGCGGCCATGGACGAAAGCCGCGCGCTCAGAGCTGCCGGAGCTTCGGGTCGAGCGTGTCCCGCAGCCAGTCGCCGAGCAGGTTGAAGGCGAGAACGACCAACAAGATGGCGAGCCCGGGGAAGAACGATACCCACCAGGCGCTCGTGATGAAGTCGCGCCCCTCCGAGATCATCGAGCCCCACGCGGGTGTCGGCGGCGGGATGCCGGCGCCCAGGAACGAGAGCGAGGCTTCCACGATGATGACGTAGCCGACCTGGAGCGTGACCAGCACCATCAGCGTGTTGAACGTGTTGGGAAGGAGATGGCGGAGGATGATGCGCCCGGCCGACGCTCCGGCGATGCGCGCCTGCGTGATGAAGTCGAGCTCCATCAGCGTGAGCACCTGGCCCCGGATGACCCGCGCGTAGCGCGCCCAGAGGACGACCGCGATCGCGACCACCACGTTCACGAAGCTCGGCCCGATCGTCACCGCGAGGATCAGCGCCAGCAGGATGACGGGGAACGACATGGTCGCGTCGGTGATGCGCATGAGCGCCGCGTCGACGCGCCCGCCATGATAGCCGGCCACCAAGCCGACGCCGGCGCCGAAGGCGCTGGCCAGCAGCACGGTGAGCACGCCGGCGGTCAGTGACACCCGCGAGCCCCAGATGATGCGCGAGAGCAGGTCGCGCCCCAGGCGATCGGTGCCCAGCACGTGCTTCCAGGTGCCGCGCTCCTCCCAGACCGGCGGCGTGAAGCGCTGTCGCAGCGATTGCTCCTCGGGGTCGGCGGGGCTCAGCACGTTGGCCAGGAGCGCGCACAGGACGAATGCGCCGATGACGCTCAGCGCGAACAGGGGGAGCCGGCGCGTCCGCGCGCCCGCGCGCGGGCGCGCCGGGGCGGCGGGCAGCGACTCGGCGACGGCGCCGCCGGCCGGCTCAGCGGACATAGCGGATGCGCGGGTCGATGAACGCGTAGACGCAATCGACCGACAAGTTGACCACCGCGACGATCGCCGCGGTCGTGAGCACCACCGCCTGGATCACCGGGAAGTCGCGCGACGAGATGGCCTCGTAGGCCAGCCGCCCGAGGCCCGGCCAGGCGAACACTGTCTCGACCACGATGGCGGTCGTGACCAGGATCGAGAAGTAGATGCCGGCGAACGTGACGACAGGGATCAGCGCGTTCTTCAGCGCGTGCACCCAGACCACGCGCGACTCGACGACACCCTTCACCCGCGCCAGCTTGACGTACTCCGAGTCGAGCACCTCGAGCATGCCCGAGCGCAGGAGCCGCATCATCCCGGCCACCACGAACCAGCCGAGCGTGAAGCCGGGCAGGATGTAGCTCGTGAAGCCGCCGATGCCGCCGGCCGGTAGCCATTGAAGCCGACCGGCCACGACCTCGATCAGCACGATGGCCACCCAGAACGTCGGCAACGACTGGCCGAGCACCGCGATGACCTGCGCGGTGCGATCGACGCCGGTGTCCTTCCACACCGCCGCCAGGACTCCCAGCGGAAACGCCAGCAGAAGGCTCACGGTCATTGCGAAGGCCGCCAGGCGCAGCGAGTTGGGTAGCCGCTGGGCGATCAGCTCGCCGACCGGCCGCCGCGCCCGCAGTGAGGTGCCGAAATCACCCGTGAGCGCCTTGCCCACAAAGGACACGTACTGCTCGACGTACGGCCGGTCGAGGCCGAGATAGCGGCGGGCGTTGGCGTAGTCCTCCTCGCTCGCCGACATGGGCAGGATGAGATGGAGCGGATCGCCGGTGGCCCGGGCCAGCACGAACACGACCACGGACAGGATGACCAGGGCCACCAGCGACTGGACGAGGCGCGCGAAGACGAAACGCGCCACGCTCGCTCAGCGCTTCGACGAGGCCAGCTCGTCGATGAAGAAGTCGTACATCACCGAGCCCGGATTCCACTTGCCAAGCGTCTTCGACGTCGCGTACGGCGAGTGCAGGTACACCACCGGCACGCCGTAGCTCTCGGTGCGCAACCGCGTGTAGACGTTGCGCATCAAGACACCGATCTTCTCCTTGTCGGTCTGGCGCATGACCTGCTCGATCATGCCGTCGATCTCCGGGTCGTTCACGGTGTCGCTCGCCTTCGACTTGGAGTACGCCTGCTTCTCGAGGAACGCGTAGGTGCCGATCCAGTCGCGGTTGGCGACGTTGTAGTAGCCGACGGCGCCGGGCGTCGCGCGATCGAACCAGTTCTTGCGGAACGCCGGATAGTCGACCGGAACCAGCTTCGGCTGCACGCCCACCTTCTGCCAGTAGCCGGCCATCGCCTCCGCGAACGCCTTGCCTTCGGGCAGCCCGGGCAGCTGATAGGCGTACACGGTGAGCGGGAAGCCGCTCGCGAATCCCGCGTCGGCGAGGAGCTTCTTGGCGCGCGCCGGATCGTACGGGTACTGCATCTCCGGCGTCGGCTTGAAGCCGATGTCGCGGTACGACCACGAGAGCGCCATGGGCACGTGGGCCGGATCGGCATAGCCGCCGAAGATCGACTGCGCGACCTCGGTGCGGTCGACCGCCAGGTTGAGCGCCTCACGGACGCGCTTGTCCTTGGTGGGCTGGTTGTCGCGCGGCAGGATCCACCACATCGTCAGGATGGCTTCTTCCCGGCGGAAGTGGACGGGAAACGCCTCGCGCTCGATCTCCTTGACCCGCTCGCGGCTCACGTCGGCGATGTCGACCTCGCCGCGGCGCAGGAGCGCGATCCGCGTCGTCTCCTCGGGAACCAGCCGGAAGGTGACGGTCTTGAAGCGCGGCACGCCGATGCGCCAGTGGCTGTCGACCGCGGTCAGCTTGATGTGCGAGCCCGTCACCTGCTCGACGAACCGATAGGGCCCGCTGCCGACCGGCTTCTGCGCGAACGCGTCGTCGCCGACGGACTCGATGTACTTCTTCGGCAGGATCATGCCCTCGGTGGAAAGCGAGCGTGACAGGTACGTGGGGATGATCAGCGTCGGATCCTTGGTCACGATGACGAGGCGGTCGGGCGCCGGCGTCTCGATGTCGGCGATGAGCGCGCGCAGCGGACCGGCGTAGCCGGTCGTCGAGCGCTTGCCGATGGCGCGCTGCAGGCTGAACTTCACGTCCTCGGACGTCACCTCGTCGCCGGTGTGAAACTTCACGCCGCGGCGCAGATGGAACGTCCAGCGCCGGTGATCGGACGAGGGCTCCCAGCGCGTCGCCAGCCCGGTGTCCCGCGAGAGCTGGCCGTCGGGCGTCACGCCGACGAGGTAGTCGAACATCAGCGACATGTAGTACTTGACCACGTGGCCGCCGAGGACGGGGTCGAGCACCTCGGTCGAGAAGCTCGACAGGGCGACGGTGAGATCCGGCTTGCCTTGCGCGGCGGCCGGGCTCGCCCCGATGGCGAGCGCGACGACCAGCGCCACGATTCCGATAGCGAGCTTCATGCTCAGCTCCTTTTATTCGAGCGGTGTCGAGACTCGAGGTCGAAAACGTCGCGATGGTAGCACGAGCGCGCGCCCGAGCCCGCGGCGCTGGCGGCCGCGGCCGACCGCTCGGCATACAATGCTCGGCATCTCAAACTCGGAGGAGCGTCCATGCCCGATCTGAGCCTCTCGCAAGCCACCACGATCGTCGAAGCCTCGCTCCGGAAGGGCCGTGAGACCAGCTGCGCGCCGCTGGCGGTCGCGGTCCTGGACGCCGGCGGACATCTGAAGGCGTTCGCCCGCGAGGACGGCGCCGGCATCATCCGGCCGCAGATCGCCATGGGCAAGGCGTGGGGCGCGCTCGGGATGGGCGCCGGCTCGCGCACGTTCGCTCGGCGCGTGTCCGAGCAGCCGCAGCAGCAGGCGTTCTTCGCGGCGCTCAACGCCATGTCGGACGGGCGCGTCGTTCCCGCGCCGGGCGGCGTGCTTATCCGCGACGGTGCCGGCGGCGCGGTCATCGGCGCCGTCGGCATCTCCGGCGATGTCTCGGACAAAGACGAGGCCTGCGCGGTCGCGGGGATCGCGGCGGCCAGCCTCACAGCGGATACCGGCTAGGACCACGGGCCCAGAAGGGTCCAGCTGCGAGGCGGCGCCCGAAGGCTGCGCGCGAGGCGTACTGCCTGTACGGTGAGCGCGCAGCCGAGGCGCCAACGAAGCAGATGGGCCCTTATGGGCCCCGTGGTAGGCTTCGCGCTCAGCGAGGAGGACAGGGAGGTGACGTCATCGCGCCGTCGATCCGCAAGCTCGTCTGGCTCGCGGGCGTGGTCCTCGTTCTCCTCACGGCCGGAGTCTTCGCCGCCGTCACGTTTCGGGGGACGCCCATGTCGGTAACGACGCTCACCGAGGGCTGGGAGCGCCGGTTCAAGCTCGAGTGGACGGTCGAGGCTCCGTCCGGCACCACCCGCAAGGTCAGCGGCTACATCACGAGCCAGCAAGGCGGTCACGCCGAGTTCGTGCGCTTGTTAGTGCAGGCGCTCGACGACAAGGGCGCCGTCGTCGAGCGCCGCATCTGGGCAATTCCGGGTGGAGTGGGCGGCGGCCAGCGGGCGTATTTCGAGGTGCCCGATCTACCGGCGGCGCACGACTACCGCGTGTACGTCTGGGACTACTCGCTCACGCAGAGCTAGTCTCCCCGGCCGAGGCGCTCGCGGCGCGAGCCGATCGTGCTCGAAGCGCGTTCCGATCGATCTTCCCGGCCGGCGTCTTCGGCAGCTCGTCGAGCACGTCGACG
>DASRIY010000205.1:0-18439 GCA_035649755.1 Candidatus Methylomirabilota bacterium
CTCAAGATCGACGACATCGACGTGTGGGAGCTCAACGAGGCCTTCGCCTCGCAGGTCGTCTACTGCCGCGATCGCCTGGGGATCGATCCCGAGAAGCTCAACGTCAACGGCGGCTCGATCTCGATCGGCCACCCGTTCGGCATGACCGGCTCGCGCATGGTCGGCACGCTCGCCAACGAGATGCTCCGGCGCAAGGCGCGCTACGGCATCGTCACGATGTGCGTGGGCGGCGGTCAGGGCGCCGCAGGTCTCTTCGAGGCGTACAACTAGTCGCCTCCGCATCACCCGCGAGGGCGACTTCACCGTCGCCCTCGCGGGACGATTCCTTCCGCATCGAATCCGCGTTCCCCGCCTTGCCGTGTCCGCGTATCCCCTTTGCTATGATCGAACGTGACTCGAGCTCGCGCTCCGGCGGAGGTCCGACCTGAAAAGCTCCCTCGCTCCCCTCGTGCTGCTCGCCGTCGTTCAGGTCGGGTGCGCGACGCAGATCGCCCCGGGCCGCGCGGCCGAGACGCCGTCCGCGCACGGCGACCCCGCGGCCCAGACGTCCCGCGATCTCGACCTGGGCCGGGCCGCGCTCGGTACGGGTGATCTGACGGCGGCGACGATCCGGCTGCGGGAGGCGGTGCGCGCGCAGCCCGACCTCCCCGAAGCGCGGGAAAGCCTGGCGCGCGCCCTCTACGCGATGGGCGACCTGGACGGCGCTGTCGAGGAGCTTCGCGCGCTGCTTCGCCGGCAGCCCGACGCCGTCCGCGCCCGCTACTTCCTCGCCACGGCGCTCATGGCCAAGCAGGACTGGCCGGCCGCGCGCCGCCAGCTCGACGAGGTCGTCCGGCGTCAGCCTGATCTTGTCGAAGGGCACTACAGCCTCGGACTCGTCCGCTACACGCAGGGCGATACGGCGGGCGCGATCGATTCGTTCCGGCAGGTCCTGGCGCGCTCGCCCGATCACGCCGACGCGCACCACAACCTGGCCCTCGTGCTCAAGGTGACCCACCGCGATGCCGACGCGACGCCAGAATTCCTGGCCGCGGCGCGCTCCGGACACGCCGGCGCGCAGTTTTTCGCGGGAACGGCATACGCGAGAGGGTTCGGCGTCGAGCCCAGCCTGACGCAGGCGATCGGCTGGTGGTCGCGCGCGGCCGCGCAGGGATCGACCGAGGCCGCCGCCGCGCTCGCCGAGCTCAGACAGACCGCCCTGGGCCGAGGCCGACCCGGGGCGACCAGCCGTCAGGCGGCCGACTCCGCGTTCCGCGACTACCGGGCGGGCATGTGGTCAGAGTTCCCGGAGCTCACGCGGACGGGCGACGACGACTCGGTCGGCGCCGCGCTGCTCCGTCAGGGCCGCGGCCGTGAAGCAGTGCCGGTGCTGATCCGGGAGGCCTCGGCGCTCAGCGAGCCGGCGCAGAGCGCGCTCGAGACGATCTATCTTCGCGGCGTCGACGGCCAGGTGCCCGCCCACGATGCGCGGATCCTGAATTACTTCAAGACCGCCGCCGCCGAAGGCCAGCCCCGCGCCCAGCGGCTGCTTCAAGAGCTTCAGGCCGCGAGCGAGGCCGCCCCGGCGCCGGCCCGCTAGGCGCGGCGCCTGCCATGAAGACCGCCGCGCTGGCCGCGCTGATGGGCGCCGCCGCCGCTCTGGTGTCCACGGGCGTCCTGCTCCTGGGCGGCTCCGGGCTCACCGCGCTCGAGTGGTCTGCGTACGACGCGTGGCTTCGCTGGCGAGCCCCGCTTGCCGTGAGCTCCGATCTGGTCATCGTCGTGCGCGATCCGGCAAGCGGGGGCGAGGGCGCAGGAGACCGCGCGCTCGTCGCCGGCCTCATCACGAACCTGACGCGATCGGGCGCGGCGGTCATCGGGGTCGATGTACCTCTCGGTCAGCCGAGCTTCGCGGATCGCCGCGGCGCGGCGGGCGACGCGATGCTGAGCCAGACGATTCTGCTGGCGGGCAACGTCGTGTTTCCGATCGCGCTCGACCGCTGGGCGGGACGCGCGGGCCACCCGGACGCCGACCCGCCGCCGGGGCACCGAGCGTGGCCGGCGCTCTCGACGACGACGGCGCTGCTCGAGACCCGCGCCCTCACGCCGCCGCTACAGGCAATGGTGCAACCGGCGAAGAACGTCGGACACACGATCGCTCAGGCCGACGCCGACGGCGTCGTCCGGCGCGTGCCGCTGTTCGTACGACTGGGCGACCGAGGCGTACCGGCGTTCGGCCTCGCGCTGGCTGCCGCGTTCGCGAAGGGCGATCCTCCCCGGATCCGCGTCGATCGCCACGGGCAGGCCCTGGTCGGCTTCGCCGGCCCGGCGTTTCCACAGGGCTTCAACGTCGTGCCGCTGACCGAGCTCGTCGCGACCATCGAGAGGCGCGAGACCGAGACGCTCGAGAAGCTCTTCGCCGGACGGATCGTGCTGCTCCTGCTGGAGCCGTCGCGGGCGCCGCATCCGACTCCGCTCGGCTCCATGTCCGACGGTGTAATCCAGGCGCAGCTCCTCAACACCGTGCTGACCAGCGCGTGGGTACGGCCGGTGCCCTTCGCGTCGGCGGCCATCGTCACCGCGCTCCTGGCCGCGGTGGCCGCGTGGCTCTGGCTCGCGGCGCGGTGGTGGACGGCGGCGATCGGCCTCCTCGGGCTGGCGCTCGTCTACACCGCGAGCCTTTTCGTGGTCCCCTCGCGCGCCGGTCTTCTCTTGCCGGTGGCAGCGCCCCTGGTGGCCGTGGTCGTGTCGTCGGCCGCCGCGCTCGTCTGGAACCAGCTCTCGTCCGGAAATCGCCTCCGCCGTCTCGAGGACGAGGTCGGCGCGATTCGCGAGGCGCTGGTGCGTCAGGAGTCCCAGGTCGAGGGGCTCGAGGAAGACCTCGAGGCCGCGCGCGCGGCGGTGGCCCGGTCGACCGGTACCGAGGAAGGCCTGCGCGCCCAGCTCGCGGCGGCCCGCGCCCAGGAAGAGCAGACGCGCGCCCGGCTCGAGCGGCTCGAGCGCGAGGCGCGCAGCGGCCCGCCGCTTCCACTGAGCGACGCCGCGCAGGAGCGGCTGCGCGAGGCGAGCGAGCAGGTCGGCATCGTCACGCGCGACCCCGCGCTCCTGGCCGCCTTCCGCGATCTCGAGAAGGCGGCGCGCTCGTCGCTGCCGATCCTCGTGGCCGGCGAGCCGGGAACCGGCAAGGAGCTCTTCGCGCGGGCCGTGCATCGGCTGAGCCCGCGTGCCGACGGACCGTTCGTGGCGGTCAACATGGCCGCGATCCCGGCCGAGCTGTTCGAGAGCGAGATGTTCGGCCACGTGCGGGGCAGCTTCACGGGGGCGGTCGGCGACCGGAAGGGACACTTCGAGCAGGCGAACCGGGGCACGATCTTCCTCGACGAGGTCGGCGAGCTGCGCCCGGACCACCAGAGCAAGCTCCTGCGCGTGCTACAGGACAAGAGCTTCCACCGGGTCGGCGCGACGCGCCCGACGACCGTGGACGTGCGCGTGGTGGCGGCCAGCAACCGTGACCTCGAGCGCGGCGTCGCGGAAGGATGGTTCCGCGAGGATCTCTATTTCCGGCTCAAGGGGCTCGTCCTTCGACTGCCGCCGCTTCGCGAGCGGCGGCAGGACATCCCGCTGCTGGCAGCGCGATTCCTCCAGGAGGCGGCCGCCGAGGCGGGCCGGCCCGCCCCGGCTCTGTCCCCGGCCGCCCTCGCGGCGCTCGAGAAGAGCGACTGGCCCGGCAACGCCCGCGAGCTCCAGAACTGTCTGCGCCAAGCCCTGGCGCTTGCCGACGGCGCCGAGATCACCGCCGAGGACCTGCGCCTGACGCCCCGGGAAGCGGGCCGCGACGAGCCCGGGGGCGACGCCGCGGTCCTCGCCGCGCTGCGCCAGCACAGCTTCGACATGCAGGCGACCGCCCGGGCTCTCGGATGGGACCGGAGCACGGTGACCCAGCGGCTCAAGGGCCTCGGGTTCCGCGCGCTGGTCGAGGCGGGCGGCGACCGGCAGAAGGCGGCGCTGGAGCTGGCGGGCGACGCGGCGCTCGGCCGGACGGTCGAGCTGAAGCTCCGCGAGTACTCCGAGCACCTGATGAAAGTGGTCGAGGGCTTCCCGACGGTCGACGAGGCCATCGCCGCGTGCCGCCGGCGCTTCAAAAACCTGCCCGAGCGTCATTTCAGATCGCTGGAGCTCCTGGTCCGCCAGTCGTTCGCCCGGCGCGCGCCGACCCCGAGCGTCTGATCCCCCGCGGGGCGATGCGGGGATGCGGGAAATCCCCGCGCCCCGCGGCCCAGCTCGAACGATCTCCTGTCGGCCAAGTCCTTGAGCTGTCGAGGTTCCGCCGCGCTCCCGCATCGCCCTGGGGCGTGGCTCGTGCGTTGCTCTCCGTCCCGGCTGGGCGCCGCCGTACCGCATCGGGCGGATCACGGCGAGCGAACACGAAGACCGCGAAAGGAGAAAGGCGATGGCCGAGAACATTCAGCAGCGCATCAAGGAGAGCAGCGGCACCAAGGAGCTGGTGATCCTCGTGGGAGTCCTCTTCACGGTGATTGCCGCGTCGATCGGAACGTACTGGGTCCGTTCGAAGGGCGTCGAGGCTGCGCCCGAGACCAGTACCGTCACGGGCAAGCCGATGGTGGAGACCACCCGGCCGCGCACCGTGGTGCCGGTGCCGCCGGCCGGCGTCTTCCACGCCGACATCTACTTCGACTTCAAGAGCACGCGCCTGCGCGCCGACGCCGTCCGGGTGCTCCAGGAGACCGCCAGGACGATGGACCTGTCGAACGCCTGGGTGGTGCTCGTTCAGGGCTACACCGACCGCCAGGGCCCGGCCGAGTACAACCGGACGCTGGCCCAGCGGCGCGCCGAGTCGGTCAAGCTGTTCCTCGTCGAGCTCGGCGTCCCCGAGACCGCCATTCGCGTGATGACGATGGGCAAGGACGGGGCGCTCTGTGACGAGCCCGAGAAGGAGTGCCAGCAGATCAACCGTCGCGTCCACCTGGAGTTCCGGAAGCTCGCCGCGGCGATGCCGATGCCGGCGACCGTGGCGGACACGACCACGACCGCTCCGGCCCCGACCGGCACGACGTCGCCGGCGGGTGACCGGTGATCGAAGCGAATGCGCGTGCGCGACGGTACGGCGCACGCCTGATCGTGCTCGCGGGCCTCATCTCCGCCCTGGCGGCCACCGCCGCCGGGGCGGAGAACGCCCATGTAACCCCCGGGCGCGTCACCGAAGGCGCGCTCCACTGCCGGATGATCGGCTCCGAGGCGCTCGTGCCGGCGCCTGTCCTCGGCACCGACGTTCACATGGTCGT
The DNA here is from genome assembly GCA_035649755.1 of Candidatus Methylomirabilota bacterium. GTDB lineage: Bacteria > Methylomirabilota > Methylomirabilia > Rokubacteriales > CSP1-6 > AR31. The sequence continues at coordinate 5,283 of DASRIY010000205.1, forward strand.
GACCGGAATCGTCGCGCGAACGCGGGTCCGCCAGGAGTTCACCAACCCCGGTAGCGCGTGGACGGAAGGCGTCTACGTCTTCCCCCTGCCCGAGGACGCCGCCGTCGATCATCTGCGGATGTGGATCGGCGAGCGTGTCGTCGAGGGCGTCATCAAGGAAAAGGCCGCCGCGAAGGCCCAGTACGAGGAAGCCAAGCGCGCGGGACAGCGCGCGAGCCTCGTGGAGCAGGAACGGCCCAACATCTTCACGACCTCGGTCGCCAACATCCCGCCGGGCGCGGCGATCACCGTCGAGATCGAGTATCAGCACGCGCTCCGGTACGACGGCGGGCAATTCCGGCTTCGCTTCCCGATGGTCGTGGGGCCGCGCTACATCCCGGGAAACGCGGCGCCGTCGTCGGACAGCAGTGGGTGGGCGCCCGACACCGATCAGGTGCCCGACGCCTCCCGCATCACGCCGCCGGTGGCGCATCCGTCGCGCGGGGCGATCAACCCGGTGAGCCTCCTGATCGAGCTCGATCCCGGGACGCCGCCCGCGCTCCTGGAGTCGCCCTATCACGAGATCCACACGACGCCGCTGGCCGGCGGCCGCTATCGCATCGAGCTGGCACGGAGCACCGTGCCGGCCGATCGCGACTTCGAGCTCGTGTGGCAGCCGCACGCCGAAGCCATGCCGCTGGCGAGCCTGTTCACCGAGAAGAAGGGCGGCGAGACGTTCGCGCTTCTGATGGTGATGCCGCCCGCGCCCGCCGTGCTCGACGGCGCGCGCCTGCCTCGCGAAGTTGTCTTCGTCATCGACAACTCGGGCTCGATGCACGGGGCCTCGATCGACCAGGCGAAGGCGGCGCTGAAGATGGCGCTCCGTCGCCTCCGCCCCGCCGATTCCTTCAACGTCATCCGCTTCAACCACACGACCGATGCGCTCTTTGGAGACGCCCGGGCCGCGACGCCGCAGAACCTGGGCCTGGCCGACAGCTACGTCGGCCGGCTCCACGCAAACGGCGGCACCGAGATGCTGCCCGCGCTCCAGCAGGCGCTCGACGGGCGCGAGCATCCCGGCCGCTTGCGCCAGGTGATCTTCCTGACCGACGGCGCCGTCGGGAACGAGGAGCAGCTCTTCTCCGAGATCAACCAGCGGCTCGGCGACACTCGCCTGTTCACCATCGGTATCGGCTCGGCGCCCAACAGCCACTTCATGCGCGAGGCCGCGCGGCTCGGCCGCGGCACCTTCACCTACATCGGAAGCGTGACCGAGGTGAAGGAGAAGATGGTCGCGCTCTTCGGCAAGCTCGAGTCCCCGGCGCTCACCGACGTGCGCCTCGAGCTCACCGGCGGCTCCGCGGTCGACGCCGTGCCGGCGCGGATCCCCGACGTCTATCTCGGCGAGCCCGTCACGGTGGCGCTGCGAGCCGGCACGCTGCCGCCGCGCGTGGTGCTGCGCGGCCAGCTCGGCCCGGACCGGTGGGAGCGCGAGCTCTCGCTGCAGGCGGCCGACGCGGCGGCCGGGTTGTCGGTGCACTGGGCGCGAGGAAAGATCGCCGGACTCCTCGACACGCGCCGGGCCGGCGCGCCCGACGACGAGGCTCGCCGCGCGGTGCTCGACCTGGCGCTCGCCTTTCACCTCGTGAGCCCATACACCAGTCTGATCGCCGTCGACGTCACGCCGGTGCGTCCGGGCAGCGAAGACCTTCACACGATGGCGCTCGAGACGAGCCTGCCGCACGGCTGGGACTACACCGCGGTCTTCGGCATGGGCCAGGGCGCGACGGCGGGACCTCTTCACCTGGCGCTCGGGCTGACAGCGCTCCTGCTCGCCGCCGCGCTCGGCGCGGTCGCCCACCGGTCCAGGAGGGCATGACGCGGCGGCGCGCGCTGATCGGTCTCGCGATTCTGCTCGCCGTGGTGGGGCTCGGAGAGCTCGGCCGCGGCGCGTGGATTCACGTCAAGGCCCGGCTCGCTCAGCACCTCTTGCAGCGAGCCTGGGCGCGGACCGTCCGAGGCGAGGACCGGGCGCGGCCGTGGCCGTGGGCCGACACCTGGCCGGTCGCCCGGCTGCGGGTGCCGGCCCACGACGTCGATCTCATCGTGCTCTCCGGCGTGAGCGGCCGCACGCTCGCCTTCGGCCCCGGCCACGCGCCGGACAGCGCGGCGCCCGGGACACCGGGCACCGCGATCGTCACCGGACACCGGGACACGCACTTTCGATTTCTCGAGCGCGTGAAGCCGGGCGACGAGGTCCTCGTGGAGCTTCCGGGCGGGCGACCGACGCGGCTCACCGTCGAGGCCACGTCCGTGGTCGATTCGCGCACAGCGGTGATCCGGAGTGAGGACCGCGCAGCCGGGCTGATCTTGATGACCTGCTATCCGTTCGACGCCGTCGTGCCGGGGGGCCCGCTCCGCTACGTGGTGACGGCGCGTTCCGGCGGCGGTTGAAGTGCGCGCCGCAAGCCGTCGCGGGGCTGGGGCCCGGCCGGCTGAGGCGCGCCTATAGATCGATGCGGCCGCCCACAAAAGCTTCGGGCCGCATCGTCCCTCGGGAGAAGATGTGGCCGTGCGGCGTAGATTTCGACGCCGGCGGCGCGGCGTCTGGACCCTTGTCGGACTCGCGGCCGTGCTGGCCGGCGTGCTCGTCTTGCTGGCGCTCGCGGTGCCGGCGTGGTTCATCGGCTCCCACTGCTTCAGCGTCCAAAGCCGGCCGGTCGAGCGGTCGGCGGAGCTCACGCGCGCCGCCGCGGACGTCAAGGGCTACTTCCGCGACGAGTCGTCGACCTACCTGACCCTGCCGGAGTGGTACATCGTCTACAGCGCCGACGAGTACGCAGCGTTCGTGAAATCGCGGGCGCCGAGCCGGTTCCCGTATTTCTCGGCCGTCGGCCAGTACTGGCGCTATTACAAGCAGGCGTGCCGGGCCACGAAGCGGGTCTACCCCTTCAATGCCGGCAACCACCTGATGCTCGGCGTCATCGGCATGAGCTTCTCGGCCGAGAACGTCGTCAAGGGCCTCTACGAGAACACCGTCGGTGTCCTCACCGAGAACCTCGGCTTCTATCACACCGACGAGGACGTCTTCGCGCGGAAGACGGCACAGGAGTACGCCGAGTTCATCCACGCCACGCCGTGGTACGAATTCCCGTTCGCCACGAAGCTGAAGCGCTTGTGGACCCAGACACCGCTCTGGGGCCCCGACCTCGTGCGCAAGTGGGAGCGGCGGCTCGTCCTCACCGCCGAGTACAGCGCGAAGGCCGTGTACGGATGGATCATCGGACTGGGCACGCGCACCGTTTACCAGCCCGAGGACCTCGTGATCCACGCCCGGCTCGACGACGCGCCCGAGCGCGTCTTCGCGGACACGCGGATCCGCAAGGTCAAGCCGCTCGGCCCGCGCTCGTACATCGTCGCGCTGCCGCGCTACACGGCGTTCACGTCCGTCGTCACGGCGCTGGCGAGGCAGGGCGTGCGGTTCCACGATCTGGCCGGAAACGACGAGATCCTCCTGACGGCGATCGCACCGCGCGAGCTGGACCTGCAGCCGCCCGGCGGCATGGTGTTGAGCGAGGAGATCCTCACCAATCCCGCGACCAAGCGGATCGGCGTCCGGGCGCCCGTGCGGACCCTGCACGTGATCCTGACCGATCTGCCCGCCCGCGGGGCGAGCGTCGAGCATCTCTACGACTACTAGGCGCCGCCGGCCGAAAGCGGCGGCGCCTCCGCTGACCCGATTCCAGCGGGCGATGAAGCGAGCGCTCGTGATCGGGATCTTCCTCTCGATGCTGATCGCCGTGGTCGTTCTCCGAAAGACCATCGACTACGCCACGGAGCCCGAGGCCGACAAGGACTGTCCGCCCATACCGACCGGCGCCGGCCCGGCCGGGCCCGTCCGGGTTCAGCCGGCGGTGACCGCCTCGCTCGTCTGGGTGCAGCGCGGCGGCACGCTGAACGACGCGAGCTGCCTCAGCCGAACGCCAGTGTACGGCGTGGTGGCGGTGCGCGAGATCGACGACGTCCGCGGCGCGCTCGCCTTCGCGCGCGACAACGGCCTGAAGGTGTCGGTCGCGGGCGTCCGGCACAGCATGGGCGGTCAGGCGTTCGCGCGCGACGCGATCGTCCTGGACATGACCCGGCTCAACCGCATGACGCTCGACGCCCAGGCCCGCACCCTGACCGTGCAGAGCGGCGCGACCTGGCACGACGTGCAGCGCTTCCTCCATCCGCGGTTCGCCGTGAAGGCCATGCAGTCGGCCGACATCTTCACTGTCGGCGGCTCGATCTCGGTGAACGCGCACGGCATGGACCATCACGCCGGCTCCGTCGGGCGCACGGTTCGCTCGCTCCGCGTCATGCTCGCCGACGGCACGGTGCAGGCGGTGAGCCGGACCGACAACCCGCGCCTGTTCAACCTGGTCGTCGGCGGCTACGGCCTCTTCGGCGTCATCCTCGACGCGGAGATCGAAGTAACCGAGAACGCCGTCTACCGGTCCGAGCGCCGGGTGATCCGCTCTCGCGACTTCCCGGCCGTCTTCTCGCGCGAGATCGCGGCCGCGCCGCAGTACGAGCTGATGTACGGGCACCTCTCGACGGCGCCTCACACGTTCCTGGACGAGATGATCCTGTACCTCTACCGGGTGGAGAACGCCCGCGGCACCGTGATCCCGCCGCTGGCGGAGGCCCGCCCCGTGAAGCTCCGGCGGCTGGCCTTCAATCTGGCCAAGCAGGGATCGCTGCCGATGCGGCTCAGGTGGCTGGCCGAGAAGTACGTCGAGCCGCGCTTCGCGTCGTGCCCGGTGAGCCGCACCCAGGCGCAAAGCGACGGCGAGGCGTGCCTGGTGTCACGGAATCACCCGATGCACGATTCCATGCGCTATCTCCGAAACAGCCTCGAGGGCGAGACCGACGTGCTCCAGGAGTACTTCGTCCCGCGCGATCGCTTCGTCGAGTTCGTGGACCGCGTCCGGCACGTGCTGCGGGCGCGGGACGCGAATCTCCTGAATGCGTCCGTGCGCGTCGTGCACCCGGAGGACAACACGCTCACCTACGCGCGGGCGGAGATGTTCGCCGTGGCGCTCTATCTGAACCAGTCGACCCACGCCACGGGCCACGCGCAGATGCGCGCCCTGACCGGCGAGCTGATCGACGCCGCCGCCGCCGTGGGCGGGACGTTCTTCCTGCCCTACCAGCTCTCCTACACGCCGGAGCAGCTCCGGCGGGCCTATCCGCAGATCAGGGAGTTCTTCGCGGCCAAGAAAGAGTACGACCCGAGCGGTCTGCTCTCGAGCACCTTCTACGCGAAGTACGCGCCGCTGGTGAGCGACTGAGCGCCGGCGCGGTCAGCCGGCGCGCGAGGCGACCAGCGCCCATCCGGAGTCCGCGAGGGGTCGCGCCCGCCGTCCGCGCTCCTCGGCGTTCGGATCGTTCGCGGTGCCCGCGACGACCCGGCCCATGATGCCCTGGGCGATCGCGCCCAGCCGGAACATCGCGAAGGCGAGACAGAATTCCCAGTCCGCGATGGCCCCCCGACCGGCGCGCCGGCAGTACGCGTCGACGGTTTCATGCTCCGTAGGGATGCCGAGCTCCGCCAGGTTCTTGTCGGCGAGCCCTTCCCACTCGCGCGTGAAGCGGTAGGGCAGGCAGTAGTACGCGAGGTCGGCGAGCGGATGGCCGAGCGTCGACAGCTCCCAGTCGAGCACGGCGACGACGCGCGGCTCGGTCGGATGGATGATGACGTTCCCCAGCCGGAAGTCGCCGTGGACGAGCGCCGTCTCGTCGCCCGGCGGAATGTGCGCGGGCAGCCACGGGATGAGCCGCTCCATCGACTCGATCTTCTCCGTCTCGGAGGCGCGGTACTGCTGCGTCCACCGGTGGAGCTGGCGCGCGAAGTAGTTGCCCGGGCGCCCGAAGTCGGCCAGGCCGAGCGCCTGCCAGTCGGTGGTGTGAAGCCGCGCCAGCACGTCGATCAGTGACTCGTAGATGAGCCGGCGGTCGCGCGGCGTCACCCCGGGAATCGCCGGGTCGGTGATGATGCGGCCGTGCACGCAGTCCATGACGTAGAACGCCGTCCCGATGACCGAGTCGTCCTCGCACAGGGCGAACGTGCGCGGCACCGGGAAGCCCATCTTGCCGAGCGCCGTGATGACCCGGTATTCCCGGTCGACGGCGTGGGCGGACGGCAGGAGCTTGCCCGGCGGCTTGCGCCGCAGGACGTATTCGCGGCCCCCGGCCGACAGGTAGTAGGTCGGGTTCGACTGACCGCCCCGGAACTGGCGCACGTCGAGCGAGCCCGTGAACCCCTCGACGTGATCGCGCATGTAGCGCTCGAGCGCCCCCACCTCGAAGCGGTGGGCTTCCCGGACCTCCGCGGTCTGCGCGATCATGTCGGTCGCTTTCATCGGGCGCGCGCGTCAGTATAATCCCGCTCGCCGTCTTTTCACTGGCCGGAGGGAAGCCGCGATGCGATCGAGCGAGGCGACGCCGTGATCCGCGAGGTGCCGGGCCGCCGGCCGCGGATCGATCCCGACACCTACATCGACCCGCAGGCCGCCGTGATCGGCGACGTGACGATCGGGGCCGGCTCCTCGGTCTGGCCCTTCGCCGTCCTGCGCGGCGACCAGGACAACTACGTCAGGCTCGGCCGCAACTCGAACGTGCAGGACAACTCCGTGCTGCACGTCACGCCCGAGTTCCCGTGCATCGTCGGCGACTTCGTCACGATCGGCCACCGCGCCGTCGTCCACGCGTGCCGGGTCATGAACAACGTGCGCATCGGCATCGGCGCGGTCGTCCTGGACGGCGCGGTCGTGGAGGAGGGCGCCCAGGTCGGCGCCGGTGCGCTGGTGCCGCCCGGCAAGATCGTGCCGGCGGGCTGGCTCGTCATGGGCGTCCCGGCCAAGCCGATCCGCAAGATGGACGCCGCCGAGCTCGAGGACATTTTGAAGAATGCGCGCGACTACATCGAGCTCTGGCACCGGGACTACCGCTGAAGCGGAAAGCGGGCGGCCCCGTGCTGGGCCGCCCGCCCTGAAGATCAGCAGATCGTTTCGCCGCGCTACTTGCCCATCGCCGCCCGGGCGGCCTCGATTTTCGCTTTCACGGCGTCGAGGTTGAAGCTGGCTCCCTTCTGCATCGGCGGAAACTCGACGGCCGTCATGATGAGCTTCTCCACCTGTTGCTGGACGAAGACGAAGCGCCAGAATTCGTACTTGAACCAGTCGAAGTACTGCTGCGCCCCGATTCTGGACCCGCTCTCGGGCCAGCCCGTACGCTCGAAAGGATCGAGGCGAAGGTTGGTCAGGAACGGCACGTCGACGTGGGCCTTCTCGCCGAGCCAGCCGCCCGGCTGCTCGATGAAGCGATACTTGAAGTCGTCGATGCGGACCGCGCCCAGCACACTCTCCCCGAAGTAGAAGATCTCGTGGCGATTCGACGGCCCCTTGCCGGTGATCATGTCCATCTGGTTGTAGCCGTCGAGGTGCACCTTGTAGGTCCGGTCACCCAGCTGCTTGCCCTTCTTCAGCTCTTCCACGATGTTCGGGTTGCCGGCGGCCGCCAGCAATGTCGGGAACCAGTCGAGCCCGGAGATGATGCCGTTCTCGATCTTGCCCGCGGGCACCTTGCCGGGCCAGCGGATCATCGCCGGCGCACGGAAGCCGCCTTCCATGACCGTGCCCTTGGACTGCGCGAACGGGGTCTGTCCGCCATCCGGCCACGTGAAGACCTCGGTGCCGTTGTCGGTGGTGAAGATGACGATCGTGTTGTTGTCGACGCCCATGTCCTTGAGCTTCTTCATCACGAGGCCGACGTCGTCGTCGAGCTGCGCCATCCCGGCTTCGTGGATGGTCCAGTTGTTCTTGGAGTTGCGCATCGCCTGATACTTCGGCGAGAGATGCGTGACGATGTGCATGCGGGTCGGATTGAGCCACAGGAAGAACGGCTTGTTGTCGGCCTTGGCCTTTTCGATGAACTTGAGCGCGAGATCGCGGATCTCGTCGTCCACCGTCTCCATGCGCTTCGGGCACAGCTCACCCTTGTCCTCGATCTTCTGCTTGCCGACCTTGCCCCAGCGCGGATCGACGGTCGCGTCGTCGACGTTGGTCGCAAACGAGTGGAGCATGTTCCGCGGACCAACCTTCGGCCTCAGATCTTGCGGGTAGTTCGGATGACAGGGGTCTTCCATCGCATCGAGGTGATACAGATAGCCGAAGAACTCGTCGAACCCGTGCACCGTGGGCAGGAACTCGTTGCGATCGCCCAGGTGGTTCTTGCCGAACTGACCAGTAGCGTAGCCCAGCGCCTTGAGCGCGGTGGCGATCGTCGGCGCCTGCGCCGGCAGGCCGAGTGCGGCGCCGGCCTGGCCGACCGTCGTCATGCCGGTGCGGATCGGCAGCTCGCCGGTGATGAAGTTCGCCCGACCGGCCGTGCAGCTCGCCTCCGCGTAGTAGTCGGTGAACAGCATCCCTTCGGCGGCGATCTGGTCGAGGTTCGGCGTTCGGCCCGCCATCATGCCGCGGTGATAGGCGCCGATGTTCCAGATGCCGATGTCGTCGCCCATGATGACGACGATGTTCGGCTTCGGCTGCGCCGCCGCCGGCACGGCGACGAGCACCGCGGTGGCGAACAGCGCGACCAGAACAAGCAACCTTCTCCCTGTGTCCGTCATCGCATTTCCTCCCTGGGGTGTCGGAACGAACTCTAGGCGGTCCCCGATCGTCAGCCGGTCCGAGGCCCGACGCCATCGGACCTTGGTCGCTGATCGCCCGACTTAAGGGCAGGACTCTCGGGTAGCGATGTGGCTGGCAGCGAGTCTGTCGAGCTAGTGTCCGTTGCCGCGGACGGCCTCGCCCATCGCCACGCTGAGATTCCGTCGCGCGCCCAGCAGGCGCGGATGCACGACGAGGGCACGGCGAAACATCGCGGCCGCCTCGCGATGGCGGCCGATGGCCATGTAGCAGAGCCCCTGACCCGACAGCGCGCCGAAGTGGTTCGGGTTGCGCCGGAGCGTCTCCTCGCAATCGGCGATCGAGCCTTCGTAGTTCTCGGCGACGTAGCGGACGGTGGCGCGCTTGTTCCAGCCCTCGGCGAACTCGGGAGCGCGCGTGATCATGCGGGCGAAGACGTCCTCGGCAGCGGCGAGATCGCGGCGCTCCATCAGCTGGATCCCTTCGCGCAGGAGCGCATCGATCTCCGGATTGCCGGAGCGATGCCACATGGCCCACAGCTCGGCTTCGGCTCGCGCCGCCGCGGCGTCGTCGGGTCCGATCAAGGCCTTCAGGCCTTCGGCTTCGGTCATGGCGCTCCAAGCTTGCGTCGAGTCGGCGCCAAGAGCAAGATGAACGGCGCGATGCCGGCGCGCTTTTCCGGGAAAGTCGTGCTCATCACGGGCGGGGGCGGAGGCATCGGCCGCGCCGCCGCGGCGCGCTTCGCCTCCGAGGGCGCGCGCGTGGCCCTCGTCGATCTGGCGCCGGCGGCGCTCGCCGAGAGCGCGGCGGCCGTGGAGAAGGCCGGCGGCGAGGTCCTCACGGTGAACGCCGACGTCACGCGGCTCGCCGACGTCGAGCGCTACGCCGAGGCGGTTGTGAAGCGGTTCGGCGCCATCGACGTCTTCTTCAACAACGCCGGGGTCCTCGGCGCCGTCAAACCGCTCGTCGACTACCCGGAGGAGACGTTCGACCGCGTGATGGCCGTCAACGTGAAAGCGGTGTGGCTCGGCATGAAGGTGGTCGCGCCGCTGATGCGCGCCCGCGGGGGCGGCGCCATCGTCAACACCGCGTCGATCGCGGGCCTGCGCGGCTCGCCGAACATCATCGCTTACACCGCCAGCAAGCACGCGGTGGTCGGCCTGACCCGCGCAGCGTCGCTCGAGCTGGCCCGTCACGGGATCCGTGTCAACGCGGTGTGCCCGGCGCCGATCGAGACGCCGATGGCGCGGCAGCTCGAGGTCGACGTCAAGCGCGAGCGGCTCACCGCCACCATCCCGATGCGGCGCTACGGCGCGCCCGAGGAGGTCGCCGCGCTCGTCGCGTTCCTGGCCAGCGCCGACGCGGCGTACGTCACCGGCGCCATCTACACCGTCGACGGCGGTGCGATGGCGTGATCGTCGCCGTCACCGGGTCGAGCGGGCTGCTCGGCTCGGCGCTCATCGCTTCCCTCATCGCTGACGGCCATGGCGTGATCCGGCTCATCCGGCGCGATCCTCGCCCGGCCGAGCGCGCGCTGCGGTGGGATCCCGCCACCGGCGCCATCACGCCGAGCGGGCCCGCCCTCGCCGACGCCGTCGTCCACCTGGCGGGCGAGAGCGTCGCAGACGGCCGGTGGACGGCCACCCACAAGCAGCGGATCCGCGACAGCCGCGTCGGCGCGACGCGCCGGCTGGTCGAGACGCTCACCCGGATGGCGACGCCGCCCGCCGTGCTCGTCAGCGCCTCGGCGACCGGCTACTACGGCCACCGCGGCGACGAGATCCTCACCGAGGAAAGCGGGCCGGGACGCGGATATCTCGCGGAGGTCTCGCGCGAGTGGGAGGCGGCCACCGCGGTCGCGATCGCGCGCGGCGTCCGCGTCGTCACGCTGCGGATCGGGATCGTCCTGAGCCCGGCGGGCGGCGCGCTCGCGAAGATGCTGTTTCCGTTCCGGCTGGGCCTGGGCGGCGCTCTCGGCGACGGGCGCCAGTGGATGAGCTGGATCAGCCTCGAAGATACGATCGCCGTGATCCGTCACGCGCTCGACACCGACACGCTGCGCGGACCGATCAACACCGTGGCCCCGTCGCCGGTGCCCAACGCCGAGTTCGCGCGCACGCTCGCGCGCGTGCTCTGGCGGCCGGCCGTCATTCCCATGCCGGCGGTCGTGCTGCGTCTGGCCCTCGGCGAGATGGCGGACGAGTTGTTGCTGGCGAGCACCCGGGCGGTGCCGGCACGGCTGCAGCGGGAGGGCTTCCCCTTCCGTCATCTGACACTGGAGAGCGCGCTCCGCTCGGCCCTCGGCATGTCGTGAGCATCGGCGGCCTGTTGACCGCGCGGCGGTTTGAGACGACCCTCGGGTGCGGAGAGAGCCCATGACACGACCCTCTTTGCGGGGCCAGATCGTCCTGATGCTCATCGTCCTCGCGTTCGTCGGATGCTCGGCTGCGGGGCCAGCGCCCGCCCAGTTCGAGGCTCGCCAGGCGCTTCCCCCGCCGACCCAGTCGCGCGAGATCGCGTTGACGCGGCTGGTGAGCAGGCTCCCCGTGGGCTCCCGGATCGGGAGGACCTCCGCAGGGTGGCTCTGCCTGCCGCAGGGACCGATGACCTGGCGAGTCGGTGTCGACGAGGACGTGCCCGGTGAGGTCATTGCAATGCTCCGGGACGAGCTGCAGAAAGCCGGCTACCGGACACCTGGGCCGCCGAAGTCGCTCTTCGACGACCCGAAGGACGCCCAGGCCGATCTCCTGCTGGCGGGCGCCGTCAAGGCGGTGACCCTCAACGTGTGTGACGGCCCGCAGGGGCGTTCCAGCGAGGGATCCGTCGAGATCGAGTGGCAGGCCTACGAGCGGCGTACGCGCTCGGTGGTGCTCACCGCGACGACGGGCGGGACGGCGAAGACGAGTCGTGGAGGCCGCGACGCCTACTACGACGCGGCGGCCGCGGCGCTGAGGAACCTGCTCGCGCAGGAAGCGTTCGTCAAAGCAGTCGGCAGCGCGGGCCGCGCGCAGCTCCGGTAGCGCGGCAACGCGCTGACGCGCGTCAGGGCCGCGGCAGGCGGGGCGCTTGGGCGCAGGCGCGCTCGACTTCGTCCACGGTCTTCGGCGTGCCGGCGGTGAGGACGTCGCAACCGTTCGCCGTGATCAGCACGTCGTCCTCGATGCGGATGCCGATCCCGCGAAGCTCGCGCGGTACCCCGTGGACGACTGTCGGCGCCTTCGCCTTCTCCTCGTCGTCCATCCGCTTGGCGGCGGCGGCGCCGTAGCGGAGACGGCGCTCCCACATCTCATCCTCGCTGTACTCGCGCAGGTGATAGGTGACCGTCTCGCGCTCGGGGTCGAAGTAGAGCCCGGGCTCGACCGTGAGCACCATGCCGGGCTCGAGCACCCGCGACGCGCGATCGATCTTGTAGTCGCCGACGTCGTGCACGTCCATGCCGAGCCAGTGACCGGTGCCGTGCATGTAGAACTCGCGATAGTGGTGCATCGCGAGCGACTCCTCGAGCCCGCGCGGCAGGGCGCCGAGCGCGACGAGCCCTTCGGCCAGGACGCGCCGGGCCGCCGCGTGGATGGCCTCGTAGCGATTGCCGGGACGCGCGGCGGCGATGCCCGCGAGCTGCGCCTTCAGGACGATCTCGTACACCGCGCGCTGGGCGGCGGTGAACCGGCCGTTGACCGGGAACGTGCGTGTGATGTCGGCCGAGTGGTAACCCCACTCGCACCCCGCGTCGATCAGCAGCAGATCGCCGTCCTCCATGCGACGCGTGTTCTCGTTGTAGTGCAGGATGCACGCGTTGGGGCCCGAGGCCACGATGGACGGGTAGCCGTTGCGCGGCGAGCCGTTCACGCGGAAGACGTACTCGAGCGCCGCCTGCACCTGGTACTCGTAGATCCCGGGACGCGCGTAGCGCATCGCCTCGATGTGCGCGTCGCGGCTGATCTCGCAGGCCCGGCGATGCCGCTCCCGCTCGGCCGGCGAGCGGCGCAGCCTGAGCTCGTGGAGGATCGGGCCGGGGTCCTCGACCCGCACCGGTGCGGCGTGGCCGCGGGCGCGCGCGCCTCGCAGCTCCGCGACGAGCCGGGTCACGCGGCCGTCGAACGAGCCGCTACCAAGCCGGTAGAACACAACCGGCCGGTCGACCATGTACTCGCGTAGCTTGTCGTCGAGCCGGTCGATCGTGTACGCAGCGTCCGCGCCGTAGGCAGCGATGGCGCCCTCGACGCCGGCGCGCCGGCCGTTCCAGATCTCCATCTCGCGATCGCGCGGGCGTACGAAGAGGACAAAGCGCTCCTTGGCGTCGGCCGGATTGAAGACGGCGACGGCGTCGGGCTCGTCGAAGCCCGTCAGGAAGAAGAAATCCGACGCCTGGCGGAACTCGTAGTTGACGTCCCCGTTGCGCCGGAGCTCCTGGGCGCCGGGAATGATGGCGAGCGCGTCGCCGATCGCTGCCGCGAACCGCTGCCGCCGTTCCATGAAGGGGGCTGGATC
>DASRIY010000206.1:0-29272 GCA_035649755.1 Candidatus Methylomirabilota bacterium
GGCTCCGCGGTAGAATCACGCTGGGCTGGACGCCCACGCATCAAGCACCACCGAGGTCTCCTGCCAGGGCGATGCCCGCAGGAGCGTGGCCACCGTCCAGCCCGTCGCTCGCAACGGGCCCGCGTCGGTGGGCGAAGACGAGGGGAGCGAACGACGTGACGCTGACAGCTGCTGCAGCACGCCGTCTCTACATCTGGGCTCTATGCGTCGGCGTCGTTGCCGCGCTTCTCATGACGTTCTTCCCGCCGAGCATCAGGCGCCACTCCGGCGAGGGCGGTGTCCTCATCCTCTTCGGTGCCCCCACTGCCAAGGCAAGTTCTGCGGGGCAACTCCAGTGGTTCTTGTCGTGCCTCGGGCCGGTGCTGCTCGGGGTCTCGTTTCTGCTTCAACTGCTCGCGATCCTCGCTCAGCCGACCAAGCAGTAGGCTGCTCTCAGCCTATCGTTCGATCAGGCGCCGCCCTTGGCCGCCCGCTCGATCAACGCCGCTACCGGCGCGGGCTGCGAGACGTAGATGGCGTGGCTGCCTTTCGTTTCCACGATCGTGGCGCCCGCCCGCTTGGCCATCGCCCGCTGTGCGGCCACGGGAATCATCTGATCCTCGGTCACGACCAGGTACCAGCTCGGCTTGCTCCTCCAGGCCGGCTCGCTGATCGCCCCGCTGAGAGCACCCAGGCCCCATGGCACCTGTGAGTCAGCCATGAACGTCGCCGTCTCTGCATCTACGTCCGCCCCGAATGAGGCGTGGAACTTCGATTTGTCGAGGAGCAGAAAGCCGTCTTGGGGCGGGAGAATCGGCGGCACCGGCGCACCTGGCGGCGGATCCTTGATGAGCGTGGCGACTGACTCACCCGCGTCCGGGGCGAAGGCAGTGATGTAGACCAGAGCGGCGACGCGCGGATGACGGCCGGCTTCCGTGATGACGGCTCCGCCGTAGGAGTGTCCGACGAGAATCGCGGGGCCATCCTGCATGGCCAGGACGCGCTGGGTCGCCGCCACGTCGTCCTGCAAAGAGGTCGTCGGATTCTGGACGACGCTGACCTGATAGCCACTCTTCCTCAACATCTTGTAGACGCCGGCCCAACCTGCGCCATCGACAAATCCACCATGAACGAGTACGACGTTCTTCACGCTCGCCATCTTTCCCTCCGTTGTCTGAGCCCGGTCCACGCTCGCGCCTGCGATCGAGTATCCCCCCGATGACGACTCAGCGCCGGGAGCAAGGCCCCGTTGTGGCGACACATGCGATTTGCTTCCTCTCGCGCTCGCACCGCCTTCTGGGCTAGGCTCCCGCCGATGGCGGGGGTCATCGGCTACGTCCGCGCGCAGATCGGCGAGATCGAGCGCGATCCCGCGCTGCGCTGGTACGGCGTGGCGATGGCGTTCCTCCACGTCGTCACCTTCCTCTACTGGGCGAGCCAGCGCGTCGCCGCGTTCCTGCACGCGGGGTCCGAGCCCATCTGCTGGCCGCTCGTGCCCGAGTGCGGGGCGCTGCGCGTGCTCTCGGCGGACGGTATCACGCTGGTGCTCCGCGCCTACTTCGCCGCGGCGGTCGGCACCGGGCTGCTCTTCGCGTCGCGTCGGCTGGTGCCGTGGGCCTACGCGAGCCTCGTGGCCGTGAACACGCTCAAGCTCGCCATCATGCTGCTCGACTATCGCCTGCGTATGAACCAGCATTACATGGCGTTCTTCGCCACGTTCGCGTACCTCTTCGTTCCGGCCAAGCGCGACGTGGTGCGCGTGCTGATCACGCTGTTCTATTTCTGGGCCGGTACGCTCAAGCTCAACTGGGAATGGATCTCGGGCGCGGGGCTCTATCGGCCGATGTGGCCGTTCTCGGGCGTGGGCGTCGTGGTCGCGTGTGTCTACGTGATCGTGCTGGAGCTCGTCGTGGCCTGGGGACTCCTGGCGAAGCGCGCGTGGATCTTCTGGGCGGCGCTCGCCCAGGTCCTCCTGTTCCATGCGATGTCGTGGCAGGTGGTGGGCTTCTTCTACCCGCTGCTCATGTTTGCGATCCTGGCGATCTTCCCGCTGTGCCGGCTCGTCGCGCCGGCGGACGCGCCCGAGGGCCTGCTGGCCTCGCTTTTCACGCGCCGTGTCGCCGCGCCCGTGTACGCGATGGCGGCACTGTTCTCCGTGCTGCAGCTCGTGCCGTACACCTTCCCCGGCGATCGCACGCTGACCGGAGAAGGCCGGCTCTACGCGCTGCACATGTTCGACGCGCGGGCGACCTGCGCGGGGTGGGCCGAGCTACACCTGGCCGACGGCACGACGGCACGGCGCGACCTGAAGCCGCCGCTCGACACGCGCATCGGCTGCGATCCGATCGTCTACTGGAACCGCGCGCGCAATCTCTGTCGGCGCCGCGACGCGGGCCTCGTCGCGTTCCAGGACCTCGACCTCTTCCTGACGGCGCGACGCACCAGCGACGGCGCGATGAAACGCGTCATCGCGACGCCGGGGTTCTGCGCGCGGGACGAGCGCTACGATCCCTTCCGCCACAACGCCTGGATCCTGACGGAGTGACGCGGGGCTTGCGGCGCGGCGCGCCCGGCGCGCGGCTCAGGCCGACGGGCCGAGCAGTAATCGGCGGTGGAGCGAGCTCAGGATCTCGTCGACGCCGGCGCTCGCCCACACCTGGAAGAACGGCGACTCCTGGAGGCCGCGAAAGTCGCGGTCGCCGCGCGTCTGCGCTTCGTCCTTGCCCTCGCCCGGTTTCGTCGCCCGGATCTGCGCGACGACGCGGTCCTTGTGATAGATCGCCGGATACTCCGTGTAGTGGTAGAGGTACTCGTGGCTCTTCGTGTAGAAGACCGCGACCGGGATCGACTGCCACGTCTGGCCGTTCTTCGTGTTGAGAAACTCCGCCATGATGTCCGCGTTGCTGTCGGGCGCCTCGGCGAGCGTCGGATGGTGGCTCTTGCTGAAATGCTGCCCGTCGCGGCGGAAGATCCGGAGCTCCAGGCCGCCCGCCTCGGCGAGGAGCGCCAGCATCGGGACGTCGCGACGGCAGTCCGACGACCACTCCTCGGAGATGACGAGGACCTTGGCGGGCCCGCCGGGCTGAGCGGCCAGCCACTTGATCGCGGCCGACTGCGAGTCGTGCAGCCGGGCCGCCGCGTACGCCGCGCGCAGGTGGCCGCTCATGTCCGCTCGCGGCCGCCCGGAGCCCTCGCGCTTGAGGTTCTCGGGCGTCGCGACGTAGGCGACGTACTGGTCGAACGTCATCCCTGATGCGAACCGCTCGGGCGTGACCACGCTCTTGCCCCGATCCATGGCGAGCTCCTTAGTCTATGGGCGAATCTAGATGTCGATGCTGAGTCCGGGCACGATCGTCGCGTTCGGAATCCGCCGGAAGACCTCCGGCGCGATCCTGATCTTCGACGACCGGCTGCCGCTGCCGAGGATGACCCACTCGCGAGCCATCAGCTTGTCGTCGACGTAAATCGGCATCTCGGGCGGCAGCGCGAACACGGTGACGCCGCCGATCATCATGCCGGTGAGCGCCTTCGTCTCGTCCGCCGACGCAAACGAGACCTTGCTGACCCCGAGCAGCGCGCGCACGGCCCGGTTCACGTCGAGCCGTGTGGTGGCCTTCACGACGCACGCGCCGAACTTCCGCGGCTCCTTCTTCGAGGCGACCACGATGGTGTTGCCGGCGCTGTCCAGCGGCAGCCGGTACTTCTCGCAGCACGCCGCCGTGTCGGCGAAGGCCGGATCGATCTGCATCAGCTCGTACGAAACACCCAGCCTGTCGAGGACCTGGACGACGCGTTCTTCGATCATGGCCTGATCAGCGTGATGCCGTGGCCCGCCGGTGTCAAGGCGACGGTCGCGCCGGGCGGCAGCGGTGCGCCCACGGCCCAGGTACGGCGTCATGAATCCGCCTCCCCGTTGGGATCGAGGTCGCGGTATCCTCCCACACACGGAGGACGGGTATGACCCTGGATGAGCTTCGCGACCGCATGAAAGCGGCGCGCATCGAGATCGCCGAGAACCGGCTCGAGCTCGTGCGACGCCTGCTGACCGACGCGCTCCGGCCGATCCACGAGATGGACTCGCGAAAGGTAAAAACGCTCGAGCCCTGCGTCACGTTCGACGCGCGACGCTCGGGAGTGTGACATGGCAACCGACGATGCCGTCTACGCGACGATCCGCGATATCGGCGGGCGCTTCCGGCGAAAGACGCTCTCGCCGGTCGAGCTGACGCGGGCGCTGCTCGAGCGCATCGAGCGCCTGGAGCCGACGCTGCACGCGTTCGTCACGGTCACCGCCGACCGCGCGCTGGCCGACGCCAAGGCCGCCGAGACGGCGCTGGCGCGCGGCGACATCTCGAGCCCGCTCCTCGGCATTCCCCTCGGCTACAAGGACATCTACGCGACCCGCGGCGTCGTCACCACCGGCGGCTCGGCGCTCCTGGCCGACTGGGTACCGGACGCCGACTCGACGTGCGTGGCGCGCCTGCAGAAGGCCGGGGCGGTGATGCTCGGCAAGCTCATCACTCACGAGTTCGCGTTCGGCATCCAGTTCCCCGGTCATCGCTTCCCGGCGGCCAAGAATCCGTGGGACCTCGAGCGCATGCCGGGTGGCTCGTCGAGCGGCTCGGGCACGGCGCTCGCGGCCGGCATGGCCTTCGGGGCGCTCGGATCGGACACCGGCGGCTCGATCCGCGGCCCCGCGTCGTTCTGCGGCATCGCGGGCCTCAAGCCGACCTACGGCCGCTGCAGTCGCAGCGGCGTCCTGACGCTCTCGTGGACCCTCGACCACACCGGGCCGATGGCGCGCACCGTCGAGGACTGCGCCTACCTGCTGCAGGCGCTCGCCGGGCACGATCCGGCCGACCCGGCGTCGAGCCGGGAGCCGGTCGGCGACTACATCGCGCCGCTCGTTCGGGGCGTGCGCAATCTTCGCATCGGCGTGCCGCGCGAATACTTCTGCGAGGGCCTCGACTCCGAGGTCGAGAAGGCGTTCGAGCAGGCGCTCACGACGCTGCGGCAGCTCGGCGCGAGCGTCCAGGATGTCCAGATCCCGTCGATCAAGTCGGCGCCGGCGTACATGGTCATCCTGCTCTCCGAGGCGTACGCCTACCACGAGCGGGATCTGCGCGAGCACCCCGAGCTCTTCGGCGAGTTCCTGCGCGAGCGGATCCAGGCCGGTGGGCTCATCACCAGCTCCGAGTACGTACAAGCGCAGCGGCTGCGCGCGACGCTGCAGGCCGACATGTCCGACGTGCTGCGCCGGGTCGATCTGCTCGTGACGCCGACCAGCCCCAAGCCCGCGGCCACGTTCGCCGCAGTCTACGATCCGAACTACGACGCGCCGCGAAGCAACACCGGGCCGTTCAACATGACGGGCCTGCCCACGCTCGCCTTGCCCATCGGCTTCTCGGCGTCGGGGCTGCCGCTCTCGATGCAGATCACCGGGCGGCCGTTCGAGGAAGCGAACGTGCTCCGCGCGGGCCACACGTACGAGCAGGCCACCGACTGGCACAAGCGCCACCCCAACGTCTGAGCGAGGAAAGCCATGCCATCGAACCTGGAGGAGAAGTACCAGACGCTTCACGAGATCGTGCGGGCCGCCAAGATGAACCTGGCCCCGGGCCCATGGGACTACATGGCCGGCGGCACCGAGACCGAGACGACGCTCAGGCGCAATCGCATCGCGATCGACTCGCTCGCGTTCCGGCCCCGCGTGCTGCGCAATGTGTCGAAGATCGACACGGGCTCGAGCCTCTTCGGGCGGCCGATCCGGATCCCGGTCATGATCGCCCCGGTCGGCTCGGTGGAGAGCTTCGAGCCGGGCGGCGGCGCCACCGCGGCGAAGGCCTCGGCGGAGTTCAACGTGCCGCAGATGCTCAGCTCGGTCTGCAACCCCGGCCTCGAGGCGGTGGCCGCGGCCGCTGACAACTTCCGCATCTTCCAGCTCTACGTCCGCGGTGACGACGCGTGGGTCGACAACCACGTGAAGCGCGCGAAGGACAACGGCTATGCCGCGTTCTGCCTCACCGTCGACACCGCCGTCTACAGCCGCCGCGAGCGCGACCTGGCGCGGCGCTTCGTCAAGCCGTGGCGCACGCGCGCGACCGGCCACGAGTTCCAGGCCGCGCTCAGCTGGGACCACGTGAAGCGCTTCAAGGATCTGCACGACATCCCGCTCGTCCTCAAGGGCATCGCGACGGCCGAGGACGCGGCGCTCGCGTGCGAGCACGGCGTCGAGGGCGTCTACGTGTCCAACCACGGCGGCCGCCAGCTCGACCAAGGGCGCGGCACCCTGGACGTCCTGCCCGAGGTGGTCCAGGCCGTGCGCGGGCGCGCAACGATCCTCATCGACGGCTCGTTCATGCGCGGCACGGACGTGGTGAAGGCGATCGCGCTTGGCGCGCAGGTCGTGGGCATGGGGCGTCTCACGTGCTGCGGTCTCGCCGCCGCCGGCCAGGCCGGCCTCGTGCGGGTCTTCGAGCTTCTGGAGGAAGAAATCCGGCTCTGCCTCGGGCTCCTCGGGGTCGACCGACTCGCCGCGCTCAACCCGTCCTATCTGCACGCGGCGCCGCCGGTGCGTCCGGCGCACATGACGAGCGCGTTTCCGCTCCTGGAGGAGGAAGGCTACTGACGGTTTCCAAGCCGGCCCTGCCGGCCGACCTGCCCGACGATCCGCTGCCGCTCCTGGCGAGCTGGCTGAACGAGGCGCTCGCCGACATCCGCAACGCGCACGCGATGACGCTGGCCACCGTCGACCCCGACGGTCGCCCGTCGGCGCGTATGGTCATCTGCCGCGGCTTCGACGCGCGCGCGGGCTGGGTCGTCTTCTACACCGACCGCGAGAGCGCGAAGGGTCAGGCGCTCGACGTCAATCCCCGCGCCGCGCTCGTCTTCAACTGGGACGCCCACGAGCGCCAGGCGCGCATCGACGGCCCGGTGACGCTGGTGGCCGACTCGGAGGCGGACGCCTACTGGCAGTCGCGGCCTCGCGATGCGCGCGCGGTGGCGGCGGCGAGCGACCAGAGCCGGCCGATCTCATCGCGGGCCGCGTTCCTGGCGAAGATCGAGGAGGAGAGCCGGCGCTACGAGGGCGACATTCCACGGCCCAAGCGCTGGTGCGGCTACCGCGTGTGGGCCGAGCACGTCGAGCTCTGGGTCGGCCAGCCGGCGCGCGCCCACGATCGCGCGACCTGGAGTCGCGTCCTGACTCAGGCCGACGCGGGCTTCACCGGCGGTCCCTGGCGCTCGACGCGGCTTCAGCCCTGACCAGACCATGGCGCGCTCTGAGGTGGATTGTCGCGGCCGTCCTGCTGACTTCGCTGATCGTCCCGGCGACGATCGTGGATCCTCAGGAGCGTATCGTCAGCAAGCGCGACGCGGACCGCATCTTTCGTCTGCGCCGATCCCAGTGGGAGGACGAAGCCAAGCGGCTCGTGCAGTCCGAGGGCTGGAAAGTCCAGCCCGGGTCGAACGACGCTGGCACGGGCGTCATCACCTTCGACCCCAAGACAGGGGTGGGGCTCGCCGTCCGGCCCTCGTTCCCAGACGCACAAGGGCCGCCGGAAACGCTCGTCGTAGGCAGCTACTATCCGACCGGAACTTTTAAACGACTTACCGACCAGACCCAAAGAGAGCTGGAGGCCACCACCGGCTCCGATTTGGGTCCGGGCTACGCGCTGACGGTATCGTTCAGTATCATGACGTCGCCGCCGCCGGGCTTCGACGTGGTGGAAATCCTCATCACGCGCGCGCGGCGCTAGCCGGGTGCGCGGAACGACACGCACCCGCGCAACCACCGAGGAGGCAACCATGGCAGTCCGACTCGTCGTGACGATCACCGCGGCCCCGGGCAAAGGCGCCGAGCTGGCGCAGGTCATGAAGGCGCGCTGCGCGGAAGCTCAGAAGGAGCCGGGCTGCGAGCAGTTCGAGATCTTCCAGAGCGTCGCGAACCCCGATCGGCTGGCGCTGCTGGAGCGCTGGGCCGATCAGGCGGCGCTCGACGTGCACGCCAAGCTGAACGCCGCGCGCCCGCCGCTGCGCCCGGAGCTGCGCCAGGGCAACGGCGAGCGCGAGGACTACCAGTACAACCGGACGCGCTAGCCGGTCATCGCGACCACCTCGATCTCCACGAGGAAATCGGGGTGGGCGAGGCGGCGCACCTCGACGGTGGTGCTCGTCGGCATCGCCGGGCCGAGGTACTCCATGCGGACGTCGACGTGACGGAAGTACTCGTCCATGTCGGTGACGTACGTGTTGCTCTTGACGACGTCGGCGAGCGTCGCGCCGGCGGCGGCCAGCGCGGCCTTGATGTTCTCGCCGACCTGGCGGATCTGCGCCCGCATGTCGCCCTTGCCGACGACGTTGCCGTTCTTGTCGCGCGCCAGCTGGCCGGCGACGAAGATCATGCGCCGGCCCTCGACCGTGACCACGTGCGAATAGAGCGTGTGGCCGCCGCGCGCCGGCGCGGCGAGCGCCTCGGGCTGGATGTTCTTGCGTGTGATCGTCATGGGGTGTCCTTTCAGCAGGCTCTGTCGAACGCGCGCCCCACCACGAGGGCGCGGCGCACGTTCTCGTCGATGTTCGCGAAGACCTGATCCGGCTCGGCGCCGACGCCGTCGAGCACCTTGCTGAAGAAGCAGCGGGCGGCGGCAGCGAAGGCGATGTCGAGCACTTCCGTGTCGGAGAAGCCGTGGCGGCGCAGCGACTCGACGTCGGCGGCGGTCACGGTGTAGGCCTGCCCGGCGATCTTCTCCGCGAACGCCATCATCGCGACCTCGGCCGGCGTCAGGCCGGCCTGTCGGTAATCGCGCGCGATCGCCTCGAGCTCGGCGCCGGTGAAGATCTGGCTCTGGAGCGTCACGGCTCCATGCGCGAGCATTCAGTAGCTACACCGCAGCTGTGACGCGGCGGCCAGCGTGACCAGCTCGTAGCGCCGCGCCTCCATGGTGGAGCGGACCGCCTTGATCAGGGCGCCCCAGGCCGCGCGAATTTCCGGCCGGAGCGCGAAGACCTTCGTGTAGTTCGCGATGTAGCCCAGCGTTTTTATATCGGCGTCGTAGGCCTCGCGAACCGGGCCCGTGGCTTCCTCGGGCGGAATCTCGCGGATGAACGCCATGGCACTTTCCTCTTCAGGGTCGCATCGAGCGGAAACCGCTCACGTCGCGCGGCGGCGGGCGCTCAGGCCGTCCAGTGGTCCCAGGCCCGCGCGGCCAGCGCGACGGTCAGGTCGACGTCCTCGCCGAGGATGTAGCGCTCGGACGCCAGGGCGACGGCAGCGCGCCGCACGCGCTCCAGGTAGTCGTCCCGCGAGCGATAGCGCTCGGCGATCGAAAGGCGCGGGTCGCCTGAGGCCTCGCGCTCGGCGCGCGTCTTCGGGAACGGAATCGTCGCCCCGGCAAAGACCAGGCGCTGCGCCTCGCCGCCGATGTCGGAATGACGCAGTGTCCAGCCGGTGTGGGTGCCGAGCGCCACCGCCACCTCCGGCAGCGCGATGCCGCCGGTCTCGTTACCGTCGGCGTTCACTGCAGACACGAGCGACCCATAGGCCGGGCCCGGGCGCGGCGGTAATGCCGAGAAGTCCAGGCGACAGGGCCGCGCGTGGTGGCGCGGATAGGCGGCGCCCGGAATCTTGTCGAACACCGCGTGCAAGGCCTCGAAGGGCACCGCGCTCCCGTCGGCGAGGCGCGGATGCCGGCTCGCCGGCGGCGCGACGCCGGCGGTGACCCAGCGGTCGAGATTCACCAGGCAGGCGCGCAGGAGCGGCGCGTAGTCGATCGTGTTGCGAATGTTCTGCGAGCGCTCCGGCGGCTCCGACGGCTCGGCCGCGGCCTTCGTGGCCGTCGGCGGCCACACGCCGAGGCCGTGCTCGGTGCCCGCAAAGTGATAGACGCGCGCCGAGGCACTCGACGGGGCGTCGTGCGTCCCGGCATGATCCGTGTGCGCGAGCGAGGCGTCGCCGCGGTGATATTCGGCCGAGCTGTTCGTGTAGAACACTTTCAGCGCGCTGCCGCGCGCGGCGAGCCGGCGGTGGAGCTCCTCGGGAGTCGAGGGCGCGACCGCGTCCATCATGTGCGGCCGGTCCTTGGAGTTCTGGCCGAACCGCTGGTTGAACTCGCCGCGCAGCCCGCCGGCGACGTTCGCGATGATGCCGTCGAGCGCTTCCCGCCCCTGCTCGTCGAGGTTGAGGTCGTGATAGACGAGCGTTCGAAGGAGCCGCCCGGTCTGCGAGCGACCGTAGGCGTACGCGTGGCGGAGGGCGCCGGGCGCCGGGTTGCCCTCCTGCGCGGTCCCGTGCTTGAGCCACGCGACCGAGTCACGGAGCGCGGCAATGCCGAGCCCCACCACCGGGGCACCCACCGCCGTATAGACGACCTGATAGATCCGGCCCTTCTCGAATCCGCCGTCGAGCCGGATGTATCGTGCATCTGGAACAACCTGCCCGCCGTCGACGCGGGCGAAGCTCCACCGCTGACGCGCGATCGGCGTCGCCTCGCCGTCCGGCTGGTCGCGGACCAGCAGCACCGCGTCGCGCTCGGCGAGATCGGCCGCCGGATACGCGCGATGGCCGCGGTCGGACAGGAGCAGGTGCGCGGCGGGCTGGGGCGTCTGAAGCTGCGTGTAGACGCGACCGGTGATCCGGTTGCCCTGGGCGTCGAGCGCCTGGGGCGCGCGCAGGCCGAAGAGCCCCGGCACGTCTGGTAAATCGCACTGCCAGCCGCACGAGATGACCACGAAGCCTCGACGCATGAGGAAGCCGTCGCCGGCGTCGACCGGCGGGTCCGGGTTGGAGCCGGGCACGAAGGTCGGGCGCGTCGCGCGATTGAAGTTGGGCACCGCCACGGTGTTGCCGCGGTTGACCACGTCGAGCATGACGCGGCCGCTGCACCGGCGGCGATCGACCGGCAGCAGGATCGACACGTCGGACTCGAACTCGACGCGGCCGGCGTCGTTCCGCGGCGCCAGCGCCACGTCGGCGATGCGCTCGTTAGCCGCGTGCTTGGGATCGATCGCGAAGTGGAGCGTCCCCTTCAGCTCCTCGTACGGTCCGGCGTCCGCGAACGACACACCGTTGGCGAGCGGGCGGCGCAGCCTGATCTCGAATCGGGTCACCGGCATGACTCAAGCCTCCACGAGACGGGGCAAGATTTCCGAGATTGAGCCACGCAAGAGCGCGTCGGCCAGCTCGTCCATCTCCGTCGGTTCGGCGTTCAGAATGACGACGCGCGCGCCGGCCCGCTTGGCGACCGGCACCACGCCGGCGATGGGATATACCGACAGCTTGGTGCCGACGGCCAGCATCAGGTCGCAGCTCGCCGCCGCCTGCTGGGCGCGGAAGAGGTCGTCCTGCACGAGGCCCTGACCGAACGAGATCGTGGCCGACTTGAGGATGCCTCGACAACTACGGCAGGGCGGGTCCGCCTCGCCGGCGCGCACTCGCGCCAGCGCCCGCTCCATGGGCGCGCGCTCGCCGCACGCCAGGCAGACGACCTCGTGCATGGTGCCGTGGATCTCGATCACTCGCGACGGGGACGACCCCGCTTTCACGTGCAGGCCGTCGATGTTTTGGGTGATCAGCGTGTCGAGCTTGCCCCGGCGCTCGAGCGTGACTAAGGCGCGATGGCCGTCGTTCGGCTGCGCGAGCCATGCCGGCGAGTGGAGCCGGCTCTGCCACGCGTGCTTGCGCACCTCGGGATCGGCGACGTAGTTCTGCAAGGTCGACTGCTTCTCGGCGTCGGGATTCTTCGTCCAGACGCCCTGCGGCCCGCGGAAGTCGGGAATGCCGGAGTCCGTCGAGATGCCGGCGCCGGTGAGCGCCACCAGGCACCGGGACTCTTCGATCCAGCGGCGAACGCGATCGATCAGCGGGCCAGCTCCTTGGCGACCGCGCCTTCGACGACCGTGCCCTTGAAGAAGTCGGGGTTCAGGGCAGTGTGCAGGCGCGCCGCGTTCGTGAAGACGAACTCGCGGAAGTCGTCCTGCTTGATGAGCCCGTGCTCCACCAGCTCGTGCGCCTCCTCCAGCACCTCGGTCATGTCGGTGACGTCGAAGTGGCCGACGTCGGAGCTGAAGATCGGGTTCAGGCGGTGATGGCCGTGCCGGTCGAACGCCCAGGCCGTGGTCGGATCGTCGGCCTCGCAGCCGAAGTAGAAGCGCTCGGCGAACTGGCGGCGCAGCTCGTCGGCCGAGCCGACGTGGGCCGCCGCGAAGTCGTCGATCTCGTGGTGGTACTCGCGCTCGGTCATCACCTCGGCCGTCTTGAACGGCGGCACCAGGCTGAGACAGCCCATGAGCTCGTCCAGCTTCTTCTCGTAGGCGCCGCCGCCCCAGCGGACGAAGAAGTCCTTCAGCCCCTGCTGGTCGAGGTTGGTCGGCTTGACGTGCGCTTCCATGGCGCGTCCGCTGCGCTTCGCCCAGTGCCCGACGAGGTCGGTGACGAGATTGCACGCCCAGCCCACGCCGCCCTCGAGCATCGCGAAGCGGAGCGCCGGGAACCGGTGGAGTACGCCGCCGAAGATCAGCGCCTTGGCGAAGGCGTGGCTCGCGTTGGCGAAGTGGCCGATGTGGTTGAAGGTGAAGCTGTTGACCGACTCGCGGCCCATCCAGCCCATGCTGCCGGAGTGCGCGGTGACCGCCACCTTCAGCTCGAGGCAGCGGGCCCAGAACGGGTCGTAGTCGTAGGCGCTCTCGTACGCGAGCGAGTCGACGTACTGGCGTACCTGCGTCGCGTCGGCGGCTCCGCGGGCGAACGCCGGGACCGCCCGCCGCACGTGGTTGGCGATCATGATCACCTTCAGACCGAGCTCGCGCACGGCGTAGGTGGCCTCTTCGATTGCCTCCTCCGGCGTATGCATGGGCACGACGGCGGCCGGCGCAATGCGATGCGCGTAGGGCCTGAACATCTCCGCGTTCATCCGATTGACCGCGCGCGCGATGGCCCGGCGCAGCTCCTCGTCGGGGTTGCCGATGTGGAAGAGGCCCAGCGTGGTGTAGAGCATCGCGAAATCGATCCCGAAGTCGTCGAGCCGCTCGTAGAAGAGCTTCGGAATCATCGCGGTCGCGCGGTCGAGCGTGGAGGCCGGCTCGCCCCACCACGTCGGCCGCGTCGGGCGCCGATCGAGCCGCTCGGCCGGCGTCATGTCGTACCAGCCGCGGTCGATATGCTCGACGGCCTTCTTCACGAACCGCTCGGCGACCGATGGGCCCGCGGCCTCGCGGAGGTAATCGAGGAAGATCGGCACCGGCTCGAGCCAGTGGCCGTCGCCGTCGATGACAGGGTGATCGAGCTGGGCGCGCACGGCGGCTGATTTCGAATCCTTCGAATAGGCCATCGTGTCCTCCCTCGCGGCAGGAATCGTCCTGCATCCTCGCGAGCGAGTCAAGGGGCGCCGACTCATGCTGGTGCGCGGCATCAACCGCGCTATGCTCTGGATATGCTGCCGCGCGAGTACGTCCCGCTCGCCGACCACTGCACCATGGGTGTCGGCGGACCCGCGCGCTACTTCGTGGAGGCGCGCGATGAGGCGGCGGTGCTCGCCGCGCACGAGTGGGCTCAGGCTCGGCGGGTGCCGATCCGGGTGCTCGGCGGCGGCTCGAACCTCGTCGTCGCCGACGAGGGGGTCGAGGCCCTCGTCGTGAAGATCGCCCTGCGGGGGGTCAACGCGCGCCTGACCGACGGCGCCGCCGAGCTGACGGCGGCGGCCGGCGAGCCCTGGGACGACCTGGTGCGGGACAGCGTCGAGCGCGGCTGGGCCGGGCTCGAGTGCCTCAGCGGCATCCCCGGCCTGGTCGGCGCCACGCCCATGCAGAACGTCGGCGCGTACGGCCAGGAAGTGGGGGAGTGTGTGTCGAACGTTCGCGCGCTCGACACCGCCACCGGCCGCATCGTGGCCTTCGCCAACCGCGAGTGCCGCTTCGACTATCGCGACAGCGTGTTCCGGAGCGGGGAGCCCGGGCGGTACGTCGTGCTGTCGGTCAGCTACCGGCTTCGTCCCGGCGGCGCCGCGACCGTCCGCTACGTCGACGTCGAGAAGGCGCTGGCGGCCCGCGGCATCGTGAGCCCCACGCTCGCGGACGTGCGGGCCGGCGTGCTCGCCATTCGCCGGTCGAAGTCGATGGTGCTCGATCCCCACGACGAGAACCGCCGGAGCTGCGGCTCGTTCTTCACGAATCCGATCATTGCCGGCGACGCGTTCGCCGGGGTCGCGGCGCGCGCGGGTGACGCGTCGATGCCGCGCTGGCCCCTGCCCGACGGCCGCGTGAAGCTCTCGGCCGCATGGCTGATCGAGCGCGCCGGGTTCACGCGCGGCCTGACCGACGGGCCGGTGGGGCTGTCGACGCGCCATTCCCTGGCGGTCGTGGCCCACGACAACGCGCGCGCGAAGGACGTCCTCCTCTTCGCCCGGCGCCTGCAGTCCGCCGTCGAGCAGCGTTTCGGTGTTCGCCTGACCCCCGAGCCGGTCCTCTGGGGGACGATCGAATGGTGACGGCCATGCGCGTCCTGATCGTCGAGGACGACGAGCGCCTGGCCGAGATCTTCCGGGATTTCATCGGCGAGCTCGGCTACCAGCCGACCGTCGTCGGCAGCGCGGAATTAGCGCTCGAGGCCCTCACCACCACCCGGCCCGACACGATCCTGCTCGACGTTCGACTGCCCGGCATGAGCGGCGTCGAGTTCCTCAGCCTCGCGCCCGTCCGCGACTCCGAGGTGCCAGTGATCGTCGTCTCCGGCGTGGCGACG
The DNA here is from genome assembly GCA_035649755.1 of Candidatus Methylomirabilota bacterium. Classification (GTDB taxonomy): domain Bacteria; phylum Methylomirabilota; class Methylomirabilia; order Rokubacteriales; family CSP1-6; genus AR31. Next base: position 14,714 of record DASRIY010000206.1, read on the forward strand.
GAAGTGGAAGCGCGCGCCTGCCTGAAGCTCGGCGCGCTCGATTTCATCAGGAAACCCGTCACGCTCGAGCGTCTGGGCCAGGTCCTCGCCTATCTCAAGCCCTTCGCGATGGCGCGCGCGCAGTTCGGCGGGCGCCCGGTCGAGCGGCGCCCCGCCCCGCGCGCCGCCGTGAAGCTCGGCGTACGCATCAACGCTTCGAAGGGCGCACTGGACGGCACGTGCATCGAGCTCTCGGCGACCGGCATGAAGGCGCGTGTGAATCAGCGCCTCCGGCCGGGCCAGGCCGTGAAGATCGAGTTCGCGCCGCCGGACGGCGGCCCGCCCATCGACGTCGTCTCACTCGTCGTCCGCGTCGACCCGGAAGGTGCGGCCTTCTGGTTCCTCGACCTACGCGCTCACGAGACCACCAGGATCAATTCGTTCGTCGAGCGCTTCCAGAAGTAGCCCGGGCGGCTGTCTGGGAGTCACGGGGAGAGAGCTCAAGCGCTCCTCTGCTCAACCCGTTCATTCGTCACGAGCCGCCCGCGCCGCGTCGATCAATCGGACGGCGACGGCGAGCGCATCGGAGGCAGACAGTGCGAGCTGGATGAAGAGCCCATCGGCCATCGTCTGCAGCTTCACCACGTCACCAAACCGGTGAATCTCGATGTCGGCCTCGCGCCGGCGCGGCGCGAGTAGAGGATCGGAAACCGAGACGGCAACCATCGCCATGGGCTCCTCCCTGGGCAGATCGGAGCAGTTCGGACCGCTGTAGATTACCACGCGGCCCGAGCGTCCCCCGCCCGGCTCAAGTGAGCCGATAGACCTCGACCTCGACCGACTTGCCCTTGACGCGCACCGCGGGGAGTTGAACGAGATCGAAGCGACCGTCGAGCTGGCGGCGCGTGTCGCCGCTGACGAGGATGTCGGCGCCGAATTCCTTGGTGAGGCCCTGGATGCGCGAGGCGAGGTTGACGGGGTCGCCGACCAGGGCGTAGGAGTGGCGCTCGGCGCTGCCGATGTTGCCGGCGAGCACCGAGCCGGTGTGAATGCCGATGCCGTGGCGGAGCGGGATCTTCCCCGCCTGCGCGCGCGCCGCGTTCCACGCGGCCAGCCGCCGGCGCATGTCGAGGGCGGCGCGCACCGCCAGCTCCGCGTGCGCCGGGAACCCGACCGGCGCGCCGAACGCCGCCTCGATCTCATCGCCGATGAACTGCAGCACGAGCCCGCGGTGCTCGCGGATGGCGGACTCCATCTCCGTGAAATACTCGTTGAGGTCGCGCACGACCTCGCGCGGGCCCGTCGATTCCACCCACGGCGTGAAGTCGCGCAGGTCGGCGAAGAGGATCGTCACTTCGCGGGCCTGGCCCTCGAGCGAGATGCGGCCGGCCAGGATCTCGTCGCGCACCTCGCGGCTCACGTACTTGCCGAAGGTCTCCTTCAGGAACTCGCGCTCGCGGAGCCCGCCGACCATGCGGTTGAAGCCCTCCGCCGCGGCGCCGATCTCGTCGTTGCTGACGACCTGGCAGTGGGCGTCAAGATTGCCGGTTTCCACCTCGCGCATCGCGCTCTGGATCTCGCGCAGCGGTGTCGCCACGCTGGCGGCCGCGACCAGCGCCAGCCCGATCGCGGCCACGATGCCGACGACCGCGATGAACCCGATCGCGACCAGCAGGCTCCCCATGACATGAGCCGCGGCGGTCGGGTCGAGCCCCGGCAGCGACTCGGCGCGCCGGTAGGCCATCACGCCGAGGACCAGGAGCGGCAGCACGCCCACCAGGTGCAGGATCACCAGGAGCCGCGCCCGCACGCGCAGCCGGATGACGCCCGGGACGGCGCTCAGATCGCCTTCGGGAAAGTACTTCGGCAGCTCTCTGCGCCAGAGGTGCTCGGCCAGGAGGAACGTGAGGGCTGTCGTCGCGCCGCCGGCGACGAACGTATTGCCGAAGATGAACCGCACCGCGCGCTCCGTCGTGAAGGCGCCGAGCATGAGCGGCCGGATCACCCCGAACAGCAGACCGGCGAGCGCCCAGGCGACGAAGACGATGCCGGCCAGCGCGTACGGAAGCAGGAGTGCGCGGCGCCGAGCTTCGGTCGAGGTCGGCACGCGCCCGTCCACGGGATCGAGGACCCGCGACCACCGATTGGCCCAGACCGAGACGAGCCCGGACAGCAGAGCAAAGCCGAAAAGAAAGAACAGGACGGAGCCGGCCAGCACGTCGTCTCGGCCGGGCGCGAGCGGATCGACGAAGTTGAAGTAAGTGAACGAGACGACGGCGCCGATCAGGTTGGCCGGCACCAGGACCACCATCTGCAGCCAGGCCGTCCAGCGACGGTCGCCCGCGCGCATCACCGAGAGTCTACCCAAGAGGAACTTCCACAGGCGTGATAGATTCCCCTTCGAGATGATCGGTTCCTCGCCGCTGCGCAAGGGGGACGAGCGGCTCCTGACGGGTGGCGGCCGCTTCCTCGACGACCTCGCTCGTGACGGGCTCCTGCACCTGGGCGTCGTCCGCAGCGCCCACGCCCATGCGCGAATCGTCTCCGTGGCCATCGACGCTGCCCGTCGCCTGCCCGGCGTCGTCGCCGCCTGGAGCGCCGCCGATCTCGGCAAGGTTACCCCCAACGTGCCGACCGCCTACGGCGGCACTCAGAAGGGTCGCGTTTGGGCCCAACCCGTCCTGGCCAGGGACGTGGTGCGCCACGTCGGCGAGCCGGTCGCCATCGTGGTCGCGGAGAGCCTCGCGCAGCTCGCTGACGCGCTCGACGCGGTCACCGTTGAGTACGCGCCGTTGCCAGCGCTGGCCACGGCCGAAGCCTCGCTCGCGTCGGCCGCGCGGCTGCACGAGGGCTGGCCCGACAACACCGCGATCGTGGCCCGCGGCGCCGTCGGCGACGCCGAGTCGGCCATGGCCGGGGCGCACCTGGTCGTCCGCGAGCGTCTCCGCCATCCGCGGCTCAGCTCCGCGCCCATCGAGACGCGCGGGGTGGTCGCGTACCGTGATCGCGACAAGGGCACGCTCGTCGTGTCGTCCTCGACGCAGAGCCCGTACACGCTGCGCGACGTGGTCGCGGCCGCGCTCGGGCTGCCGGTCGAGGAAGTCCGCGTCGTCGTTCCCGACGTCGGGGGCGGCTTCGGTCCGAAGGGGCCGATCTATCCCGAGGAAGTGCTGGTGGCGGCGGCGGCGCACCGGCTCGGCCGGCCGGTAAAGTGGGTGGAGAACCGTCGCGAGAACCTCGCCAGCATGGGCCAGGACCGCGAGCAGACTCACGACGTGCGCATCGGCTTTACGCGCGACGGTGGCATCGTCGCCGTCGACGCCACGTTCCTCGCCGACGTCGGCGCCTATCCCCTGCAGGGTGACGGCCTCACCGCCAACACGGTGAACCACCTGCCCGGCCCGTATCGCGTCCCGCACTACCGGAACGTCGGCACGAGCGTGGTCACCACCAAGGCGCTGAACGCGGCCTATCGCGCCGCCGGACGGCCCGAGGCCGTGTTCGTCATGGAGCGTCTGATGGACATCGGCGCGCGCAAGCTCGGCCTCGACTCGGCCGAGATCCGCCGCCGCAACTTCGTACGCCCCGCCGACATGCCCTACCGCCCCGGCCTCACCTACAAGGACGGCGTGTCGGTCACGTACGACCCCGGCGACTTCCCCGCGGCCTTCGAGCGCGCGCTCGCGCTCCTGCGCTACGACGAGTGGCGGAAGCGTCAGAAGGCGAGCGCCGGCGCCACGCGCCGCCTCGGCGTGGGCCTCGCCTGCTACGCGCAGGGCACCGGGCTCGGCCCGTACGAGGGCGCCACGGTACGCGTCGACCCGAGCGGCAAGGTCTACGTCTACATCGGCGTCACCGCGCAGGGACAGGGCCACAACACCACGCTCGCCCAGATCGCCGCCGCCGAGCTCGGCGCCGCCTGGGAAGACGTGCAGGTCCTCGCGGGAGACACCGCGATGTTTCCGTACGGGATGGGCACCGGCGGCAGCCGCGTGGCCGCCAACTCGGGACCCGCCGTCGCGCAGACCGCGCGCGAGGTGCGGGAGCGCGCCGCGAAGGTGGCCGCCGAGATGCTGGAGTGCGCGCCTGAGGACGTGCGCATCGAGCAGAGCCGCGTGCACGTCGTCGGCATGCCCGAGCGGCACGTGAGCCTCGGACGGGTCGCGCACGCGGCCGTGAAATCGAAGGCGCTCAAGGCGACCGGCGAGCCGGGTCTGCACGCGTGCACCTTCTTCTATCCCGACACCGTCACCTGGGCCTTCGGCACGCAGGCCGCCGTCGTCGAGGTCGACGTGGAAACCTGCGAGATTCGCCTGCTCGCGTACGCGATCGTTCACGACCCCGGACGCGCCATCAATCCCACGATCGTCGAGGCCCAGCTGCACGGCGGCGCCGCGCAGGGCATCGGCGCCGGCCTCATGGAAGAAGTCGTGTACGACGGCGCGGGCCAGCTCTTGACGGCGAGCCTGATGGACTACGCGATCCCGAAAGCCGATCAGCTTCCGCCGCTCGCGGTGGCGCTCGACGAGCATCCGTCGACGATCAACCCGCTGGGCATCAAGGGCGTGGGCGAGAGCGGCGCGATTCCCGGCGCGGCCGCCATCGCGAACGCGGTCGAGGACGCCGTCGCCGACCTCGGCGTCGTCATTCGCGAGGTCCCGGTGACGCCGGCGCGCCTCTTCGCCCTGATCGCCCGCTAGCTCTCCGCCGGCCTCGTTCGCTCTCATCCGTCTCGTTCATGGACGCACGTGCCACAGTGGCAGCCCCTGACGGGTTCCCCATGCGTCGAAAGCCGCGAGATTTCGTGCCTCACGGTTGGCAGCCGCTTTGCGTTCTGGATTGCCGCGCCATAACGGCCGGAGACCGTCAACACGCAGACGCGTCGGAGGTGCAGAGGTGGCCAGGACAGGTTACGACGCTGGCGGCAGCAGCAGTTACCGGGACTCCGCGGTCGTCAACTCGCTCCTCAAGAAGCTCCGGCCCAACGATCGGCCGGCTGGCGGGTCGTTCGTCTCCGAGCGGCCTTCGAGCGGCGCACGTCCGCTCTCGAGCATCAAGTCGGTCCGGCCGGTGAAGGCCGGAGCCGTCTGGGGCTGCGTGAGTCTCGGCGTGCTGCTCGCGGCCGCCGTTCCGGCGTGGCCGTATGAAAATGACTGCGGCCAGTGGCTGTTTCTCTACCTGGGCTCGGTCTCGCTGGTCGTAATCGCCGGCCTCTGGGGCGCGCGCGTCTCGTGGCGGGGCCGGATCGGCTGGGCGCACGTGCTCGCGGTGATGACGATCATCTGGGGCCTGGCGCTCACTGCGCACCAGGTGTTGCCGCGCGAGCCCATCTTCTACGCGAAGACGCGGCTGGCCTGGCGCTGCCACGACGGCCACGCGGAGGCGCCGGCGCCGTTCTCGGTTGCGGTGCGGCTGGTCGAGCCCGAAGGCGCCGGCCTCCCGCGGTAGCCGCTCGGCGCTCGGCTATTCCCGCGTTCTCGGATCGAGGGCGTCGCGCACGGCGTCGCCCACGAAGTTCAATCCCACCACCGTGACGAACAGGGCCGCGCCCGGCCCGAACACGATCCACGGCGCCTGCTGCAGGTAGCCGCGGCCGGCGTTGATCATGCTGCCCCAGGACGCCTGGGGCGGCTGGATGCCCAGCCCCAGGAACGAGAGCGACGCCTCGGCGAGGATGGCAAAGGCGACGCTCAGCGAGGCCTGCACGATGATCGGGTTGATGGCATTGGGAACCACGTGCCGCCACGCCACCCGAAAGCCGGACGCGCCGAGTGCCCGCGCCGCGTCGACGTAATCGCGCGCGGTGACCGCGAGCACCTGGCCGCGCATGAGCCTTGCGAACGTAGGCGTGTAGACGACTCCGAGCGCCAACAGAACCCCGACGAGGCCGGCGCCGAGCACCGCGCCGAGGGCCAGGGCCAGGACCAGCGGCGGAAATGACAGGACGGCGTCCATCAGGCGCATCACCAGCCCGTCGACCCGGCCCCCGCTGTAGCCGGCAAGAATGCCGAGCAGGCTGCCGGCCACGACCGCCAGGGCGACCGAGACGAGCCCCGCCAGGAGCGAGACACGCGTACCCCAGATGACGCGTGAGAGCACGTCGCGCCCGACGTTGTCGGTGCCCAGGAGATGCGCGCCGCTGGGCCGGGCCAACGTGTTGCCGAGATTCTGCGCGAGTGGGTCGTAGGGCGCAATGAGCGGCGCCGCGAGAGCGACGAGCACTGCCAGCAGCATGACCGCCGCCCCGAACGGCGCGAGCCGTGCGCCAGCCGCCCGGCGCAGCACCTTCCAGCGAACCGCGCTGAACGGCGCCCGGCTCCCGAGGCCCGGGCGCCGCTCAGCGAGATCGGATCCGGGGATCGATCCAGCCATAGAGCACGTCGACCACGAGGTTGCTCACGATGAAGCCCACGGCGATCAGCAGCACGACGCCCTGCACGAGCGGGTAGTCGCGGGCAAATACCGCGTCGACCACGAGGCGTCCGACACCGGGCAGGGCGAAGACGTATTCGGTGATGACCGCGCCGCCGATCAGCGTGCCGAGCTGCAGGCCGAGGATGGTCACGACGGGGATCAGCGCGTTTCGTAGCACATGGTTCCAGACGACGCGCCACTCCGACAGGCCCTTGGCGCGGGCGGTGCGCACGTAGTCCTCGGCCAGCGCCTCGAGCAAGCTCGAGCGCAGCGTGCGCGTGACCACGGCGGCCAGCGCAAGCCCCAGCGTGATGGCCGGCAGCGTCAGCGAGCGCAGGCCGTTCCACGGCTCCTCGAGCGGATCGGTATAGCCAGAGATCGGCAGCCAGCGGAGCGTCACCCCGAAGAAGAAGATGAGGAGCAGCGCCAGGAGGAAGTTCGGCATGCAGATGCCGAATAGCGCGAAGGTCGCGCCGGCGCGGTCGACGGCCGTGTTGCGACGCATCGCGGAGATGATGCCGACGGGGAACGCGACGACCACGGAGATCGTCATCGCGAAACACGCGAGCTCGAGGCTCGGACGGAGCCGGCGGCGCACGTTCTCGATGACGGGCTCGCCGTTGCGGATCGAGCGGCCGAGGTCACCCTGCACGAGACGGCCCATCCAGCCCGCGTACTGGACGTAGAGGGGTCGGTCCAGCCCCAGCTCGCGGCGGAGGTTCTCCTTCACGGTGGCGTCGACCGACTCGGCCATCATGACGTCGATCGGATCGCCCGGGGTCAGATGCAGCAGCAGGAACACCCCGAACGTCACGAGCAGCAGGACCGGGACGGTCGCCGCCAGCCGTCGCAGGACGAGACGGCCCATCACGCGCGCGGAAAGCCGCTCAGCGACACCCTAGCGGAGCCACACGTCCTTGAAGCGCATCATCCCGTCGGGGATCGGCTCGTAGCCCTGCACGCGCGGACTGAAGGCCTTGGGCTCGATGGGATGCACGATGAACACCATCGGCAGCTCTTCCTGCAGGAGCTTCGTCAGCTCGCTGAAGAGCTTCTTGCGCTCGGCCTGGCTCGACACCTCGCGCGAGCGGTCGAGCAGGGAGTCGATCTGCGGATTCGAGATCCCGGACCAGTTGAGCGACGTGCCGGGCGTCGTCTTGTAGAACTGGTAGGTGTTGCCGTCGGGGTCCGGACGGCCGCTCCACTGGTAGCTGATCATCTCGAAGTTCTTGCCGTTGCCGTCGGCCAGGAGCGTGGCCGAGTCGACCAGCTTGATCCTCATGGTGATGCCGGCCTCGCGGAGCTGCGCCTGGATGACCTCGGCCTCCTGCACGTTGATCGGGATGTTGTTGGTAGTCATCGTGAACGTGAAGCCGTTGGGCTGACCGCCCTCGGCCAGCTTGGCCTTCGCCTTCGCCAGATCGCGCTTGATCGGGGGAATGCTCCGGTCGTACGCCCAGCTGGTCGGCGGGATCGGGCCGTTGGCCGGCACGCCGACGTTGAGCCACACGCCCTTGACGATCTGCTCGAGGTCGAGCGAGTAGGCGACCGCCTGCCGCAAGGCCTTCGTTTGGAAGGGCGGCTTCGTGTGGTTGAGCTGATAGGCGAAGTCGGCCAGCGACGGCACGTCGACGACGACCACGTTCTTGTCGGCCTTCACCGCTGCGACGTCGCGCGGCTGGACGTAGTCCATCACGTCGATCTCGCCGGTCTGCAAGCTCTGTAGCTTGACGGTGTCGTCCGGGATCGGGCGGTAGCGAATGCGATCGAGATAGGGGCCGCCCGTCTTGTTCCAGTAGCTCTCGTTGCGCTTGATGAGGAGGTGGTCGTCCTTCACCCACTCGACGAACTCGAAGGGGCCGGTGCCCGCGCCCTTGGCGTTGCGCTCGAGCTCGGAGCCGCGCTCCTGCGCAACCTTGGGCGAGACCATCATGCCGGCGCGATCGGTCAGCGTGGCCAGCAGCGCGGCATCGGGCCGCTTGAGGTTCAGCTTGATCGTGTAGGCGTCGACCACATCGACCGAATCGATGCTGGCGACTTCTCCCTTGCGGACCGACTTCGCCTCGGTCTTCATACGGTTGAAGTTGAAGCGCGCCGCCTCGGCGTTGAAGTCGGTGCCGTCATGGAATTTCACACCCTGCCGCAGCTTGAAGATGACCGTCTTTGGATCCGGCTGCTGCCACGATTCGGCCAGGCCCGGCTTGATGCCGAGCTTCACGTCGAGCGTCACCAGGGGCTCGTAGATGTTGTGATAGACCTGCCGATCGATCTTGCTGCCCGAGAAGTGCGGGTCCATCGTGGCCGCCTCGATGTAGAAGCCGACCCGCAGCGTACCGCCCTTCTTGGGAGTCTGGGCGAACGCCGGAAGCGCATCGAGCGACGCCAGCGCGGCGCCGGAAGCGGCCGCGGACGTCAGCAGAAAATCGCGTCGAGTCAGACCTGCCATCGCGTGTCCTCCGCGGGGTCGAGAGTTGCCGTGAGGCGCGGACGAGTATACCCTGCCCGCCGTCCAGGAAAGCCGGCGTCGCGCCGGCGCAGCGTCGTCACGCCGGCGCATGGAGGATCGCATGAAGCTCGGAATCTGCCTGCCGCACTACGGCCGCCCGATCGAAGTGGGACGCATGCTCGAGGTCGTTCGTCGCGCCGAGGACCGTGGCCTCGACTCGGTGTGGGTGACCGATCACGTCATCGTGCCCGAGCAGGCCAACGTGATCTACCGCGAGGATATGCTCGATCCGCTGGCGGTCCTGCCGTGGCTCGCCGGAGTGACCCATCGCGTGGCACTCGGCACCAGCGTGGTCATCCTGCCGTATCGCTCACCGATCCCGGTGGCGAAGCTCCTGGCGAGCGTCGACGTCCTGTCCGGCGGTCGGCTGATCGTCGGCGCCGCGATCGGCTGGCTCGAGGGCGAGTTCGACGCCCTCGGCGTGCCGTTCAAGGAGCGCGCGAGCCGGAGCGACGAGGCCCTCGAGCTCATGCGCGCCCTGTGGACGCAGGAGCATCCGAAGATCCAGACCAAGCGCCATCGCGTGCAGGACGTCGTTTTCTCGCCGATGCCGCTCCAGAAACCACGGCCCCCGCTCTACATCGGCGGCAGCAGCGAGGCCGCGTTCCGCCGGGTCGCCCGCCTAGGCGACGGCTGGCACGCCAGCTCGACGAACCATGACGCGTTCCGCCAGGGAGCGGACGCGGTGCGACGGCTCTGGAAGGAAGCAGGCCGCGAGGGATCCCCCTACTTCTCGCTCCGCATTCCGATTTTGATCGACGGCGTCCATCGCGCGGCGGTGGACATGGCGCTCATCCGGGGGCGCCACACGCTGAACGGTTCGGCGAAGCAGATCGCGGAGGAGCTTCGAGGATTCCGGGCTTTGGACTGCGGCCACGTCGCGCTGGAGGTGTCGTATTCGACGTTCCCGGCGATTCTGGAGACGATCGACCTGATCGCGGACGAGATCAAGCCGCGAGTGGTGGGCTGAGCTGAAGACCGGATAGCGCCGAACCGTTTGGGCTGGCCCAAGCGTGCATCGGCCCTCTCCGCCTCGTAGAATCACAGCATGATGCTGGACGCGCACGCAATCCGCGCCGTCGTGGAAGGCGAGCACGGAGACCCCTTCGCCGTGCTCGGTCCGCACCGCGTGCAGACGCCTGACGGCGCGGCCGTGGCCGTGCGGGCCATCGTGCTCGGCGCGGCCGCCGTTCGCGTGCTGCCCGTCGACGCGCCACCGACCCTGATGGAGCGACTGCACCCGGCGGGGTTCTTTGAAACGGTGCTGCCCGACCGTCGCGACCCGTTCGTCTACCGGCTCGAGGTGACGCGTGACGGCCACATCACCGAGATCGAAGACCCGTATCGCTTCCCCTCGCTCCTGAGCGATTTCGACCGTCACCTCCTAGCCGAGGGCACGCACTACCGCGCGCACGAGAAACTCGGCGCGCATCCGGCCGTGCTCGACGGTGTGAGCGGCATCGCTTTCGCGGTGTGGGCGCCAAGCGCACGGCGCGTGAGTGTCGTGGGCGACTTCAACGACTGGGACGGCCGGAGCCATCCCATGCGTCTTCATCAAGCCAACGGCATCTGGGAGATCTTCTTGCCGGGGCTGGGCGAGGGCGAGCGCTACAAGTTCGAGATCCGGGGGCACTCGGAGGAGCCGCTCGCGCTGAAGTCAGACCCCTATGCGTTCGCGTTCGAGGCGGAGACGCCGCGTACGGCGTCGGTCGTGGCCAGCCTCGACGCCTTCCGATGGAGCGACGAGGCCTGGCTCGCCGCGCGCGCCCAGCGCCACCCGCTCCACGAGCCGCTCTCGATCTACGAAGTGCATCTCGGCTCATGGCGGCGCGTGCCCGAGGAGGGCGATCGCTTCCTCGACTACCGCGAGCTGGCCGACCAGCTCGCGGACTATGTCGGCGAGATGGGCTTCACCCACGTGGAGCTCTTGCCCGTGATGGAGCACCCGTTCTACGGCTCGTGGGGCTATCAGACCATCGGCTACTTCGCCCCGTCGCGCCGCTACGGCGGCCCGCGGGAGTTCATGGCCTTCGTGGACCATCTCCACCGCCGCGGCGTCGGGGTCATCCTTGACTGGGTGCCGGCGCACTTCCCACGTGATCCGCACGGCCTCGTCTACTTCGATGGCACCCACCTGTACGAGCACGCCGACCCGCGGCAGCGTGAGCATCCCGACTGGGGCACGCTCATCTTCAACTATGGACGCAACGAGGTCGCGAACTTCCTGCTCGACAGCGCGTTCTTCTGGCTCGACCGCTATCACGCCGATGGTCTCCGGGTCGACGCCGTCGCCTCCGCGCTCTACCTCGACTATTCGCGCAAACCTGGCGAGTGGGTCCCGAACCAGTTCGGCGGACGCGAGAACCTCGGCGCCGTCGCCTTCTTTCGGCGCATGAACGAGGTCGTCCACGGCGCACATCCAGGCGTGATCGTCGCCGCGGAGGAGTCGACCTCGTGGCCGCTGGTCTCGCGTCCGACGTACCTCGGCGGGCTCGGCTTCGGGTTCAAGTGGAACATGGGGTGGATGCACGACGTCCTCGACTATATGAGCCTCGATCCGGTGCACCGCAAGTATCACCACGACAAGCTGACGTTCGGCCTCATGTACGCCTGGACGGAGAACTTCGTGCTGCCGCTCTCGCACGACGAGGTCGTGCACGGCAAGGGGGCGCTCCTCGCCAAGATGCCCGGCGACGATTGGCAGCAGTTTGCCACCCTTCGCGCGCTCTATACGTACATGTGGACGCACCCCGGCAAGAAGCTCCTCTTCATGGGCGGCGAGATCGGGCAACGCCGCGAGTGGCACCACGACCGGAGCCTCGACTGGCACCTAATCGCCGAGGGTTCCTACCACCGCGGGCTCCAGCGGCTCGTGCGCGACCTCAACCACTGCTACCGGCGCGAGCGGGCTCTTCATGAGCTCGACGCCGACCCGGCCGGGTTCGCTTGGATCGACTGTGCCGATTGGGAGCAGAGCGTGGTGTCGTTCGTGCGACGCGCCCGCGACGCGGGCGAGTTCGTGGTCGTTGTATGCAACTTCACGCCGGTGCCACGCCATGCTTACCGGGTCGGGGTTCCGCGGCTCGGCTATTACCGAGAGCTGATCAATAGCAACGCGGGCGAGTACGGCGGCAGCAACCTTGGAAACGAGGGTGGCGCGTGGGCCGAGCCGAGACCGTGGCAGGGACAGCCGCACTCGGTCGTGCTCACGCTGCCCCCTCTTGCGGTCCTGGTCCTCAAGCCGTCCTGACCCGCAGCGCGACTGGAAAGCCGGCCAGCGCGCGCCCGAGCGCCATGCCGCGACCCTCGGTCGTAGCTGCCACCTCGACGGTCTCGCCCGTCAGCACGTTGTCGAAGTGGGCTCCGAGATCGTCCGGGACGTCCAAACCGACAGCGAGACTAGTGACCGAACGCGGACGTGCCGAGCCAGCCGGTCTTCGACACGTCGAGCATGATGCCGTCGGGGCCGGTCCACTTCACCTCGACGTTGCCCTCGGTGCCCGGCACGACGCCCAGCGCCTCCTCGACGTCGTGGCGACGCTGCATCCCCGCGGCGGTAAGCCGGTCCGCGATCGCATCGAGATTGTCGACCTGAAAGCCGATGTGGTGGATGCCGGAGAAGCTCTTGCCGCGCTCGATTCCGGCGGCCGTGTCGTTCTTGAAGTTCAGGATGGCGAGGTTGATGTCGCCGTCGGTGAGGAAGACGCCGCGCGTGCCGGGGTCGTCGATTTTGCCGACTTCCTTCATGCCGAACGTCTCCACGTAGAATTTCGCGGTCTTCTCGACGTCTTGGGTTGACAGCGCGATGTGCTTGATCTTCGGCATGGTCTTCCTCCGCTGAGACAGTCTAACCCAGGCGCGAGGCGGCCTGGAGCAGCGCGAACACCTTCGATGCGGTGAGCGGGTAGACCGCGACGGCGGCCGCGTCCACGCCGGCGCCCGCCAGCGCGTCGGCGACCGCGTTCGCGATCGTCGCGGGGGCGCCGATCGTGCCGCCCTCGGCCATGCCCTTCATGCCGCCCGGCGTGTGGGGCGACGGCGTCTCGACGTGCCCGATCGTCATCGGCGGCATCGTCTCCGCCGTCGGGATCGCGTAGTCCATGAAGGTGCGCGACAGGAGCTGGCCCGACTCGTCGTAGCGGAGCTCCTCGCTCAACGCGGCGCCGATGCCCTGGGCGAGGCCGCCGTGGAGCTGGCCGTCGACCAGCATCGGGTTCAGCATCGTGCCGCAGTCGTGCGCGACCCAGTAGCCGAGCACACGGACAATGCCCGTATCGCGCGCGACCTCGACGGCGGCGACGTGCACGCCGTACGGGAACGTCCAGTTCTCCGGGTTGTAGGTGAACCGCGCCGCCAGCTCGGGCTCGATCCCATCGGGCAGGTTCTGTCCGCGCAGCGACTCCTGGGCGAGCGCCGAGAAGGAGAGTCCGCGGCCGGGCGCGCCGCGCACGCGACACTGACCGTCGACGACCTCGAGATCCTTCTCGTCGACCTCGAGCTGGTGCGCCGCCACCCGGACGAGCTTCTCCCTGAGCGCGCGCGTGGCCTGGAGCACGGCGGCACCGCCGGTGACCGAGCCCCGGCTGTCGGCCGTGCCGTAGCATGAATACGGCGTGCGCGCGGTGTCGCCGAGCACCACGCCGACGCGATCGTACGGGATCGCCAGCACGTCGGCCGCCACCTGCGCGAGCGCCGAGCGGATGCCCTGCCCCACCTCGATGATGCCGGTCGCGACGGTGACACGGCCTGACGGCTCGAGGCGGACGGTGGCGCTCTCGTAGCCACCCTGCCGGTTGCCCATGGCGGCCATCAGCTTCGTCGGCCCCATGCCGGTCACCTCGACGTAGTTCGCGAGGCCGATGCCGACGAGCCGGCCTTCGGCTCGGGCGCGCGCCTGCATCGCCCGCAGACCGCGGTAGTCGGCGATGCGCAGCGCCTCGTCGAGCGCGCTCCCGTAGTTGCCGCTGTCGTACACGAGGTTGGCGGCGCTGCGATAGGGAAACGCCGCCGGCGGCACGTAGTTGCGGCGCCGGATCTCGGCGGGGTCGAGCCCAAGGCGCGCGGCCGCTATGTCCATCAATCGCTCGGTGACGAACGCCGCCTGCTGCATGCCGAAGGCGCGGTAGGCGCCGAACGGCACCTTGTTGGTCACGACGGCCTCGAGCTTCGCCTTGAAGTGACGGACGGCGTAGACGTTCGGCAGCACGACGCCGCCCAAGAAGATCGGCCCGGCCCCTTTGGTGTGCAGATGCGCGCCAACGTCGCCCTGCACGTGCGCCCGGAGCGCCAGCAGCGTCCCCTGTGTGTCGAACGCCGCCCGCGCGTGCACGCGCTGCTCGCGCGCGTGCACGGTGGCCGCGAAGTGCTCGGCGCGCGTCTCCACCCACTTCACGGGTCGGCCGAGCCGCATCGCGGCTACCGCCACCAACGCGTCCTCCGGGTAGTAGTGGAGCTTCACGCCGAAGCCGCCGCCCACGTCGGGGACGATGACGCGGATCTTCTCCTCGTCGAGGCGCAGCACTCCGGCGAGCACCGTGCGGAAGAGGTGCGGCGCCTGGCTCGAGGCCCACACCGTCAGCTCGCCGGTGTCGCCGTCGAAGCGCGCGCAGATGGCGCGCCCTTCCATCGGCGCCGCCGTCTGCCGCGGCATCGTGAAGCGC
>DASRIY010000207.1:0-2424 GCA_035649755.1 Candidatus Methylomirabilota bacterium
CGAATGAGGCGCGGGCGCGCAGCGTGCGCTTCACGGCGGGCAAGGTACTCGAGCGCGAGCACCCCGAGCTCGTCGCGCGGCGCAGCGTGCTCCACGTCTGGGTGGAGCCGCGGAGAGGAGGGCCACGATGACGCTCTTGGCCCAGCTGGCCCAACACCGGACCAACGCCGTGATCTCGACGTCGGTCAGTCTCGCGATTGAGAAGATGGCCGAAGAGGCGGCCAAAGAGATGCTGCAGGATCCGGCCTTCCGGGCCGAATTGAAGCGGCTAGCGCGGCAAACATTCGGCCGCGCCATCCGCGATCTGCAGCGTCCGCGGAAAGGACGGAGACGATGAAGAAGCCGCTGGAAACGACGCAGTGCGGGTCGTACTGGGCGATCCCCGAGGACATTCAGCAGAAGCTCGCGCTGGCGGCGGGCACGTTCAAAAGGAAGACCGGCGCGCAGTTCACGGACATTCAAGACTTCATGATCACCGTGCTCCAGATCTACGACGAGTACATGACCAGAAAGGAGCCGGTCCACTGATGACCCGCGCGGACATCGAGGAGATGTTGAGGAACTTGGCCGAGACGACGCGGACCCTGCGTAAGGCCATCGATCACGTCGTGGCGATGGGCGGGCACCTCGCGGAGGTGGCCGATCACCTCCAGGAAATTGCCGTCCGCACCGACGTCGCCATCACGAACGCCTTGATCGACTTGGGTGATGAGGAGGAGAACAAAAGCTAAGGCTACGAGCTCGCGCCGCCCCACTGGAGCGGCGGCGCGAGCTCGACGACGGGCGGCGGTCCCGGCAAGTCTTCCACCGTCAACGATCCCAACCACACCACGCCGATGATCTCCGCATGGCGGCGCGCCAGGTCGCGACAGGTGCGCAGGTGCGCGAGCTCGTCGGGCCCCTCCTCGACGTCGAGCGGCTCGATCACCAGCACGACGTGCGAGACGGGCACGAGCTGGAGCTCGAGCTCGTAGGCCTCGCGGAGCTCGTGCAGCGGCCGGCCGTCGCGCCGGCAGTGCATCCAGAACTGATCGGTGTGTTGATCGACGACGCCGGTGACGCCGAGCGCCCAGCCGAACGTGCCGGTGTAGATGGCGAGCGGCCGCTTGAGCTCGCGCGCCCGCGGCCGCGACGCCACGATCCGATCGTAGAGCGGGGTGCGCGAGTCGGCTTCACACCAGACGGCGATCAGTCGCTCACGGGTACTCGCGGTGATCGTGTCGGCGTCGAGGAGCTCGTGCGGGAGCACGAGGGGGCCCGGCGTGATGCCGGCCAGGGCCAGGTTGATCAACACGTCGATCGCCACGGGGGCCTTTCAGGGGAGCGCCTTGAACCGTCGCTCGAGCCAGTGCAGGACCATGCCGATCTCGACTTGCTTGTGCGTCGCGCGGAGCACCGACCAGCCGCGTGCGAACGCGTCGCCGTACTTCTCGAGGTCCGCGAGAAAGCCCGTCACCGAGGCGTGGCGGCCGCTGAGTCGATGCTCGGCGGGGCCGTCCTGCCAGCGCGGCTGCGTCGGGAAGACGAGTCCTTCGAACTCCAGCGCGAGCTGGTGATCCGGCCAGGCGAGATCGAAGCGCCACTTGCGATCGGGCGCGGCGAACAGGTACTCGCGCGTGGGGATCGGCAGCGCGGCGGCGCGGCACTGGAAGATGATCGCGTCGGCGGCGGCGTCCGACTTGCTGATCGCGAAGACCGGCTTCTTGAGGCGGCGCGGCGTCGGCGCGGTGCCGGGCAGTTTGTAGTGGCGCCACGAGCTCGAGCTCATCGGCGCATCGTAGCATCGCGCCCGACTTCGATGTTCCACCCTTTGCGCTTCGCGTCTTCGATGTCGCGGAAGGTGTTGGGGATCACGCCGTCCTCGCCGCTCACGGGATGCACGACGCGCAAGAGCGAGCCGTCCGCGAGCCCTTGCCGCTGCTCCGGGGTGTCGGTCTTGGGTTGGATCTTCGTCGGCGATTGAATGCCCGTGGCCGCGGGCCGCGACGGCCCGCCGGTGACCGCCGGCGCGCCCGGCCTGGCGGCCTCTTCCATCGGGAGCTCAGCCCGGCCGGCCTGGCCGAGCAGATCCGTGATGGCGTCACGATAACTGCGGGGCCCAAGCTCGGCCGCGAGCTCGTCGGGCTCCTCCTCCTCGCCGGGCGGCGCCGACAGCCGGAGGCCGCGCCCGAGGGGCACGGGCGCGACGTTGGGGCGCGGCAGGCCGGGCGCGGCGGCCGGCGCGGGCGGCGGCGTGGCGGCCGGCGGCGGCAGCGCGGGCGCGGCCGCGGGCTCGTGCGACGGCACGCCGGCGGCGAGCTCGGGCCCGCCCTGCCCCAGCTGGTTGATGATGCCAGCGCGGAGCTCCTCGGCGGGATCGGGCACGCGCCCCGCCGTCTCGCGGCGGATGCGTTCGCCGCCGACGAGCGGCGCCATGCCGGCGTA
>DASRIY010000208.1:0-21070 GCA_035649755.1 Candidatus Methylomirabilota bacterium
CAGCGGCCGCGACGTGCTCGCGGCGATGGTGCTCGGCTACGAGATCGCGGGGCGCATCGACGAGGCGCTCACGCCGGGACGCGGCGAGCGTGGGTTCCACGGCTCGATCTCCACGATCTTCGGCGGCGCGGTTGCGGCCGGCACCCTCCTCGAGCTGACGCCGGGACAGATGACGCAGGTGATCGCGCTGGCCGCGACCTCGATCGGCGGCCTCATGGTCGCCGCCAATACCAGCGTAGCGCGCGAGTATCACGCGGGACTCTCCGCGATGCTCGGCGTCCACGCGGCACTGGCCGCGAAGAAGGGATACGTGGCCGAGGAGCACGTGCTGGAGATGCCGCGCGGATTCTTCTCCGCGTATGGCGGCGATCATCTGGCGGACGTGACGAAGGATCTCGGCGGGTCGTGGGACATCACCACGAACATGGCGATCAAGCTGGTGCCCGGCGGCCATCCGCACCACGCCGCGGCGGAGGCGGCCGCCAATGCCGCGATTGCCGGCAACATCGACCCGGCGGACGTGGCGAGCGTCGTGCTCTCATCGGCGAAGTACCGCACGCTGCCCGGTCCCCGGCATCCGACCGACCTGATCGGCGTCGCGCACAGCCCCACCTACTTCATCGCCGCGGCGATCGCCGACCGCGGCTACGGTTGGATCCATGCCTCGCCCGAAAAGGTCGCCGACCCGGTGATCGCGCGGCTCATCGACAAGATCACCGTGGACCCGAACCCACCACCTTACCCGGATCGCTTCCCGCACCACCACGGCGCGACGGTCACGATCACGCTGAAGGATGGCCGCCAGTTCGCCAATCACGTGGATTTTCCCCGCGGGTCCGCCCCTCGCGGCATCGAATGGGCCGACGTGGACACCAAGTACCGGAGGCTGATGCCGCTGTCCAAGCTGTCGCCGGACAAGATCGAGGCCAGCCTCGAGGTGATCCACGAGTTCGAGAGGGTCGGGGCCATGTCGGAGCTCACTCGCCTGCTGAACTGACGGCGCGCCCGCAAGGGCGTCGCGACGGCCGGATCACGCCTCCGACATGACTCGCGGTGCCGTGATCCCGAACTTCGTGGCGATCTCACCAAGCCGGCGCCAGGTCGCGTCCTCAATGGGAATGCCGGCCTGGCGGCGGCGCTGCTCGGTGCGGTACTCGAGCTCGCCGGGGTACAGGACCTCTTCGAATCCCTCGGCAGGAGGCGTGGCCTTGAGGTAGTGCACGAACGCCGCGACCTCATTCTTGAAATCGGTCGGCGAGAACGCTTGCGGGTCGATCACCAGCATGAAGGTGCCGTCGTTGTGGCGCCCCTTCGGATCGATGCCGAAGCCCAGACCCGGCAGCACCGCCGCCAGCGTCTCCACCGCGAACGACAGTCCGTAGCCCTTGTGTCCTTCGGGGCCGCCCAGCGGCAGCATCACTCCGCCCTCGAGCTGAGCGTTCGGATTCGTCGTGGGCTTGCCGTCCTTGTCGAGGAGCCAGCCGAGCGGGATGGGCTTGCCCTGCGCACGGGCCAGGTTCAGCTTTCCCGCGGCCACCGCGCTCGTCGCCATGTCGATGAAGACCGGGCCGGGAAGATCGCTCGGGAAGGCGATGCAAATTGGGTTCGTGCCCAGCCGCGCCTCGCGGCCGCCGAACGGCGCGACGGCTTTCGGGCTCTGGCCCGAGTCGGCCATCATCAGGCCGATGAAGCCGGCGCGTGCCGCCATCAGCGGATATTCGGCCAGCCTCCCGACGTGACTCTGCTCGCGAATCGTTGCCGCGGCGATCCGCATCTCGCGCGCCCTGGCCACCAGACGCTCCATCGTCCATTCGGAGATGACCGGGCCGAACCCCCACCGTCCATTCACCGCGAGGGTCGTCGGCGACTCGTTCATGATCTCCGGCCGCGCCGCGGGCACGATGTGGCCGCGACCGATACGGTCGATGTAGGTGGCAAGCAGCACCACGCCATGCGAGTCGTGCCCGACCAGATTCGCTCGGACCTGGTGTCTGGACACCGTCTTCGCGTGCTCGGGTGGCGTGCCGGCCGCCTCGTACGCGGCGGCAGCGAACGCGGTCAAGTCCTCGGCGCCGATGTTTGGCATATGTTCCTCCCCGTAAAGACTAGGCGGGAGTACGGCGAGCCGGCTACGACGCCTGCGTCAGCGCGCAGCCGCCATGAGGGCGATGCCGACCAGGAAGAGGATCCACCCCGCCAGCCAGCTCGACCGCCAGGCCGAGCTTCGAAACGTGATTCCTCCGCCGGCGCCCGTGGTTCTGCCGATCATCGGGATGACGCCGACAACAACAGTGCCGAGGATGTTCAGGATCAGGGCGATCTTCATCCACGCAGTCATCGCGCTCCCTTCGTTGGGCCCTATCATAGCTGTCCGGCTAGTAGCCGCGCGCCCAGTCGATCACGTTGGCGAGCGGGCGCCCGTCCAGGTATGCCCGCAGATTGTCGGAGAACACCTCGACCACTCGATGCTGGCGCACGTCGCTGCCGCCGGAGACGTGCGGCGTGATGAGCACGCGCTCGTCGCGCCACAGTCGGGGATCCGGCGCGCGCTCGAATTCTCCGACGTAGACGTCGAGGCCCACGCCCCGCAGCTTGCCCGACGCCAGCGCCGCGATCAGCGCTTCCTCGTCCACGATCTCGCCGCGGGCCACGTTGACCAGCACCGTCCCAGGGCGCATCGCCGCGAACGCCGCGTGACCGATCAAGCCCGTCGTTTCCGGCGTCCATTGGCAGCACACCGCCACGAAGTCGCTCTCCGCCAGCAGCGCATGGAGCCTCTCGGGGGTCTCGAGACGGCTGAATCCGGTCGGCAGGCCATCGCCGGGCGAGACGTGCCGGCGCGTGCCCACGACGCGCATCGCGGCGCCCGCGCACAGTGATCCGACCTCCTGGCCGATGCCGCCGGCGCCGACCACGCACACGGTCTTGCCCTCGATCAGCACCGGCCGATACGAGCCGTGCTCGAACTGCTGCCGCTCCCGGTCGCGGTGAGCCCGGTGCAGGCCGCGCGCGAAGTGGAGGAAGCACGCCAGCACGTACTCGGCCATGGCGCGCGTGTTGCCGAAGCCGCGCGAGGTGGTGACGATGACGTCGCTGCCCCAGAGATCGCCGCGCAGCAGGTTGCTGGCGCCGGCCGGGCGCTGATGAAACCACTTGAGGCGTGACGCCCGCGCCCGGAGATCGAGCGGAAACGGCCAGCCACCCAGGATCACTTCCGCCTCGGCCAGGAGTCGGTCGCGCTCCGCGCGCGTGCTCGGCGGACCGGAACGCGTACCGAGGTAGCGATCGACGCTCCACTTCGGCCATGTCTCCCGGTACTCGTCGTCAAACCAGCCGCGGGCGTCGACCACGCGCAGGCGCGGGTCGAGACTTGCGATCTGCGCCAGCTCTGCATCGGCGATGGGCTGGATGACAAGGACGTTCACCGTGCGCATGGAAGACAGTTGGTTGGGAGTCTAGCAGAGGACGCGCTGAGCGCGCCGCTACGACTGGGGACTGAGGCTCATCGCGCCGAGGTCGTGATGAAGCTCCGATCGATCTTGCCCACGGATGTCGTGCCTGCGTGCCGCATCATCAGCACGAGCTCTCGAGTGAGGATGTCGAGGACCTTGTCGACCCCGGCCTGGCCAAAGGCGGCCAGCCCCCAGATGTACGGCCGTCCGATGCAAATGCCTCTGGCGCCGAGGGCAAGGGCCTTGAAGATATCGGTGCCCCGCCGGAATCCGCCGTCGATGAGAACCGGCAGCTTGCCCTGGACCCCGTCGACGACTTCCGGGAGGCACTCGATCGTGCCGCGCCCACCCTCTTGCGCTCGCCCGCCGTGGTTCGACACGATGATCCCGTCGACGCCGTGCCGTACAGCGAGCTCCGCGTCCTCACGCGTCTCGATGCCCTTGAGCACGAGTTTGAGCTTCGTGATGTCTCTGAGCCGGCGCACGACCTCCCACGTGAGCCCGGGGGCGGCCATGGACACGCCGGTGAGGTCGAGGCCATCGAACATCGGCTTGCGGCGGAAATAGCCCGCCCAGCCGGGCTGGTGGCAGCTCGCGCATTGCCGCGTATCACTCTGGCGGAACCGCACCTCGGTTTCCGTGTTTCGGCCGAACGGAAGATCCACGGTCAGGACGAGCACCGGGCAGCCCGCCCGCTCCGCCCGCTTCACCAGCGCCTGCGTGATCCGCCAGGTGTCCGTGGGATAGAGCTGATACCAGATGGGTCCTCGCCAGGCCGAAGTGACGTTCTCGACCGAGGTCGTGCTGCCGGTCGAGAGAATCTGTAGATGACCTCTGCCTCCCGCGGCGCGCGCCGAGGCCATCTCCCCGTCAGCGTGGAACGCCTTCTGGCTGCCCACCGGCGCCAGCACGATCGGCGTCTTCCACGTGGTGCCGAAGAGCTCCGTGGATGTGTCGATGCGGCTCACGTCGACGAGGCGGCGCGCCCGGATCTGGATCTTTGAGAATCCGGTACGATTCGCCAGGAGGGTCGCGTCGTCATCGACCCCGGTCGCCAGATAGCCGTAGTGCGCGGGCGGTAACTTCTGGCGAGCCACGAGCTCGAAGTCGAAGACGTTCAGCGCATCGTTCGCGGACGCGATCAGCGCCCGCGTGGGTCCGTCGCTCTCGGCCGCCTGTGCGCTCTCGACCAGCGCCGACCAGGCCCCCGACGCGCTGAGGGCGAACAAGGGGCTCGAGGCCAGAAACGTCAGGAATCGCCGGCGATCGGCAATCCTTCTATGCCCGTCCACCAACGGGTAAACTCCCGAGCAGATCCCGGTCGCGCTGATACGTGAGCATCCTCGCGGCGCGGGCCAGTGGGACCCAGCGAACCGCGTCGACCTCGTTGTGCGGCGAGGCCTCGCCGCCGACCGGTCGCATCAGCCAGTAGCGCACTTCCTTGAGCCGGCCCTTGCCGGTGATGTGCGCCGTCGGCGGCAGCTCGGACTCGAACTCGCAGCGAAGGCCGGTTTCCTCCTCGACCTCGCGCAAGGCGCAGGCCTCGTCGGTCTCGCCGGATTCGATCTTGCCCTTGGGGAACGTCCAGTCGTTATGGCGGGGGCGATGGATGAGCAGCAGCTCGGGCTCGCTCCCGTTCGTGCACCTGACGATGACGCCGCCTGCGGCTCTGACGCGCGCTCGACTGGTCATGGGCCTCCGCGATGACGGGACAAGGGGATTGACAACCGCAGGACCACCGACGGAGCTGGCAAAGCGGGAGAGGTAGGCTCGCCGCCAGCTCCAGAGCGCACACGCTGACTCGCCGAACATTCCAGCGATGACCCGAGTCTAATCGCTTGCGCGTCGAACGCAAAGAATTTCACTCGCGGCCGCGGAAGAAGATCTCGCCCGCGTACGCCTCGGCCGTCGAGCGCGTATCGTTCGAGTCGATCGCGAGCGAGATCAGGCGGATCTCCTCGGGCGGCTCCTCACCGTAGATCTGCTTGTAGTCGTCGTGGACGTTCCGCGTCTCGATCAGCCAGCGGCCGGAGTCGGCCCGGCCCGAGCGGACGACCACGTACGTGACGGCGCCCGCGCTCGGGCTCTTCACGATGGTGCCGGCGGGCGCGGTCGTGTCCCAGACGTAGCCGATGATCCGCGAGCGGATCCGCTCCGGGAAGCGCGGAAAGGTCACGTAGACCTGGGCCGCCTGGTCGTCGGTCTCGCGGTGGCGTGAGTCGGCCTTCGCCGGCAGCGTCACGACCTTCCAGTGCCAGACCAGGATCGGGAATCGCTTGACCGCGACCCGGACTTCCTTGCTGATCGTCGAGTTGTCGCTCTCGCTATGCATGCGCAAGACCTTCCGCGGGCCGTCGGCCACCACCGTGAAATCATACCTGGGCGATCCCCAGTCATGGCGTTGCCATCCCTCGGGGACTCCCGCGGCGCCGACCGTCTGGCGCGACCAGTCCTCGACGAGGACGATGGGCGGCTCGGCGGACGCGATCGCCGCCAAGGCGACGACGATCAAGACGAGCATGACGACTCTTCGCGCTCGCAACACGACCGTGGCCGCGACGGCGAGCGCCGGGGCGGCGATGCTCATCGCCGACCCCGGCGCGCCACGGGATGCTAGGCGGGACGGAGGAAGCGAGGGGTGTAGGCGATGACGTCGGTGAGCGGGTCGGTCGCCAGCTTCACGAACCACACGAGCGCCAGACGCGGCCCGTGAGCGTACAGCAGATACGCGACGCGCCCGGCGACGACCAGGCCGGTCCACAGAAACCACTGGTACGCCACGGACCCGGCCAGCGGTCGCAGCGCTTCCAGCGTGTACGCGCCCGACCACACCAGGTTGACCAGCGGAATGAGCAGATACGTGCCGAGGATCATCGTCTTGTTCCGCGTGTTGTAGCCGAGCAGCGTCGCTTCCTTGTCGTGACACGGCGGCTCGAGGACGGCGTGCCCGATCTGGCGCAGGAAGAGGGCCGCTAGCCCGACCCACATCGCAGTCGTCAGGTCCGAGAACGCCAGCACGTAGCACACGAGGAACGCGCTGGAGCTGATGATGTGGAAGATCTGGTTGACGGTATCGCTGTGCGAGGCGTGGTGATCGTCCTTCTTGCGCCGCATCACCTCCGCGTAGAACGCCTGGACTGTTTTCGGGATCGGGATCAGCATCGTCAGCGCCTCCTTGATCAGGCGTCGCCGCATGATCTTCTCGCGGCGCGGGTGCTCCGCGCCCAGCCACCAGCCGTCGCCGTGCATCCGGCCGGCGGCGTCGACCAGCTTGATTCGCAGCGCCTCGTAGTCCTTGTCGGTGAAATCCATCGTGCCGAGGCACCGGCCGGTGCCTACCCAGCTCAGCGTCACGCCCTCGGCGCGCAGGTAGTACTGCAGGAGCCAGTTGTAGCGGCCGGGCTCGGTGAAGAGGACCGTCCACACCGTGGCCAGGTTCATCACCCGCAGCGGCAGCTTCGCGTCGGCGAGCGCCCGGTTCGTCGCCTGCGCCCACTGCGCGCAGCGCTCGTTCATCTCGTCGTAGAGCGACGCCGTCGCGGGATCGTCGAGCCAGCGCAGGAACTCGTTCATCGCGCCCATCACCGCCGGGTGGGCGGAGAACGTGCCGACCACGTACGCCAGACGCATCGGCCGGTCGGGATCGAACCGGCGCATCAATGCCTTCGTCCCGCAGACCACGCCGATGGGGAAGCCGCCGGCGACCGACTTGCCATACACGACCATGTCGGCGCGAACCCCGAAGTACTCCTGCGCGCCGCCCGGAGCGAGCCGGAACCCGGTGTAGACCTCGTCGAAGATGAGCGGCACCCCGGCCCCGGCACACACGGTGTGGAGCCGCTTCAGCCACTCGCCGTACGCCGCCGAGCCGTCGCTCGTCTTGCGCGCGGCGCTGGTCAGCAAGATCGCGTCGTTCGGGGGTGGAGCGTTCGGGTGGAAAGACTGCACAGGGTTCACGAGCACCCCGGCGATCTCGCCCGCGCGCCGGCGGATGACGTCGAGCGACGCCGGGTGAAGATCCTTGAGCGTGAGACAGTCGCCGATGGCGCGCTCGTTGCCCAGCCCGGGCTGCACGCCGTCCCACCAGCCGTGATAGGCGCCGGAGAAGCACACGATGAGCTTGCGTCCGGTGTTGAACCGGGCCAGCCGCACCGCCGCCATCACCGCCTCGGTGCCGCTCATGTGGAAGGAGACCTCGTCTAGCCCCGAGATGGCCTTGAGCCGCGCGATGTTGTCCGCCACCACCGGGTGCAGCGGCCCGAGCACCATGCCCAGATCGCGGGTGCGCTCGAGGCCCCGCGTCATCCATTCCTTGTAGCGGGCGCTGCCGGCGACATTGACGCCGTACGAGCCGCTCACGTCGAGGGTCCAGTGGCCGTCCAGATGCTGCAGGCGCGGGCCGTCCGAGGCCGTCACGACCGACGCGAGATTGAAATTCTCGCGCATGAACTGCGCGAACGGGAAAGGCACCCGGTTCGCGTCGGTAAACCGGAGGTCCGAGAAGCTCTCGCGGAGCGACTCGCTCCAGGCGTCCGAGGACGCGTACTGGGCGCGCAGCGCGCCGGATAGCCGCTCGAGCCCCTTCCGGCGGCGGGCGATCAGCGCCTCGCCGGCGCCGTCGGCGTCGAAGAACCGGTCACCCGCGTAGTGAAACGTCCGGATCCGGCGCGACAGCAGCCGCAGAAAGAGAGGCGTCAGCGACCGCGCGCGCATGGTGAAGAGCGCGACCGCGAGCTTCCGCACCGCCAGCCCAGCGGTGACGACTGCGCCAAGTCCCAGGACGAGCAAGAGCAGATTGTTGGCCACTAATGTGTTCCTCCCTGCGGGCGTCCCCGATCAGGAGCCGCTCGAAGCGTTCGACGACGTGCGCCCAGTCGAGGGCCTCCATCGCGGCCCGCGCCCTTCGCCGCATCGGTGCGACGAGCGCCGGCTCGCTCGCGAGCCTGACCGCCGCCGCGATGAAGCCCTGCCGGTCGCCCTCCCGGACCGCCAGGCCGCTCACGCCGCTCTCGATGTGCACGCGCGCCGCCGCGTAGTCATACGCGATCACGAGAAGCCCGCTCGCCATCGCCTCCAGGGTGACGTTGCCGAACGTCTCGGTCTCGCTGGGGAACAGGAAGACGTCGGCCGAGGCGTAGTGCGCGGCGAGGTCGTCGCCCGTCTTGAATCCGGGGAAGACCAGATCGGGATGGTCGCGCCGCAGCGCCGGGCCGAGGGGCCCGTCACCCACGAGCACGAACCGAAGTCTCCGGCTCACCCGGCTCATTGCCCGGTATGCCTCGATCGCAAGCTCGACGTTCTTCTCGGCGGCGAGGCGTCCGACGTACAGCACCACGAAGTCGTCACCCGACACGCCCCACGATTTGCGCAAGGCGAGGGACCGGCGCGCCGGGTCGAAGCGGCGGCTGTCGACACCGCGGCCGATCACGCCGAGGTTCCTGAAGCCCGCTCTCGCGAGCTCGGCTTGCAGGCATTCGGTCGCGACGAGCGTTCCCGCGCTGGCGTTGTGGAAATAGCGGAGGTAGCCGGCCGCCGCGTGCCGCAGCCAGCCGGCGCGATAGTGACCGACATAGGCGTGGAAGTTCGTGTGAAAGCCGCTGTAGACGGGTACGCCGAGGGCGGCCCCCGCGCGCAGCGCCGACCAGCCGAGCGGTCCTTCCGTCGCGGCGTACACGGCATCGGGACGGTAGCGCGTCCAGGCCGAGCGCAGCGCCGCGCCGGCCGGCAGTCCGATCTGCAAGCCGCGATAGCCGGGTAGCCGCACGCCGGCGACGAGCGTCGTCGCCGCATCCGGCCACGGCCTGGCGGCATCGACGCGCTGCCGCGGCCGCGCCACCGACACGTGGTGGCCGCGCGCTCGCAGCCCCGACACGAGATGCGCGAGCGTCGTGGCGACGCCGTTGATCTCCGGCGGGTACGTCTCGGTGACCACGCAGAAGTGCCGGCGCGCGCCGGCGTCAGAACGTCCGCGTTGTTCCACACGGCCATTGTCGTAAACAACACGCGCCGGACGCCCATTAAGAACCGGTTACTGGACGATGGCGCCACGATGTCGGCGCGCGCGCGCCGACCGGCGCGGCCACGCTGCGAGCTCAGCCATCAGCGCACGCGCCGCCCCGCTGAGATACGCACTCCGCCGGTTCACCAGCATGACCGGAATGGTCACGCGCATCGCCGGAATCGGCAGCGCGCGCAGCGTTCGCGCGCGAAGCTCCTCGTCGACACTGCTCTCGGGCAGGAGCGCCAGCCCGAAGCCGGCCTCCACCATTCGCTTCTGCGCGGTCAGGCTGTCGATCGGAATGATCTCGGCCGGCGCCAGACCGCACGCGGCGAGGCGGTTCTGAAGCGACCACGGATACGGGTCGTAGAACGCGCCGTCGCGCGGCGGGAACGCCACCCACGGCTCGCTCGCGAGCGCCGCCGGAGCGAGCCGGCGTCGGCGCGCCAGCCGGTGACGCGGCGAGCACACGACGATCATCGGCTCGTCGTAGACGGGGACCGCACGCATCTCTGGATGCGGGTCTCCGCCATAGCGCAGGCCGAGCGTCGCGTCACCCCGGCGCACCAGCACGCTGACTTCCTGGCTCAGCGCGGTGCGAAGCCGCAGCTCCACGCGCGGATGCGCCGTGCGGAAGCGCTGCAGGCAGGCGGTCAGGGTCGTGCTCGCCAGCGTGCCGACGAGCGCCAGCGTGATCGTGCCGCGGTCGGGCTGCTGGAGCGCCCGGACCGACTCGACGCCGTCGCGCATGCTCGACAGGAGTCCCTCGGCGTGCGGCAAGAACGTCCGGCCGGCCTCCGTCAGGATGACGCCCTTCGGCGTCCGCTCGAACAGCGGCGCGCCCAGCTCGCGCTCGAGCAGCTCGAGCCGCCGGCTCACCGCGGGCTGCGACAGGTGCAGGAGCGCGGCGGCCCGCGTGAACCCGCCGCCGCGAACGATCGCCACGAATGCCTCGACCTGATCCAGCTCCACGCCGATCAGCATAGCCGATGACCATCCTCCGCTCTCTGCATTGGACACCCATGACACGCGCGGCTACCGTGCGGATCAAGGAGGTGCGTCATGCTCGACAACTCGGTCCTGGCCGGCGAAGTGCTCCGTCACGGCGCGTACGTCTGTCTGCGGCTCTCTGCCGGCACCGACGCGCGCGCGGCGGCGGGCGTCGCCATTCCCGCGCTCGCCGAGAAGCTTGGTCTCCAGAACGAATTCGCGCCGGCGGCGGGTCCGCCGTCTCAATCGATCGCGTTTCTGCGTCGGCAGAGCGCCACGACGGGCGCCGTCGCCGACGACGGGGTCGCGCTGGCCGATGCGGTTTTACACGTCGCGGCGCCGACGGCATCGCCAGTGAGCGACTTCTGCGCCGAGGCCGTGCGGCTGCTCGGCGCGGTCGCCAACATCCGGATGATCGGCGGGGTCGTCCGCCCGCGGACCTACACCGGAGCGGCGATGAACAACTTCGCCTACGCCCACCAGGTCATCCAGCAGCCCGGCCGCGTCATGCCCAACGCGTTCCTGGTGCCGATGAACAAGACCGCCGCGTGGTGGAAGAAGGACTGGATGGAGCGCCACACATACTTTCTGCCGCGCTACGACGACGAGGGCCGGATGAAGAACGAGGGCCACGCGCTGGCGTCGGCCGCCGGCATCCCGCACCTGCTGCGGCGAACCTACAAGAGCACGTCGTCGCCGGCGCCGGAGGGCGGGTACGACTTCGTCACCTACTTCGAGTGCGCCGACACGGCCGTGCCCATCTTCCACCAGGTGTGCGAGAGTCTCCGGGACGTCGAAAGGAACCCGGAGTGGAAGTTCGTGCGCGAGGGGCCCACGTGGCACGGCCGGCGCGTCGCGACCTGGCAGGATCTGTTTTCGTAGCGGGCGGCAAAAGCAGCGCGCACGGTGATCGTGGCGGGCCGTGACTTGCCGGGCGAGGACCGTCTCTGATACGGTGACGCCGCCGCTCACTATGGCGCGCGGCTCCGTCGTCTCACCTTTCGCTCGGGAGGACAGTCATGGCCCCTGAAGCAAGTAGCCTGAAGACCGGCAGCGCGATCTCGCGGCGCAGATTCATGAGGGCGGTGGGAGCCGGCGCCGGCGCCGCGGCGCTCGTCCCGGCCGTGGTGAAGGCGCAGGCGCCCGGCAAGCCCGCCGAGCCGCCGAGCACGATCACGACGCCGCCCCGCGAGTGGGGCCCGTCGGCGCAGCCCGTCACCTACGTCGATCCGGACGTCATCACGATCGATCCGGCCTTCAACGGCCTGCGCCAGGGCAACACGCCGATCAAGCGGCTGTGGACGGGCGCGCTCTGGTCCGAGGGCCCGGCCTGGAGCGGTCAGGGCCGCTACCTGGTCTGGAGCGACATTCCCAACAACCGCCAGCTGCGCTGGCTGGAAGACGACGGCAGCGTGAAGGTGTTCCGGAGCCCGTCGAACAACAGCAACGGCAACACGTTCGACTTCCAGGGGCGCCAGCTCTCCTGCGAACATTTGACGCGGCGGCTCGTGCGTTACGAGCACGACGGCTCGGTGACGATCATCGCCGAGTCGTTCAACGGCAAGCGGCTGAACTCGCCAAACGACGTCGTCGCGCATCCCGACGGCAGCTACTGGTTCACCGACCCGCCGTACGGAGGGCAGCTCTACGAGGGCACGGTCGACGCGCCGGGTGGGCCGACCAACCGCTCGGGCCGGATCAAGCATCGCCTGGGCCAGCCGCCGGAGGTCGCCGCGATGAAGCGCGAGCTTCCGACCAGCGTGTACCGCTGGGACCCGAGCGGCAAGCTCGATCTCGTGATCACCGAGGATCAGCTGCCCGACCCGAACGGGCTCTGCTTCTCGCCGGACTACAAAAAACTCTACGTCATCAGCACGGGGCGCGGCCCCGGCGACCAGCACCAGGGCGGCAAGCGCGACATGCACGTGTTCGACGTCGGCACCGACAACAAGCTGTCGAACCAGAAGCTCTTCAGCGATTTCATGATCGACGGCATCAAGTGCGGCCCGGACGGCGCGCGCTGCGACGTCGAGGGCAACGTGTGGGTTTCCAGCAACGGTAACCCCGGCGGCCGCGGGCTCGGCTACAGCGGCGTGACCGTGTGGACCCCGGAAGGCAAGCTCATCGGGCGCATCCGGCTCCCCGAGGTCTGCGCCAACATCGCCTTCGGCGGCCCCAAGCGCAACCGGCTCTTCATGTGCGGGAGCCAGTCGCTCTACGCCCTCTACGTCGCCACGCAGGGCGCCGCGCCGGCGTAATCGACCACGACCGATCGACCTCGGCGCTAGCCGATCTGGATCTCCGTCGGGACCTCCGGATTCATCAGCGAGGCGCCGCCGTCGACGTAGATCACCTGCCCGGTGATCCAGCGGGCCTTCGCCGAGCAGAAGAGCGCGACGGCGTTGCCGACGTCTTCTGGCGTTCCTAGACGGCCCATCGGGGTCCAGCCGCGCTCGTGCCAGCCGCGGATGAGCTGCTGGGCCTGCTCGGGCAGCGTGTTGAGGACGCTGTCGTCCGTCCAGCCCGGGCTGATCGCGTTCACGGTGATCCCGCGTTTGGCCACTGCCACCGCGAGATACCGCACGAGAGACTCCAGAGCGGCCTTCGCGGAGCCCATCCCCACCCAGGGTTGGAGGCCGCCCGTCCGGCTGCCCTCGGCGTAGGTGACCGCCAGAATTCGTCCGCCCTCGCCCATGAGCGAAAGCACCGCTCGCGCGCCGACCAAAAACGCCTTCGCCTGCGAATCGAAGGCCGCGTCCCATTGCGCCAGGGTGATCTCGAGCGGCGGCTGGAAGAACTCCGGAACCTCCGGTCGCGCGTTGCTCACGAAGATGTCGAGCGACCCGAACTCGCCCTTCACCTTCTGCACCATCTCCGTGATCTGGGCCGGTTGCGTCACGTCGGCTCGCACCAGGAGCCCGTCGGCGCCTCGCGCCCGTACCTGACCGAGCGTCTCCTTGGCGGCGGCCTCGTTTCGGTAGTAGTGAACGGCCACGTTGACGCCCTCTGCGGCCAGCGCCAGCGCGATGCCGCGTCCAATTCCCCTCGAGCTTCCCGTGATCAGTGCGTGTCTCACACCTTGTGGCATGAGCGCCTCCTTCTTCGTGGTAGAGTTTGGGACGACGCGATCACATTTCCGGAATTATAGGCGGTCATCGATCGCCGGGGAGAGAAGGCACGGCCCGCTGACTGCATGAAGATCATCTGCGCGTCGTGCCGCGTCGAAGGCCGCTCCGGCGACATGGGCGAGAAGCCGCCGTTCGACGACCCCTCCGAGACGCACGGCTACTGCGCCCGGCATACCGCACTGCTCCTGGCGACGCTTCCGTCTCACGCCTTCCCCGACGTCGACCTGCTGATCGTCGTTCGCCGGCGTGACCACTCCCTGTTCGACTACCTTCAGAGGCGGCTCGTCGGCGTTCGCGGCGTCAAGGTGATCCTCGAGCGCCGCGCCGGCGACCGCCGCCGCGGCGCCTGGGTACTGTCGAGAGACCGCCGGCGTTTCGAACGCCGGCTGCGCGCCAGTCAGGCCTCGTCGCTCGGCTACACGATCGTCCGCTTCCGCCGACCCTGACCGCGGCGCCGGCGCGCCGGCTAGCCGGTGATCCAGCCGGTCTCGGTGACGTCGATCTCCTGACCGTCCGGCCCGCGGTACTTGATCTCGTAGTACGAGAGAGCGCCCGTGCTCGAGCCGCCGTGGCGCACGTCGGCCCGATTCGTCATGGCATTGGCCCCCGCCTCGTCGAGCTTGCGGCAAGTCTCGTCGACGTCGTCCACCATGAAGCCGAAGTGATGGATGCCGCCGTATCCGGCAACGTCGCGAGGGCTCTCGCCGTCGCCGTCGTCCTTGGCCTTGAGGATCGCCAAGTTGATGTAGCCGTCGGAGAGGTAACAGCCGGTCCGCGCCTGGCCGACTTCCTTCAGGCCGAACACGTCCTTGTAGAAGGCCGCCGTCTTCTCCGGGTCCGGCGTGCGGATGGCGATGTGCTTGATCCTGGCCATGAGCGTCTCCTTTCCGCGTTCCGCGCTTACAGCAGACCGTACAGCTTGCCGGCGTTCTCGCACAGAATCTTGCGCTGAACGGCGGTGCTGACCGATCCCAGATCCTGGCTGATCCACTTCTGCGAGTCGGGCCAGATGCCGTCGGGGTGCGGATAGTCCGACCCCCACATGATGTTGTCCTCGC
The DNA here is from genome assembly GCA_035649755.1 of Candidatus Methylomirabilota bacterium. Lineage (GTDB taxonomy): Bacteria > Methylomirabilota > Methylomirabilia > Rokubacteriales > CSP1-6 > AR31. Next base: position 14,627 of record DASRIY010000208.1, read on the forward strand.
CGATGAGCGGGATCATCACCGCCACCGAGGGCTCGTGCTGATAGGTCGAGTACCCCTGGCGTCGCCAGAGCTCGCTGGGCTTCATCGACAGATTGAGCTGGTAGTAGCGGTCCTCGTACTCCTCGTCCATGCGATCCAGGATATAGGGAAGCCACGTCACGCCGGCCTCGCCGAGCACGAACTTGAACTGCGGGAAGCGATCGAGGGCGCCCGAGAAAACGATGCTCGCGAGGAACTCGGCCGCGACGATCTGGAACATGGTGGTGCGGGTGGCGCGATATCGCAGGTCGTATTCCTTCTTCATGGTCTCGTCCGAGGGCTCGCGCGCCGGATAGCCCGTCGTGTGGAACGAGATCGGCATGCGGCACTCCTGGGCCGCCTGCCAGAGCGGATCCCAGGCGCCGTGCCAGATGGGGTAGGCCGCGGTCGACACGGCGAAGTCGGCGCCCTTGAGGCCCAGACGCGCGGCGCGCCGGAGCTCGCTCGCCGCCGCGGCCGGATCGTGGCTGGGAATGCACGCGAGCCCCACGAAGCGCCGGGGATTGCTCTTGCAGAAGTCGGCGGCCCAGTCGTTGTAGATCTCGTACACGGTCTGGATCAGCTCGCGATCCTGCATGCGCAGCCCGATCCCGAGGATGCCGTACATCACCTCGGCGTCGATGCCGTCGATCTCCTGGTCCTTCAGTCTCAGGGCCGGCGTCGTCGGATGCGGCCCGCCCTCGTAGAAGCCGGCCTGGAACATCCGCTCCACGTGCTTGGAGAAGTTGCGCTGCACCTTGTCGAAGCCGAACCCGAGCCCGCCGAAGACCCCGAGCTCCTTTTCCTCGGCGAACCAGCGCGGGCCGTCCGGAGTCTGGCGCACCTGGGGGACCTGATCGCGCATCCGCGCCGGCGCGTTCTTCACCCAGAGGTCGCCGGGCATCCAGGTCATATCGATGTGGCAGTCGGCGGAGATAACACGGTAGCTCATCGGTGGACCTCGCTCGCGTCGGATGTGCGCGCTACAGGCCGTCGCGGGGCTAGGGCCCCGCCGGCCGAGGCGCGCCTATGGATTGAAGGCGCTGCAGGGGCTTGCACGGCCGAAGACATAGCCCCCCCGAGACCGGCTGTCAAGACCGCCTCAGGTACCCGGCAGTCTTCTTGCACCCGTGTATGGGTGAACCACCCGCAGAGGAGGGAAATCGACATGCTCATTTACTACGCCGCCTTCGCCCTGCTGGGGCTGATTCTGGTGGCCCCCGCCCAGGCCCCGGCGCAGGTTCACGTGAACATCGGTTTCAGCCTGCCGGCGCCGCCACCCCTCGTGGTGGTCCCGGGCGTTCCCACTGTGAGTTACGCGCCGCAGGCGCCGGGGAACGTCTTCTTCTACAGCGGGCAATACTGGGTGTTCACGCCGTCGGGCTGGCATGTGAGCCGCCGTCACGACGGCCCCTGGGTCTTTGTCTCTCCGCAGTTCGTTCCGCGACCAGTCCTGACGGTGCCAGTGCGGTACTACCACGTGCCTCCGGGACACTGGAAGCAGTGGCAGCGCCAGGCGCCGCCGCACTGGGGCCACGAGTGGGGTCCCGGATGGGCTGAGAAGCGGAACTGGCACGACCGCGGACCGCAGCCCCCGCACCGCGAGGCGCGCATGTCGGATCAAGGCAATCCCGGCGGAGGCAAGGGGCACGGCCACAAGAAGTAGCGACGACGGTCGCGACGACGAGAGCCCGTGAGGGGGATCGCCCCCTTACGGGCTTTGTTCTCTGGTCGGGCCTTCCCGAGCGATCAAGTCGAAGCTGATGACCTCGAGCTGGTAGGTCTCCCCTTCCCCGATCGGCGGCAGCGCGAAGAACGCCCGCACACCGGGCACCGAGTTCCCGAACACGGAGACGACGGTCTCGCGGACGAGGCGCCCCGAGCCGTCGAGGGCCCGCGCCTGGACGCGCACGTTGGTCACGCGCCAGCGCGAGTCGTTGTAGAGGAAGCCGTCGGTGCCTGGGCGCATCCAGCCCGGGCGTCGCGACCATTCCAGGCGAAACGAATCAGACGTCGGACGGTCGCTCTGCGCGTAGCTGCTCGTGCCGGCGAGCACCAGCGCCAGCGCGAGCAGTAGAACGCGACGGGACATGGCGAGGCTTAGAAGACTTCGGTCAGCTTCAGCGGCTTGGGCCGTGTACGCCGGTGCCCGGGCCCGAAGTGCTCGGCCAGCCCCTGACAGATGATCGGCAAGGCGATGGTGACGTCGGCGAAGCACATGACGTTGTCGCTGCCGTGCGCCTCCTTGCCCCAGGAGATGCACTCGGTCGCGAGTGTGGCGCCGCCGAGCCCGCCGAACACGGTATTGTCCGTGGTGATCTGGATCGAGGCCTTGTGCGGCGTGGGATCGACGTTGCCGTGGCGGGTCCGCACGCTGGTCGCCGTGATCTGCAGGAAGTCCTTGGGCACCCCTCCGCCCAGGAAGACGACCGACGTCCCGCGCCCGGTCATCATGGCGTTGTCCATGACGTCGGTCGCGATCCGGTAGTCCTTGAAGAAGTCGACGACCGGTGCCTGCTCGGCCTTGGGCGAGGTGCTGTAGCCCTCGCCGATCGGCCCGTCGGGCAGCCCGCAGCAGAACACGGGCACCTGGCTGCGCGCCGTCGTGGCCAGGATCGACTTCTCGAACCCCTTGGCGTTGAGCCAGAGGCCGAGCTCGAAGAGCAGGCGCACCGTCGGGATGGTCGGCTTGCGCCAGGTCTCGGCCAGCTCGTCGAAGAACCGCCCGGTGACCACCGTTTCCATCTGGTCGTACTTCTTGGACGAGACGATGTGGTCGTAGAACCGGTAGTAGCCCTTCTCGGCCAGCGCCACGTCGTCCACGTGCTCGGGGTCGACGCGGTAGACCCGCGTGCCGTCCATCATGTCCAGGAGGTCCTCGGTGATGTTCGCCGAGGTCGAGGCGAGTACGTCGACGTAGCCGCGCTCCACGAGCCAGGTGACCAGCGGCCACATGCCGGCGCTCGACATCGACGCCGCGTAGCCCAAACAGATGAGGCTGTCGCCCTCGATCATCCGCTTCCAGGCCCCGAAGGCCTCCGCGAGCTTGCGCCCCTGGAAGGCGGACTTCCCCATCCGCCCGAGCAGGGAGAGCACGCTGTTCCGCCCGCCGTCCTCGGCGACGGTCATGGGTTCGCGGACAAGGCTCGGGTCGTCGAACGGGAGGTCACGAGTCATGGTCGCTCCTATCGCTGGGGTAGCCAGGTGCGCGATTTGGCGTGTTCGTCGGCCCGCTCGGTCCGGAGATACCGGTAGCGGCTACCGCGGGCGATCAGCGCCTCCTGCACGCTGCCGCCCGGGAACTGGGCCAGGAGCCGCGGCACGACGAACGACCGGTCGAAGAATCGGCACGAGAAGATGTCGAAGTAGGCGCGCTCCTCCCGGGGGAACACGTGCAGGCTCACGTGGCTCTCCGCGATCATCGTCATAGCGCTGAGCACCGGCTGGCCGCCGACCTCGTCGCGGATGACGTAGGGCCGCATGATCGGGGTCATCCCGATCTCGGCCGGGAGCCGATCGAACAGGGTGAAGAGCGCGTCCAGGTTCTGCGGACCCTGGTAGGCGTCGATGTTCAGGAAGAGATGGGGGCCGAAGTCGTTCTCGACATCAGGCTCGGAGTCCTTGAGATCGTGCCGCTCGACGGTCCTGACGCTGGTCATCGCGCACGGAAAGACGGCCTCGAGCAGGCCCCGGAGCCGGGCCGCGTCGAAGTCGTTCGGCGCCACCAGGTCGGCGAAGTACGTCTCCCGAAACGAGAAGGTGTGGAGCGTGAAGTGGCCGCCGGGCAGGAACACGAACGCGCTGATCCCGCAGTCTTCCGGGACGACCCCGTTGTAGTAGGGCAGCACGAACGCCGGCATGGCCCGCTTCAGCCCGAGCTGCGCGGGCGCGTCCTCGAGTACCTCCTGGATCAGGTGAGCGTCGTCGAAGCGAGAGCGGAACCCCCGAAACCCATCGATCGTGAAGTGGAGCATTCGCCTCCCTCCTGGCGCCTCGGCGCCGAGCCCATCTTAGCGCGGTTCTCGTCGTCCTTTAATAGCGAAACGTCGAATTATTTGCGCGAGCAGCCCCGGCGCGTGCCGGTGGAGAAACACGGAGACCTTTCCGAGGGCGGTGATGACCACCTCTCGGCGCCGCCGCGCGACCGCGCCGACGATCTTTCGGGCCGCGGTCGGCGTCGCCATGACCATCGGCGCGGGAATCCGCGGCGCCGGCTTCTCCGTTCTCAAGATTCCCCGGTTATCGACCTGCCGGATCTCCGACTCGACGAAGCCAGGGCTGATCAAGGTCACGGAGACGCCGTGCTCGGCCAGTTCGTGGCCGAGCGAATCGGCCAGAGCGCGTACCGCGAACTTGCTCATCGAGTAGGGCGAGGAGCCGGCGAGCGCGATATAGCCGCTGACGCTACCGATCACCACCAGCCGGCCCCGGCTCTTCTTGAGGTCGTCGAGCGTCGCGTAGACCGTGCGGAGCACGCCGAAGACGTTCGTCTCGAGCTGGCGGCGGTAATCGTCGAGGGAGAGGCGCTCCAGGATGCCGGTAACCCCGAACCCGGCGTTGGCGACCACGACGTCGAGCTTGCCGAAGGCGGCCCGGCCGGCGGCCGCGGCCCGCTCGAGGTCGCCTTCCCGGGTGACGTCGCACGGGGCCACCACCGCCCGGCGGCCAATGGCGCCGATCCCGGCCGCCACCGACTCCAGCCGGTCCCGGCGGCGTGCGGCCAGCACCACGTCGGCGCCTTCACGGGCGAACTCGAGGGAGAGGGCGGCGCCGATGCCGGAGGAGGCACCCGTGATGAAGACGACGCTGCCGGCGAATCGCTGGCGTCGACGTCGCACCGCCTGCCGAGCTATGGACTCTGGAGGATGATGGCCTCTTCCGCGAACGCGACGGCGGTCCGGGCTTTGCGGACCGCGTCGCCGTGGTCACGCTTGATCTTGGCGCTCTCGTGATGGGCTCGCGCCTCGGCCACGAGCTTCTTGGCTTCGTCGATCAACTGGCGGGTCTCGGGCGTCACCTTGCCCGCTTCCGCTTTCTTGATGAGGTCCTCGGCCTGCTTGATCACGACGGGGCAGGTGTAAGCCCAGGCCGCCACGCTGAGGAAAACGGTCAGCGTAGTCACGATCACGACCACGGCCTTGGGCATCGCGCCCACTCTAGCACGCATCAGCGCGCGCTTGGCGGGGAGAGTCGACAATTTTGATGGTCGGGGTGAGAGGATTTGAACCTCCGGCCCCCTGCTCCCAAAGCAGGTGCGCTACCAGGCTGCGCCACACCCCGCCGGCGTCGTCGCGTCGAATCGCTCCGACCGACTATATCACTCGCTGAGCAGTCGCCGGGCCGCCGCGAGCGCCTTTCCGCGGTGGCTCACGCGCTGCTTGTCCTCGTCGGAGATCTCGCCGAACGTGCGGCCGAGCGGCGGATAGAAGAACACGGGGTCGTAGCCGAAGCCGCCGCTGCCGCGCGGCGCCGCCGCGATCACGCCCTCGACGACGCCCTCGACCACCTGCTCGCCGCGCGCCGGGTCCGCCAGCGCGATCACGCAGCGGAAGCGCGCCGTCCGCCGGGCCGGCGGCACGTCGCGGAGGCGTTCGAGCAGGAGCTCCCACCGCGCGCGGTCGGTGAGCCCCGGGCCGCCGAAGCGCGCCGTGTGGAGCCCGGGCGCTCCGCCGAGCGCGTCCACCTCCAGCCCCGAGTCGTCGCCGAGCGCCAACGCGCCGGTGAGACGAGCCGCCGTGCGGGCCTTCACCAGGGCGTTTTCCGCGTAGGTCTGGCCCGTCTCCTCGGGAAGCCGGGCGTCGGGGAACTCCGAGAGCAGCTTGATCTGGAAGGGCACGGCGCCGAGCAGCGCCACGAGCTCGCGCCCCTTGTGGGGATTGAGCGTCGCGAGGACGAGGACGGGGCTAGAGCTTGAAGGTACGCTCGGCACGCGCTTCGAGGGCGCGCCGCTGGAGGCCGACGAGACGGCGAATGCCTGTCTCCGCGACGGCCAGGAGTGCGTCCAGCCGGGCGCGGCTGAACGGCACCTGCTCGGCGGTTCCCTGCACTTCCACGAACTCGCCGGAGCCGGTCATGACGATGTTCATGTCGACCTCGGCGGTGGAGTCCTCGGCGTAGTTCAGGTCGAGCAGCGCGTGGCCCTGGACGACGCCGACGCTGATGGCGGCCACACAGTCCCGGATCGCGGCCGAGGTCTGCAGGCCGGGAATGCGGCTGATGGCGTCGGCGACCGCGATGAAGCCGCCAGTGATGGCGGCGGTGCGCGTGCCGCCGTCGGCCTGGATAACGTCGCAGTCCACCCACACTGTGCGCTCGCCGAGCTTGCCCCGGTCGATGACGGCGCGGAGCGCCCGGCCGACGAGCCGCTGAATCTCCTGAGACCGGCCGCTCGGCCCGCGGTTCTCCCGCTGCGTCCGGGTGTTGGTC
>DASRIY010000209.1:0-4479 GCA_035649755.1 Candidatus Methylomirabilota bacterium
CGGTCAGTCGACGATCGCCTGGTAGACCATCTGACGGAACAGCTCCTTGAACTCGCGCTGCCACGGTCCGGGCTGCGCCTGGGTCATGAGGACGGCGACCATCTGTTCCTTCGGATCGACCCAGAACCCCGTGCCGCCCGCGCCACCCCAGTTGTACTCGCCGGCGGAGCCGAGGAGGCCACTCAGGCCGTCGGCCCGTCGCACCGCGAAGCCCAGACCGAAGCCGTAGCCCGGCTGCAGCGTCGGGATCGCCGGCTTGATGTCGCCGAGATGATCGGACGTCATCTGCCGGACCGTGGTCCGCGCCAGGATGCGCTTGCCGTCGAGCTGGCCTCCGTTCGCCAGCATCTGAAGGAAGCGCGCGTAGTCGATGGTGACGCCCGCCGCGCCGGCGCCGCCGGCGTCGTTCTTCGCCGCGACCGTGACGTCGTGGAGCGCGATGGGCTTCCCCGTCGCCTTGTCGACGGCCAGCGGCTGCGCCAGACGCTTGACCTTGTTGGCGGGCACGAGGAACGACGTGTCGGTCATCCCGAGCGGCCAGAACAGCCGGGTTTCGAGAAAGCGGCTGAGCGGCATGCCGCTCACCGCTTCGACGACGCGGCCCGCGACGTCGGTCGACAGACCGTACTCCCACATGGTCCCGGGCTGCCGCGCCAGCGGGACCTTCGCGAGCGCCTGGAGCTGCTCGGCCGGCGTGACGCCCGACCAGTTCACGTTTTCCTTGGTGTAGAGGTCCTTCAGGTAGGCGTTCGGCGTGGACGGATAGACGAAACCGGAGGTGTGGCGCAGGAGGTCGTATACGGTGACGGGCTTCTCGGCCGCGACCGTCGTGTAGGTCGGTTTTCCGGCGGCGTCGGTCCCCTGCACGAGGACCTCCAGCTTCGCCAGCTCCGGCAGGTAGACGCCGATCGGATCCATCAGGCGCAGGCGCCCGTCCTCGACGAGCAGCATGATCGCCACCGAGGTGAACGGCTTCGTCATCGAGTAGAGCCGGAAGATCGCGTCCTTCGACATGGGCGCGCCGTTCTTGGGATCGAGCTGGCCGACGGCTTCGAAGTACGCGATCCGACCTTTGCGGGCAACCAGCGCGACGGCGCCGGGAAAGCTTCCCTCCTCGATCTGGCGCGTCAGCGCCGGCCCGATGCGGGCCAGACGATCCCTGGACAGGCCGACTTCCTCGGGCTTCGCCGCTTGAAACGCAGCGGCGCCGATCGGCGCGACCGAGGAAAGAACGAGCGCGAGAAGCAGGGCCAAGCGACGCATGACGCACCTCCCCCGGGGCTACGGTCAATCGAGGAGCTTCTCTCCAGCTAGGCTCGAGGCGTCCACCTCAGATTCGGCTCGCGCGCCGCCTTCGTCTGATCCAGCCGCCGCACCGGCGTGGTCACCGGCGCGTCGTGGATCACGGCAGCATTCGTCTCGGTCTCGCGAGCGATCTGGATCATCGCGTCGCAGAACGCGTCGAGCGTCTCCTTCGCCTCGGTCTCGGTCGGCTCGATCATCAGCGCCTCCTCGACGATCAGCGGGAAGTAGGTCGAGGGCGCGTAGAAGCCGAGATCCAGGAGGCGCTTGGCGATGTCGGTCGCGGTGACGCCCAGCTTCTTCTGGCGCCGGGCGGAGAGCACGCATTCGTGCATGCAGGGGCCGGCCACCGCGACGTCGTAATCCTTCTCCAGGCGCTTCATGATGTAGTTCGCGTTCAAGATCGCGTTATCGGAGACGGACCGGAGACCGTCGGGCCCCATCGTGCGGATGTACGTGTAGGCGCGCACGAGCATGCCGAAGTTACCCCAGAACGCCTGGAGCTTGCCGATTGACTTCGGGCGCTTCCAATCGAGCGCGTATTCGTCGCCGTCCTTCGTGACGACCGGCACCGGCAGGAACGGCTCGAGGTGCGCCTTCACGCCGACCGGGCCCGCGCCGGGGCCGCCGCCGCCGTGCGGCGTCGTGAAGGTCTTGTGCAGGTTGAAGTGGCAGACGTCAAAGCCGAGATCGCCCGGGCGCGTGATGCCGAGGATCGCGTTGAGGTTGGCGCCATCCATGTACACCTGCACGCCCTTGGCGTGACAGAGCTCGGTGATCTCGACGATGCGCGGCTCGAACATGCCGAGCGTGTTCGGCACGGTGATCATGAACGCGGCCACGTCGGTGTCGAGCACGCGCGCGAGCACGTCCAGATCCACCTCGCCGTTCGGCAGCGATTTCACCTCGACCACCTCGTAGCCGGCGATCGCCGTGGAAGCCGGATTAGTGCCGTGAGCCGAATCGGGCACGAGCACTTTCGTCCGCTTCTCACCGCGCGACTGGTGATAGGCGCGGATCATCAGGACACCGGCCAGCTCGCCCTGGGCGCCCGCGGCCGGCTGGAGCGACACGGCGTCCATCCCGGCGATCTCCGCGAGGTCCCGCGCCAGCTCGTGCATGAGCTGGAGCGCCCCCTGGGCGACCGCTTCCGCCGCCAGGGGATGCAGGCGCGCGAACCCGGGCAGGCGCGCCATGTCCTCGTTGATCTTCGGGTTGTACTTCATGGTGCACGAGCCGAGCGGGTAGAAGTGCGTGTCGACGCCGTAGTTCATGCGCGAGAGCCGCGAGTAGTGGCGGACCACGTCGAACTCGGACACCTCCGGCAAGGCCGGCGCGTCACGGCGCAGGTGCTTCTCGGGAAGGATCTTGCGGACGTCCGCCTCCGGCACGTCGGCTCCCGCCAGCGAGAAGGCCTCGCGCCCGGGCGAGGAGAGCTCGAAGATCAGCTTGTCGTAGGCGCCGGCGCCCATCAGGCCACCGCCTTCTCGAGAGCCGCCGCGAAGGCGTCGATCTCGGCTTTCGTGCGCTTCTCGGTCACGGCGACCAGCAGGCAATCGCCGAGTGATCGATCGAAGCTCTTGAGTGGAACGCCCGCCAGGAAGCCCTGCCGGGCCAGGCGCGACGCCACGCGCTCCGGCGGCTTCGGGAGCTTCAGCGCGAACTCCTTGAAGAAGGGGGCCGCGAAGCGAAGCGAGACGCCGGGGATCTTCGCCAGCCGCTCGGCCGCGTAGTGGGCCTTCGCGGCCGACAGCTCGCCCACGCGCACCAGCCCGCGCCGTCCGAGCGTGGCCAGATAGATCGTCGCCATCAGCGCGCACAGCGCGACGTTCGTGCAGATGTTCGAGGTCGCCTTCGCCCGGCGGATGTGCTGCTCGCGGGTCTGCAGCGTCAGCACGAAGCCGCGCTCGCCGTCGCGATCGACGGTGGCGCCCACGAGGCGCCCGGGCATGCGGCGCACGAGGTCGTTCTTGGCGGCGAACACGCCGAGGTTCGGTCCGCCGAAGCTCATCGGCACGCCGAGGCCCTGGCCTTCACCCACGACGATGTCGGCGCCGAGCTTGCCCGGTCCTTCGAGCACTCCGAGGTTCACGGGATCGGCGACCACCACCAGCAGGGCGCCGGCGGCGTGCGCGGCCTCGGCGGCCGCCGCGACGTCCTCGAGGCAGCCGTAGAAGTTCGGCGTCTGGATGACGAGCGCGGCGGTCTTCGGCCCGACGGTCTTCTTCGCCACGGCCAGGTCGGTCACGCCCTCGGGCGCCGCAGCATCGCGCAAGCGGACACCCGGTCCCTCGCAGTAGGTGGCGGTCACCCGCTTGTAGAGCGGGTTCACGCCGCGCGACAGGACGATCTCGGTGCGCCCGGTCGCCGCGTGCGCCATCAGCGCGGCCTCGGCCAGCGACGAGGCGCCGTCGTAGATCGAGGCGTTCGCCACGTCCATCCCCGTCAGCTCGGCGATCATCGTCTGGTACTCGTAGATCGTCCTCAGCGTGCCCTGGCTGGCTTCGGGCTGATACGGGGTGTAGGCAGTGAAGAACTCGCCGCGCGAGATCAGGTGATTGATGGGGCTCGGCACGTAGTGGTCGTATGAGCCCGCGCCCATGAAGCAGACGTGCGAGTCGGCGTCGGCGTTCCGCGCCGCGAGCGCCTTCATATGGCGAATCAGGTCGGTCTCCGCGATCGACGCCGCAATGCCGAGCGGGCGCGGAAGACGCGCCTTTCCCGGAATCCTGATCAAGAGCTCCTCGATCGACGCCGCGCCGATCACGCCGAGCATCCGCTTTTGCTCCTCGGGCGTGTTGGCAATGTAGCGCGAGGCCATCAGTGCCCCCCTTGCGCCAGGAATTCCTCGTACTGCTGGGCCGTCAGGAGCTGGTCCCACTCGCCCTTGTTCGCGGGCTTGACCACGATCATCCACCCCTTGCCGTACGGGTCCTGGTTGACCGTCTCCGGCTTCTGCGGCAGCTCGCCGTTCACCTCGACCACCTCGCCCGAGACGGGCGCGAAGAGGTCGGAGACCGCCTTCACGGACTCGACGACGCCGAAGTTCTTGGTGGCCGCCACCTTCGCGCCGATCTTCGGCAGCTCGACGAAGACGACGTCGCCGAGCTGCTCCTGGGCGTAGGCGGTGATGCCGATGCGCACGCGGTCACCCTCCTGCTTCGCCCACTCGTGCTC
>DASRIY010000210.1:0-9864 GCA_035649755.1 Candidatus Methylomirabilota bacterium
TACCAACACAAAGGAGGTCACCATGTTGGCTCGGGTCATCGCGGTAGTGCTCGCGGTCTCGCTGACCGGCGCGCTCGGAGTTGGCGGAGCGCTCGGGCAGCCGAAGAGCGAGCCGGTTCAGCCCAGGTCGATGGACCAGCAGAAGTCGATGGAGATGAACGCCGACAAGCGGGTCGAGGGGACGATCAAGAGCGTCGACGGCAGCACCATCACGCTCGAAGACGGCACCAGGCTCGCAATCCCGAGCTCCGTCATGGTCTCCCGCGCCCAGCTGAAGCCCGGCGCGATGATCGTCGCCGAGTACCAGGAGCGCGGCGGTCAGAAGGTCGCAACGTCCGTGCAAATCAAGGGCTAGCGCCCTCAGGAGGATCCCAGAGATGAAAAAGGCCTTGACGGCAGTCTTCGCGCTGGCACTCCTCGCGAGTGCTGCGGCCGGTTGTACCGACTCGAATCAGAACGGGAGGATGGGCGAAAGGCCGAGTCGCGAGCAGCCGCCCGCAGCGTCCCCGCCTACCGACACGGGCCGGATGCCGGGCGGCAGCCCAGCGCCGACCACGCCGCCGCCCACCCGGTAAATAGTCCCCACCTCGCGGCGGGGCCGTCCCGCCGCGAGGTCGCTCGCGGGCCCGCCGACCCTCTTCACAGGTGCGGCTCGCGCGTGTGACAATCGACTCGACGTAGGGAACCCGGCCGACTGCCGTTTCCGTAGGTTCCTGCGGACTCTGTCACTCGAAGGAGTGCGCGCGGTCCTCAGTGCGTCGAGTCAGCGTCGCGGTATGCATGCTCGTATCTCTCACGGTCGCGGCCACGCTCGGTGGAAGCAGCCGTAGCCGGGTCGTCCCGTCGCTTTCGCTGCTCTCGCTGGTCGTCCCCGCCAATGCTCGAGCGCTCGGCACCACCGAAGAAGCCGTTCGCGGGATCGCCGCAATCATCTCGTCGCGGCTGGGTCTCTCGGTTCCGGACCATCTGACCGTTCACGTCTACGGGGGACGCCTGGCCTTCGAGCAGGGCCTCATCCGCGACGGCCGGGTGTCGCCGCTCCTCGCCGCGGAGATGAGCGACTTCGCGATCGGGGTCGTCACGCGCGGGCAGGTACTCCTGTACGACCGGCCGCGCGATCGGAGCGATCGCGAATGGCTGCGCCTCATCGCCCACGAGTTGACCCACGTGGCGCAGGTCCAGCTCGCCGGCGGGGAAGGACGCGGCGAGCAGTGGCTCGCGGAGGGCATGGCGGAATGGGTCGCTTACTCCACGCTGGAACAACTCGGCGTCGATGCGCTGGGACGGCGGCGCATGGCGGCGACGGCGGGCCTTCACCTGCACACGACGCTGCTGGAGGGCGGGCTCGATCTCGAGGCCCGCGGCACTCCGCGCGGCTTCACCGACTGGCACGTGCGCGAGGGCGCGCTCGCGACCTATCAGCTCGCGTTTCTCATGACCGACTACCTGATCGAGCGGCGAGGATTCGACCGGCTGAAGGCATACTTCGCGTCGTTCCAAAATTCGACCGACCGCCGGATCAACTTCGATCGCGCCTTCGGCGAGACGATCGGCGACTTCGAGAGCGACGTGCTCGCCTACCTGAGAACGCTCTCCGCCCTCTGAGCCTACTTCGGCGCTGCCGGCCCCGGCTCGTCCTCGCCGCGTAGCTTGCGGTAGAGGGAGGCCAGGCTGATCCCCAGCAGGCGGGCCGCCTTGCGCTTGTCGGACTGGGTCGCTGCGAGGACGTCCATCAGGTGCTGGCGCTCGAACCGCCGCACCGCTCCCCGAAGGTCCTGGGGCGTCGTCCCGTTGCCCGTCCCGTGATCCGACGACAGATCGCGCATCGAAATCAGATCGCCGCTGCCGAGGACCATGGCCCGCTCGAGAACGTTTTCGAGCTCACGCACGTTGCCCTTCCACGGGCGGCCGATGAGCGCCCACAGGGCATCGCGCTCGACACCGAGACAGCGAGTGCCGAGCTTGGCGTTGAGCCGCTCGACGAGGTGGTCGACCAGCACCGGGATGTCGCCGCGACGCTCGCGCAGCGGCGGCACCGTGAGGTGCACGACATTGAGCCGGTAGAAGAGATCCTCGCGGAAGCGTCCGGCGTCGACCTCCCGCTCGAGGTCGCGGTTCGTGCTCGCGATGATCCGGGTGTCCACCGGGGTCGGCCTGGTGCCGCCGACCGGCAAAACGCACTTGTCCTCGATGACCCGCAGCAGCTTGACCTGAAGCTGCAGGGGCATCTCGCCGATCTCGTCCAGGAAGAGGGCGCCGTGGCTGGCCGTCACGAAGAGACCGGGATTCGCCTGCACGGCGGTGGTGAAGGCGCCGCGGAGGTGACCGAAGAGCTGGCTCTCCAGCAGGGCCTCGGGAATCGCGCCGCAGTTGACGGCCACGAAGTCGCCGTCGTGACGCGCGCTGGCCGCGTGCACGGCGCGGGCGACCAGCTCCTTGCCGACTCCGCTCTCGCCCGTCACCAGCACGTTGCTCGACGCGCGCGCCGCCAGCGTGATCTGCTCGCGCACCGCCCGGATCGCATCGCTCTCCCCCACCAGCGCGTGGCCGGCCGTCGGCGTTTGCACCGCCCGCCGCACGAGCCCGTCCTTCCAGATCGTGTCCCGGTACTGGAGCAGGCGCTGCACGCGTTGCTTGAGGACTTCGACCGAGAATGGCTTTTCGAGGTAGTCGGAGGCGCCGCGGCGAAGCGCGGTGATGGCGGTCTCCAGCGCGGCATAGGCGGTCATCACGATGACCGACGCCCGGGGATTGAGGACGCGCGATCGCTCGAGCAGGTCGAGCCCGTTGAGTCCAGGCATCACGATGTCGGTCACGATGACGTCGAAGTCCTGCTCAGCAAACCGCGTGAGAGCCTCTTCGCCGCTCGCGGCGGTCGCGACGTTATACCCCTCGGCTTCCAGGGACCACGTGAGGATGTCCTGGATCGCGGGCTCGTCGTCTACCACGAGGATTGAGGCGTTTGCCACGCGTGATCACCTTCCCGTGTCAAAGCCGAAGCCGCAACCCTGATGGCTGCGGACCTGCCGGTCATGGCGGGCGCGTCCCACCGACGGAGGGGAACCACGTACCCGAGCAGCCGTACAAATACTGCGCTCCCGCTCGGCCCGGACTCTAACACAGTAGCGTCGTCTGCGACTACCGCTCAAGGCTGAGAAAGCGACTTTTGGTAACGGCGGCGAGGGCTTGTTGGTTCCTGGGCGGTGCAGGATTTGCGCGGTGGTGAAAAACGATACAGGTCAGGAGATGGTCAGGCCGCGCCGCGTCAGCTCCGCCTCGAGATCGAGCTCGGTCGTCCGGGTGGACACGCCTCCCGGGACGGCCCAGAAGATCTCAAACTCGAGGCCGTCGGGATCCTTCGCGTACAGGGAAAGACTGACGCCGTGGTTCGACGAGCCGACGAGCGCTCCGGCGCCGACGAGCCGCTGGCGCGCCCGCGCCAGGTCCGTGAGATCACCGACTTCCCACGCCGAGTGGTACATGCGCGCCACGCGCTCGTCGGGCCGCGCGACGCCGGTCTGCTCGAACAGGCCGAGATGATGATCGTCGGCCGTGCCGGGGATGGTCAGGAACGCCGCGTTGGGATAGCGCCGTTTCACCTCGAAGCCGACGACGTCGCAGTAGAAGCGCACGCTGCGCTCGACGCTCGACACCCAGAGCACGAGGTGCTGCAGCCGCTTGAGGCCGGTTCCCGTGGTCGTGGCGCTCATCTCGCTTCCGACGGGTAGTCGACGCTGACCGTGATGGCGACGCACGCGATGAGCGTGTCGGCGCCCGCGTGCAGACCGCCGCTGACGGCGCGCACGGTCACCTCGCCGTGCGGGAGCTCGCGACGGACGACGTCGAGCTTGACGGAGTCCGGATCGGGCACGCCGACCGTCACGTCGACCAGCATCTTCCCGCCGCGCTCGCGGACTTCCTGGAAGAGGGGCAGGCTCGAGTGCCGGATCGCGTCCGACACCGCGCGACAGGCCGCCTTGGTGGCGTCGCGCCCGTGCACGTCGACTCCCATCCCGAACTCGTGAACTTGCGGCTTGGGGCTCATCCGTCACCTCCGCGCGATCTCGTGGTCACCGCCGCACCGCCGTCGGCTACTCGCTCGTGCCCATCCGCGTGGCTTCGACGAACTGCTCGGTCGCGTCGTCGATGGCCCGCCCGGAGCGGCCGCGCGCATTCAGCACGTACAGCTTGTTCGGATCGACCGTCGCCTTGGGCGGCGGCGGCAGCTTCATCTGGTAGTCGACGGGCCGGTTGTGGTCGGCCAGCATCAGCGACGGATCGTACACCGAGCTGAACTTCCAGAGGCTCCGGACGAAGTTGGTCTGCCCGCGCGCGAGCTGACCGGCGACGGTCGAGATGAGGCCCTTGAACGCGGCAAACCCGAGGTGCTTGGTGGCGAGCACCCGCTGGGTCTTGATCAGCTCCGCGTAGAACTCGGGCAGCGGCAGCTTGGTCGGCAACACGGCGTGCTGGATGTCGTACAGGCGGTAGTCCCGCGTGCGCACCCGGCGCGCCTCCGTGTGCCAGGTCTCGGTGCCCGGGTAAGGCGTGTTGACCGAGATGTTCACGATCTCGGGAATCTCCAGGCACCACTGGCGGATCACCTCGAACCGCTCGCGGTCCCACTCGGGATCGGCGATCAGGTTGATGGCCACCGTGATGCCGAGCGAGCGCGCGAACTCGAGGGCCTCGAACGCCTTGCCCAGGGAGATCCGCTTGCGGAACTTGAGTAGCCCTTCCTCGTCGATGGCCTCGAGCCCGAGGAACATGTACTGCAGGCCAAGGCGCGTCCAGAACTTGAAAACCTCGCGGTTGCGCAGAAGCACGTCGCCGCGGGTTTCGAGATAGTACTTCTTGCGGATCCCGCGGCGCGCGATGGCCTCGCCGATCTCGAAGCCGTGCTTGGCCTGCACGAAGGCGACGTCGTCGACGATGAACACGCCGGGCTCCTTGAAGGAGGCCAGATCGTCGACGGCCCGCTCCGGGCTCACCACTCGGTAGCTCCGGCCGTAGAACGTCCACGCGCTGCAGAACGAGCAGTCCCAGGGGCAGCCTCGGGCGAACTCGATCGACGCGCACGGATCGAGCGTGCCGATGAAGTACCGCCGCCGGTGGCGGAGGAGATCGCGCGCCGGCATGAGCGTGTCGAGGTTGTCGATCAGGCCCGGGGGCGGCCCTTCGCCGTCGAGGGTAACGACGCCCGGCACCCGGGCAATCGCGCGGCGATCGTGCTCGATGGCCTCGAAGAGCTCGACCACCGACGCCTCGCCCTCGCCCTTGAGGATGCAATTGATGGCGCCGCCGGCGTGCTCGAGGAATTCTTGCGCGATGAACGACGCGCTGTGACCGCCGACGAACACGAACGTGCCCGGACGCCGGGCGCGCGTCAGCTTCGCGAGATCGACGATCTCCGGCACGTTCGCCAGGTAGTTGCAGGAGAAGGCGACCACGTCCGGCTGCCACTCATCGATCAGCCGCCAGTAGTCCTTGTGCGTCTCGGCCTGCAGATCGATGAGCTGCACCTGGTGGCCGGCGCGTCGAACGGCCGCGGCGACCAGCTCGAGCCCCAGGGGCTCGAGGCGCAGATAGATCTTCGTGTACATCAGCGGACCGGGATGAACGGCCAGGAATCGAATGGCTCGGGCCTCCGTGTTACCTATTGTCCCTCGTTGCACAAGCCGGGGCGGCTAGGCGCGGACGGCACCGGGCCGTCCGTCCTCGACGACGAACGTGGCCAGGGTGTCCGCCTCCGTGCTCCGCTGACTGACGCTGCGCATCGTTCTCAGGTCGGCGCGCAGCCGCTCGCGCGTGATCTCCATGCGCACGTAACCGCGCCGGGTACCGTTGCCGAAGCGGATATGGGGGTTGTCAGCCAAGAGGGCGTCGACCTCGGACTGCGGGCGCCGAAACTGCGACGTGATGGACGTGCCGACGAACTCGGTCGCCACGACGGGCGAGCGCGGGTCGTCGAAGTCCGGCTTGAGGTCGGTCACCCAGAACGAGTGCACGTCGCCACCCAGCACCACCGGATTCGATGGCTTGCGCTGGCCGATGGATTCCAGGAGGCGCCGGCGCGCCGCCGGGTAGCCGTCCCAGCCGTCGGTCCAGAATCGCTGGCCGGGCCCGGGCTTCCGATCGAGCTGGGCCATCAGCGTCTGCTGCGCGATGAGGTTCCAGCGCGCGCCCGAGCGGCCGAGCTCGTCGGTCAGCCATTGCTCCTGCTGCTCGCCGAACATCGTGATCCGCGGATCGAGCCGCTCCTGGCAATCCTCGACGACGTTCGCGCCGCCGCGCCCCGGCGCGGCGCACGGCTGGTGCGATCGATACTGGCGGTCGTCGACCAGGACGATGTCCGCGAGCCGGCCGAATCCGACGCGCGTGTAGATGCGCATGCTCGGCCCCTGCGGCGCCATCCGGCTCGGCAGCGGCATGTGCTCGTAATAGGCGCGATACGCGGCGGCGCGCCGACCCAGGAACCAGTCCGGCGGGTCCAGGTGCTCCGAGCGGTCGTTGGCGTAGTCGTTCTGGACCTCGTGGTCGTCCCAGGTGCAGAGCCACGGATGGCTCGCGTGCGCCGCCTGCAGATCGGCGTCGCTCTTGTACAGCGCGTGACGGACGCGGTATTCGTCGAGCGTCTTCGGCTCGCCCGCGCCGTGCGCGCGGACGTGGTTCGAGCCCCACGACGATTCGTAGATGTAGTCGCCGACGTGGATGATCAGATCGAGGTCGTCCTTGAGCATGTGGCGGTACGCGACGAAGTAGCCCTGCTCGAATTGCTGGCAGGAGGCGAAGGCGAGTCGGAGGCGGTCGCTGTCGGCGTCGGCGGCCGGCGCGGTGCGCGTACGGCCGATCGCGCTCACCTCGCCCGCGGCGCGGAAGCGGTACCAGTACCAGCGCGCGGGCTCGAGCCGATCGACCTCGACGTGAATCGCGTGCGCCCACGCGGACGTCGCGCTCGCGACGCCCTTCTGGACGACCTGGCTCATGCGATCGTCGGTCGCCACCTCCCATTCGACGGGGACCGCGTCGGGCGGCATGCCGCCGCCGGGCGCCGAGGGTGTCGGAGCCAGACGCGTCCAGAGCACCACACCGTTCGGGGAGGGATAGCCGGAGGCGACGCCGAGCGTGAACGGCGACCCGGCGAGCTTCGGCTGAGCGCCCGCGCGCCGGATCAGAGCTGGAGCGAGGTGCGAGCCGCCCAGCGCAAGCGCGCCGGCCAGGAACCGGCGGCGCCCGACATGCCAGACCGTCGATTCCGTCCCGGACGACCGAAGCAACGCCACGACGAGCGCAGAATAGACGGCCGGGGGCCTGAGAACAAGAAACTCGTTCGGCGAGACGACGGGGCGTCCCGAGAGGACGCCCCGTCAGGCGGTCAGCCGGTCACGACAGGTCGCGCACGTACACCGTCTTCATGACGCGGTCGCCATGCGAACCCTGCATCGTGGTGTCGATCGTCAGGGTCCGGCCGTCCGGCGAGAGCGTCCAGACGGACTGGCGGGACATGGTGCGGTCGCCCGCATCGGTCTTCTTCGTCTGCGTGCGCGTGAGAACCAGCCGATCGCCGTCGAAGGCCGCGCGGGTCACCGTCTCACCGCGGTAGCCACGGCGCGTCTGATCGGTCCCATCCGCGACGTAGGTATTGGTCTCGGACCGCTCCCGGGTCCCCATGGCGATGATCCGGGTGACCTTCAGCGTGGTGCCCTGCTGCTGGACAACCAGCTTGATGTCGGGCCGCTGCGCGGGCTGTGCCGGCTGCGCCTGCGGGTCGGGCTGGCTCCGCCTCTCGTGCTGGGGAAACTGGCTCTGGGATCGGTCGAGCGTGTAGGCGCCGCTGAACTGCGGCTGGGTCTGGGCGGCCACCACGCCGACCCCGAGCAGAAGCACTGCCAATGTGGCCACAGAGCGTTTGAAGCCTCTCATGAACTCCTCCTTGCTTTATAGTCGCGCCTCGACCGGCGGGGCCCAGCCCCGCGACGGCCTGCCGCGCGCGCTTCCATGCAAACGTTCTTGTTCAGTTCGACGGCGCCGCCCTCCCCCTTGTTTACGCGGGGGCACCCGGTATTCTGTTGCGCGCCGAGAGGCGCCGCGGGCGCCCCGGGGTGGAAGTGCGCGCGGCAGGCCGTCGCGGGGCTGGGGCCCCGCCGGCCGAGGCGCGCTTACTGATTGAGGGTACCTGCACATGGATGCGTGGACGGGCGGACGAGCCGTCGTCGAGCTCTTGAAGGTCGAGGGCGTCAAGCACGTATTCGGAATTGTCGGCTCGACGTTTCTCGACGTGCTCGACCGGCTCTACGACGACTCCAGCGTCGAGTACATCAACGTGCGCCACGAGCAGGCGGCGGCGTTCATGGCCGATGGCCTCGCGCGCGTCACCGACGGGCCCGGCGTGTGTCTGGTGACAAGCGGGCCCGGCGCGACGAACCTCATGACCGGCGTGGCCGCCGCGTACGTGGCCCACTCACCGGTGGTCGTCCTGGTCGGCGGCATCGCGCTCGATCACTACCAGAAGGACGCCTTCCAGGAGTACGACCTGCTCAGCATGTTCCGGCCGGTGACCAAGCACGCGGTGCTGATCAACAAGGCCGAGCGCATCCCCGAGCTGCTTCGCGGCGCGCTCCGCCCGGCGATGAGCGGCCGGCCCGGCCCGGTGTTCGTCGAGATTCCGCGCGACGTGCTGGGCGGCAAGCTGCCGCCGGTGAGCGCGCTGGCGCCGGAGCGCTACCGCGTCACCCATCCGCAGGCGCCGCCCGCGGCCGCGGTGCGCGAGGCGGTCGAGCGGCTGCGGCGAGCCGAGCGCCCGCTCCTGCTCGTGGGCGGCGGCGCCACACGAGCCGGCGCCAACCAGCTGGTCGTCGAGCTGAGCGAGCGGTGCGGGATCCCGATGATCACGGCGTACGGCCGCAACGACGCCGTGCCCAGCGCGCACCCGCTCTATCTCGGCCCGCTCGGGCGCGCCGGCGCGCCCGAGGCCGCGGCCGCGTGCCGGCGGGCCGATCTCATCGTCGCGGTCGGGTCGCGGCTCGCCCAGTTCACGAGCCAGTTCGACGATCGTTACGTGCGGCCGGACACGGCGATCATCCAGATCGACATCGAGGGCCGCGATATCGGCCGCTACTACCCGGTGGCGGTGGGCATCCAGGCCGATGCGCGAGAGACCGTTCAGGCCCTGCTGAGCGCTCTCGACCGGGATGGCGCGCCCGAGGAGCGCGCGGCGTGGCGGCGGGAAGCCGAGGCGCTACGGGCGCAGCGCCTGGCCCGGCTCGCGGCGGAAACCAACCTCGGGACGAAACCCATGAAGCCCCAGCGTGCCTACGCCGAGCTGCGGCGCGTCCTGCCCCCAGAGACGATCGTGGCGCTCGACGCCGGCGCGGCGCCGGCCTACGGTTACGACCGCCTGCTCTTCGCGCGGCCGCGCACATTCCTCACGCCGCTCGACCTGGGCGGTCTGGGCTTCGCGTTTCCGGTGGCGCTCGGCGCCAAGCTCGGCCGGCCCGACGCTCCGGTGATCGCCGTGCATGGGGACGGCGGCTTCCTGATGAACGCCCAGGAGATCGAGACCGCCGTCAGACACGGGATCGGCGTCGTCACGATCGTCATGAACAACAACTGCTGGGGATCTGAGAAGGCATACCAGAAGCACTTCTACGAGAGCCGCTTCATCGGCTGCGACATCGGCAACCCGCGCTACGACCAGCTGGCTCGACTCTTCGGCGCCGGCGGCTACTACGTCGAGCATCCCGACCAGATCGGCGACGCGGTCAAGACGGCGCTCGGCGCGGGCGCGCCCGCGATCATCGAGATCCCGATCGACCCGGACGAGTTCCCGACTCCGGCCGCCGCGGTCCGCCGCCCGGACTAGGC
>DASRIY010000211.1:0-2884 GCA_035649755.1 Candidatus Methylomirabilota bacterium
GCCAACTCGACGACGGCGCCCGAGTCGATCCGGAACGTCGGCGTCGTCCACTCTCGCACTCCGGGGAGCGGCCTGTCGGGGCCGACGACCGCCACGCCCAGCAGGCCTCGATCGATTCCCTTACGGGCACCGGTCATCGGCCGGGGGTCGAGCTCATAGCGGTTGTTCGACACCAGCAGTAGGCGCGCGTTCGACCATTGCGACCCGTCGGGGAGCGTGAGGCGCAGGTCGAATGCCTCCGAACCTGGTCCGAGGAGGTCGGGCAGCATCTCGATCACCGTTCGCAACTTCGCGTCGCGATAGGCCGGGGACTGCACGATCGCGCCGTACAGGCCGAGCGACGCGAGGTTCACGAAGATCCGGCCGTTGACCCGCGCCAGGTCGATTCGCCGCTCCGCTCCGTGGACGAAAGCGTCGAGCGCGCCGACCACGTCGTCGCGAGCGACGCCGATGTCGATCGCGAAGTGGTTGCGTGTGCCCGCCGGGACACACACGTAGGGAACGTCGTGCTCGGCGGCGACAGCCGCGACCGCTGCCTGTGACCCGTCACCGCCGGCCATGCCGATCACGTCCGCGCCACCCTCGATGGCCGCGGCGGCCAACGCAGACAGATCATCCCCGCGCTCGAACACGACGGGCTCGATGCCCCTGGCGCGGCACTGCCCGACGAGGTCGTAGCGCGACGCCGTACCGCCACCCGACGCCGGATTCACGATGAGCACCGGCTTGTCCGGGTGCGTCTCGACCGGCACGAGCGTTCAGTGTCGCCGGGATCGCGTCACGTCGCCAGGGACCCGCGCCTCGGCGGTCAGCGGTCGAGCCGTCGGCGGCGGCGGGCGAGGGCGGCGACGGTGAGCAGCGCCAGCGCCTCACCCGTGAGGGATCCGGCGATCACATCGAGGGGGTAGTGGACGCCCGTGTGGACTCGCGAGTAGGCGACGAGCGTGGCGGCGGTGCTGACAGGGATCCCGGCCGCAGGTGCCGCACTGGCCACGCCGGTGGCGAAGGCGGACGCCGACGCCGCGTGGCCCGACGGGAACGAGGTGGTGCGAGGCATCGTCACCTGGCGGGTGATCGGGACGTGGTGGATGGCGCGGTCGGGTCGTTGCCGGCGGCCGAGCGGCTTGAGCACCAAGTTGACGACAGCCGAGGTGACGGCGACCGAGGCGAGACCGTTGACCGCAGCGCGGCGGCCGCCCGGTCCCCCGACGGTCGCCAGGGCTGCGGCACTCGCTATCCACAGCTTCGAGTTGTCGGCGGCCCGGGACAGCCGTCGAAAGACGCAGTCCAAAGTGGGGGTGGGCGTGGCGGCGATCGCCGCGTAGACGGCGAGATCGAGGCTGTTGACCTCGGCCCACCAGCCTTGGGTGTCTGGCGGAGCCTTCCGGGGCTCAGCGTGCTTCGACAGCGCGCCCATGCTCGGCGCGTCACCGCGATCCGCGGTCGTCACTCGATCATCCGCTCTGCCCTGCTGTCCTGCGGCTTTGCGTGTGCCTGATCACCTTTGACGAGCTCGTCGCCCGGCTTCATTGGCCCGCGGCGCGCTTGGCCTGCTCGTCGGCGTAGACGCGGGCGTCGATCGCGTCGAGCACGGCCAGCCGCGCGTTGGAGACGGTCCAGGCGGCGTAGTCGAGGGCGTCAAGGGCGTTCTCTTCGGCCCAGCCGGCGTCGGTGGCGGCGGTCTTGGCGTCCAGCTCCCGGGACCGTTGGTCGATCTTGGCCTTGACGTCTTCCCTCCGGGCGGCGGCGTCGGCCTTCATCTGCGCCCACTTGCTTCGTGCCTCGCCGGCGACCTGGCTGCCCTGCTGCTTGGTTTCCTCGACGGCCTTGTCGAGGTCGTCCTGGGCTTGACCGATGCGCTGCTTGAGCTGGTCGCGCGACTCGGTGGCGGCAGTCTGTGCCGCCGCCTTGGCCTCGCCGACGCGCTTCTGGAGATCATCGAACTGTGCGGAGAAGTCCATGATTGCTCCTTCGGTTTGGAAGGGAATCAGCTGGGGGTCCCGTGGAGTGGTGGCACGCCCACGCCCCCCACCAGGATGCCGCGCTACTGGAGGCTCGACCAGGGCTGAAGGTCCCTGAAACGGGGATTTTCGGCCCTCGCCGACCGCGTCACAGCCAACCGACGCGCTTGAAGTACCAGTGGAGCACGACGACGGTGATGGCCATGATGGCGATCGCCAGCGGGTAGCCGAAGATCCAGCCGAGCTCGGGCATGTGGCGGAAGTTCATGCCGTAGATGCCGGTGATGATGGTGGCCACGGCGGCGATCGCCGCCCAGGCGGACACCTGCTGGACGATGACGTTCTGCCGTACGGACACCCTCGCCAGGTTGGCGTTGAGCAGTCCGTCGAGCGCCTCGCCGAGCGCCATGACCTCCTCGGACAGGCGGCGGGCGTGGTCACTGACGTCACCGAGGAGCGGCGACAGCGCCTGGGGCGCCTCCACGAGCTCGCCACGCTCGAGTCTGTCGAAGATCGTGAGCATGGGATGCGTGGCGCGAGCGAGCCGGGCCGCCTCGCGGAGCTGGAGGTAGATCGGCTCGCTCTGATCCTGATCACCATGGAACACAGCCACCTGGGTCCTCTCGAGCTGATCGCCGAGCCCGTCGACGACGCGTTCGGTGTCGTCGATCACCGCGTCGAGCACTGCCCATGCCGCCGCCATGGGCCCGTGCGTGGCAACCTCCGGACGTGTCCTGAGCCGCTCGCGTGCACCTTCGAGAGCATCGGGACTCGACTGGCCGATGGCGATCGCGTAGCGCGCGCCGACGAAGATGTCGACAGCGCCGATCTCGAGCTGCGTCCCGGTCTCGTCGTGGCGCACCGTCTTCACCGTCAGGACGGTGCTCTCGCCGTGATGCTCCAGCTTCGGACGCTGGTATCCC
>DASRIY010000212.1:0-2159 GCA_035649755.1 Candidatus Methylomirabilota bacterium
CTCGAGCAGCATCAGACGTTCCTTGGCCTGCATCGTGGCCAGCGTGAGCCGCGCGAGGATCATGGTTCGCTCGGCGTCGAACCACAGGCGGTCGGCGGTCATGCCGGCGAGGAATCCCAGACCGAGAAGGTAGAGCGCTGCGAGTCCAGCAATCGCCCCCTGCCTCCAGCTCATTCGCGCCTCCTTCGCCGTTCTCGGCTCACCGAGCCGAACGGCGGCCGGTCCCACCCTATGGAGCATGGAGCAAAGCAGGTGCCACATGGGACGCGCGCTGAATCAAGCGGTTGCAAGCGACTCGATCGGTGGTCACCCACCGGTGACCAGTGGATTGACCCACCGGCGCGGGGACGCTACCGGGCGACGAAGCAGTAGAAGAGCCCGTTGCCGCCGGTGCTCTTCAGATCGTTCTGGCTGCAGCCGCCGTCGGGGCCGCGCGAGGCATGCGACGAGTTCCAGGACTTCGACGCGTCGTCGTCGCTGAGCCCCTGCCGGTCGTGATGGCCGACCATCGCCGCGCCCGCCCCGCTCTTCGTCCAGTTGCCGCAGGTGCGATCCTCGCCGGGCGGGAACGCCCTGCCGTCGGGCTGGGAGCCCGTGAGGATGTCGTGCATGTTCGGCGTGTCGCCGCGCCCATTGACCTGATTGCCCTTCTCGGTGAGCGCCGTCTGCTTGTTGATGTTGTTCTGGCCGTGCAGCTCGGCGAGGTCCTTCGCGACGATGAGGCCCTTGGCGTTCAGCCACGGGCCGCGGCCGATGCGGTCGCGGGCGTTGACCGCGCCGGGGCCCTGGGTGCTCAGGTACGCGCGCCAGGTTTGCGTCCCCGCGCCGGCCGTCGCGCCGAGGAGCTGGCAGAGCTGGTCCGCGCCGGTGAGGCCGCCGAGGTCTCCGCCCTTTCCCGGGCCCGCGCTCGTGATGAAGAAGCTGATCTCCGACTGCTGCGCCTGGCCGCCGGTGCTCCCGCCGAGGGACGTCAGGAGCGCCACGGACACGATGATCGACAACCCCGTTCGGCGGTTCATTCTGGTCTCCCTGTCATCTCGTTGCGCGTGTGCTCGCGCCGCGGCCCTCACAGGGCGCTCGCGGCGAGATTGATCGTCAAGGCGAGGAGCGCGGCGTTGAACACGAACGACACGATGCCGTGCGCGGCCGCGGTGCGGCGGATCAGCTTGCTGGTGATGGCAACGTCGGACACCTGCGATGTCATGCCGATGACGAACGAAAAATAGACGAAGTCCCAGTAGTCGGGCTCGCGGTCGCCGGGGAAGGCGAGGCCGCCGCCGTCGGTCTCGTCGTAGAACTCATGGGCGTAGTGGAGCGCGAAGATCGTGTGGATGAAGGCCCAGGAGAGGAGGATCGTGAAGGCGGCGAGGGCGACATTGGCCGGTGGCCGGACGCCGGTGGCGCCCGCGGCGCCACCGAGGTGAGCGAAGATGGTCGCCAGGCTAGCCAGCGCCGAGGCCACCGTCAGCACCAGCATGGTGAGCCGGCCCTCGTCCTGCTCGGCCGCGTGCTGGCGCATGGTGTGGATGGTCGAGCGGCCCATCATCTGGAAGACGAGCGCGAGATAGAGGGCGACGCCCACGTCCCAGCCGGTGAGGAGCCGCGTCGCGGGCCGCCAGCTCGTCGCGAACGCGATGCCAACGACGACCGCGCCGATCGCGCCGCACGCGAACAGCCGAGGCCGAGCGCGCACGATGCGCACCACGGCGGGCGCGCGGCGCGGGGGGCCTGTCCTCGTGGGCATGGCGTTCGGCTGCGTCACCTCACGTCGTCGCCCCGGCGCGCCGCGCCTCGCGAAGGCCGGCGAGGATCGCGTCGCGATCGAGGCTCATTTCCATCAGGGCGACCTGGGCCTCGTAGACGTCACCGGGTACCTGGTCGCGTACTTCCGGCTCGAACACGTGGAAGACGGGGAGCCCCAACGGGACTCCGGCCAGTGGGCCCGCGTAGGAGGGATCGCCGGCGACGACGGTCTGGGCGAGCGTCTGAGTGCTCTCGGCATCGGGAGTCCCGAGCAGGACCACCACCCCGCTGCCGTGCTCGTCCGCAACCCGCTTCACCGCCGCCTGATCCTCCAGGCCCATGGCGCCCGCCGCCGTTCAGACGTAGCAGGCGGTCAGCGTCAGCACGACGTCGGCGCCGGCCCGCTTGGCGCATTC
>DASRIY010000213.1:0-5616 GCA_035649755.1 Candidatus Methylomirabilota bacterium
CCTCTGCGCGGTGCTCCCGAACGTGCGGATCATGGAGATCGACATCGACGACGTGCCGTGGAAGGGAACCCTCGTCACCAAGGCGCCGACGATCCGCGACGGGCACATCTGGCTGAGCGACGCCCCGGGCTGGGGCGCGGACATCAACGAAAACGTGCTGCGCGAGCATCCCTGGCCGCGGCCCGGCGACGGCGGCGCGCGCCTCTTCTACGGCATGGACCCCGGGCAGATGACCAAACGCCCGGCATAACGGCGGGCACTGTTGCGTGCTCGCACGCTCGCCGCACTGCTGGCGGCGCTCCTGGCGATTGCCGTGTCGAGACCGCTGGCGGCGCAGCCGCTCGTCTACGGAGATCCCGAGCCGAAATATCGCCTGCTCAACCCCGCCGCCGATGGGTACTGGGGGGCGCTCGACTTCGGGCTGGCCGATGGGCCCTACGCGCCGAGCGCCGAAAGCTCGCCGTATCTGCCGGCTCGCGCCGAGCGAGAGCCGCGGAAGTGGCTGGGGCCCCTCGTCATCGGGGCCGAGCTTGCGGTCACTGCCGGCAAGGGGCTGCTCGGGCACCAAGCCGAGCCCTTCCACGTGACGCGCGAGGGCTTCTTCGGCGCCAACACCCTCGACGGCGGCGCCGACAAGGCCGCCCACTTCTCGGACTACTTCGTCATCTCCAAGGAGTTCTCCTACATCTTCGGCAAGCTCGGCTATTCCGAGAACGCCGCGCTGTCGATGGGGCTGCTCACGGCGATGGTGGGCGGCGCGCTGAACGAGGTGGGCGACGGGTTCTCGCACCCGGGCTTCTCGTACGAGGACATCGTGATGGACTGGCTCGGCGCCGGGTACGCGACGCTGCTGATGGCGACGCGCACCGACGACCTCCTGGGAGTCCGCACGTCGCATCTGGACGGCTATACCCACGACGTCTTCTCGATGGACCTGAAGCTCAGCGGACTGGCCCGCCGCCTCAATCTCAACATCGGGCCGCTCCGGTATCTCTTCTTCTCGTTCACCTACGGGACCAAGGGCTACCCGGACGGACCTCCGGCGGAGCGGCAGCGCCAGATCGGCCTGGAGATCGGCCTGAATCTCGAGCAGATCTTGACGGACCTCGGCGTCACCCGAGACACGTGGTGGGGCTACGTGCTCCACTTCGCGGGCGACAACGTCCGCTGGCCGTTCACCGCGGTCGGCTTTCGCTACGACCTGAACCACGGCAAGTGGCACGGGCCCAACAGCGGAAACTTCCCCTGAGCCCTCGCGGCCGCGTCGTACTGAGTCCCGTCTGTGTCGTCGTTCTCGCGCTCGTCGCGGCGGGAACAGTCGGCGCGCAGGAGAAGTTCCGTGAGCTATCGCTGACGCCGGCGGAAACGACATGTCCGCGCTATCGCCTGATGGCGGACGACGGCCAAGACAGCGAATGTCGGCTGGCTGGGCTCAGACTGGCGGCGGCCGACGAGCGGCCTGCGGGCGATGCGCCGAGGGCCGATGCCGTTACCGCCGAGCAGCCGGCGGCACCGACCGAGAAGAAGCCTCGGTGGCTCCTGGCGGGGCTCGTCGCCTTCGGCGAGGTCGCAGTCACGGCGGCGAAGGCGACGATCACGTTCGACCACACGTCCTTCAACGTGAAGGACGAGGGGCTCTTCGGCACCAACACCGAGTTCGGCGGCGCCGACAAGGCCTCCCACTTCGCGGACTACTACGTCATCACCAAGGAGTTCAGCTTCATCTACGGCAAGCTCGGCTTGTCCGACACCGCGGCGCGCCTGCTGGCCGCGGGCACGGCGTTCACCGGCGGGCTGGTGAACGAGATCGCCGACGGCTTCACGAAGTACGGCTTCTCGTGGGGCGACCTCCTGATGGACGGCCTCGGCACCGGCACGGCGTTGCTGGTGCTGACGGCGCGCATCGACGACCTGGTGGGATTCCGTACCTCGCACTTCGGCAGCTACAAGCACGACGTCTACGCCATGGATCTGAAGCTCGCGGGGCTGGCCCGCCGCCTCAACATCAATATCGGGCCGCTCCGGTACCTCTACCTGTCGGGGACCTACGGGGTGAAGGGCTATCCGACCGACGACGTGGACAAGCGCGAGCGGCAGATCGGGATCGAGATCGGGCTCTCCCTCGAGGAGATCATGAACTCCTTGAGCGTGCGGCGCGACACGTGGTGGGGCGCCACGTTGCACATCCTGGGCGACAACGTCCGCTTTCCGTTCACGGCCGTCGGCTTCCGCTACGACCTGAACCACGGCAAGTGGCACGGGCCCAACAGCGGCAACTGGCCCTAGGCCATCACGGATCGCGGCGCCAGAAGACGAAGCCGTTTCGGCGGCCGATCTCCCGGAACGTTCCGACGGCCTCGAAGTCCTTGACCGCGGTGATCTTGGTGACCAGGTAGACCGGCCGATCGATCGGACCCCGGACCAGCACGTTGTCCTCCGGCGCGGCCTCGGTGGTGCGCGCGTAGAACCAGTGCGCGAAGCTCCGGTAGCTCCGGGTGAGCAGGTAGCAGCGCTCGCCCCGCCGCGCCTGGAAGAACTCGACCGCCGCACGCTGCGTGTGCGCCTCGACCTTGCCGGCGAAGCACGCGAGCGCCAGCGGCACGAACACGCCGGTTCCCGCGAAGAGGACGATCGCGCTCCGAGCGAAGGCGCGCCGCGCGTGGAGAAGGTGGGCGGCGCCCAGGACGCCGAGGAGCCAGACGCCGGCGAGGGATTCGAGGCCGGTCCAGGTGACCGGCGCCATCAGGCTCGCGTGCGCGAAGGGAGAGGCCGCGAAGAGCGGCGCGATCGTCTCGCGGCGCATCATCGCGAACGGGGCGGCGATCGCGACGGCGGCCACCAGCGAGCCGGTGAGGCCCACCGCCCAGCGCGTCCAGCCGAACGGTTCCCGGCCGACCACGATGCGCTCGAGCTGGAGGGCGGCCAGGTAGGTCAGCGGGAAGTAGCACAGGCTCGAGTAGTGAACGACCTTGGTCTGCACCAGCGAAAAAGCGACCAGCACGACCCAGAAGAGAATCAGCATCCAGCGGCGGAAGTCGCGCTGCCGTTCGTCGCCGCCCGACGGCTTCAGCATCTCCTGGACGGCGAAAGGGGACGCGGCGAAGCAGCCGAGCAGCAGGACCACGACGTGGTATCCGGCGAATCCGGTGTGGACCGTCTTGTCGCCGGCGACGAGTTTCACGTGACGCCGCGCCAGCTCGAGCATGAAATCGGGCCCGTTGCGCGCGAGATCGACGACCACCCACGGCAGGACCGTGGCCGCCGCCGCCGCGCCGGCGACGAGCAGGTAGCGCGGGGCGATCGGCAAGCGAAACCGCCGGGTCGCCCAGTACCCGCCCACGCAGAGGGCGGGAATCAGGACGCCGACCGGGCCCTTCGTGAGCGTGGCGAGACCGAGGAAGAGCCCGCCGAGGGCGGCGCGCGGCGCTGAGGGCTCGTGCGCGCAGCGGATGAGCACGAAGAGCCCGAGGAAGATGAACAGGTTGAACCACGGATCGATGATGCCGCTGCGGAAATAGAGGTGCGGCAGGAGCGATCCCAGATAGCCCAGAACCCACAGCAGGCCGAAGACCCGGCCGCGGATCTGCGCACCGATCCGGTACAGCAGGACCAGCGTGATCGCGCCGCAGAGCGCATTCGGCAAGCGCGCGGCGAACTCGCCGACGCCGAAGACGCTCATGCTGGCGGCTTGAAGCCACATGAAGAGCGGCGGCTTCTCGTAGAAGGGGCGAAAGCCGACGCTCGGCTGCGACCACTCGCCGGTGACCAGCATCTCGCGCGCGATCTCGGCGAAGTTGATCTCGTCCCGATCGAACAGATGCACGGCGCCGAGACCGGGCATGAACAAGAGGAGGGCCGCGATCGCGATCCCGATGTCGGCGTACCGGTCCACGAGCGCGGCGCTGCGCCGGAGAGAGAGGCCGCCCGACACGCGGCAATGGTACCATCCGGCCGGTCGTGTCACGTCGAGCGCTCGCCTGCGTCCTGGCTCTGGCTCTCATCGGTGTTTCCGGGTGCCTCTATCCGGGCGCGGAGGTGCCGTACGTCCAGACGTCGCACGAGGTGGTGGGCGAGATGCTACGCCTGGCCCTCGTAGGGCCGAGCGACGTCGTCTACGATCTGGGCTCGGGCGACGGCCGGGTGGTGATCGCGGCGGCGCGCGACTTCGGGGCGCGGGGCGTCGGCGTCGAGATCGATCCGAAGCTGGTGGCCGAGAGCGTGGAGTCGGCCCGCCGGGCCGGGGTCGCCGATCGGGTGACCTTTCGCGCGGGCGACCTGTTCCAGACCGATCTCAGCCCCGCGACCGCGGTGACGCTATACCTGTCGCCCGAGCTGAACCTTCGCCTGCGGCCGAAGCTGCTCCGCGAACTCAGCCCTGGCGCGCGGATCGTCTCGCACGACTTCGACATGGGAGACTGGGCACCGGCGGAGACGATCCGCGTCCACTTCCGGGAGCGTGACTCGGTGCTCCGCCTCTGGATCGTTCCCCGTCAGTCGTAGACCCGCTCGATCCGGGTCCCGACGCGGCAGACGATCTCCCAGGGAATCGTGCCGATCGTCTCGGCCATCTCGCGCGCGTCGATCGTGTCGCCGTCCTGACTGCCGATGAAGACGACCTCGTCGCCGGGCGAGACGTCCATGCCCGTGACGTCGACCATCAGCATGTCCATGCACACCGATCCCACGATCGGCGCCCGCCGGCCCCGGATCAGCACCACGCCGCGCCCGGCCAGCCGGAGGTCGAGGCCGTCGGCATAGCCCGCCGGCACGATCGCGATGGTGGTCGGTTTCGGGGCGGTGAAGCGGGCTCCGTACCCGGTGACGTCACCGGTTCGGAGGCCCTTTACCGCGGTGACGCGGCTCGCGAGCGTCATGACCGGCGTGAGGGCGATCGTCGATGTGAGCGGCGGGGGCACGATCCCGTAGAGCAGGAGCCCCGGTCGCACGCGATCGAACCAGACGCGGGAATCGCGCACGACGGCGGCGCTGTTGGCAGCGTGCCGATACCGTGGATGGGCGCCCAGCGCGGGCAGGTCGGCCAGCACTCGCTCGAAGCGCCGGCGCTGCTCGTCGAACAAGGTCGACGCGGGATCGTCGGCGGTGGCGAAGTGCGTGAAGACCGCGTCGAGCTCGAGGTGCTCGCTGGCCAGCACCTCGGGGAGCGTGCGGCGCAGGTTGTCGAAGCGGAATCCGAGGCGGTTCATCCCGGTGTCGACCTTCAGGTGATAGCGCACCCGCTGCCGGTGGCGCGCCGCCGCCGCGGCCACCGCCCGGGCCGCGCCCGGCGACGAGATCGTGGGCGTGAGGCGGCAGTCGAAGACGCCGTCGAGATCGCTGACGCTGAGCGCGCCGAACACCAGGATCTCGGCGCGCACGCCCGCCGCCCGCAGCGCGGCGCCCTCCTCGATGTCGGCGCACGCGAGCAGGTCCGCTCCCGCGTCCTCCAGCGCCCGCGCCACCTGCGCCGCGCCGTGACCGTAGGCGTTCGCCTTCACCACGGCGATGACGCCCGGTGTCCCGACCGGCCGTCCCCGTTTCAAATGCTCGACGATCGCTTGGAAATTCCCCCGGACCGCCCCCAGATCGACCCGCGCCACCGTCGGCCTGACTCTCTCA
>DASRIY010000214.1:0-7347 GCA_035649755.1 Candidatus Methylomirabilota bacterium
CTCGTCGGCCATGAGCCTCTCCTCGGCGCGCTGCTCGCGCGCCTGCTCGGTGCCGCGCAGGGCGAGCGGCTCGCGTTCGCGACGGGCGGCGCGGCTCTGGTGGACCTTCCCGACGGTCCCGCCGCCGACGGGCGGCTCCGCTGGTTCCTCAAGCCACGCATCCTCAGGACTCTCGCCGGCCCCGCCGAGATCACCGAGCCTCGGACCGACCCGCCGCCCGTCGTGGACGAGCGAGACGTATGACCGACAGGGCCGGCGTTGCGATCCAGCTGGGCTGAGCCGGCCGAACTAGTCGCAGTCGTCGACCTCGGCTCGACGGCCGTTCGCCTGCTGGTCGCGCGAGTCACCCCCGACACGGGCTATCGCGTCCTCGCCGAGGAGCGAGTGCCCACGCGGCTGGGCGGCGGCGCGCCCGGCACCCTGCCCCGCGAGGCGATCGACGCGACACTGCGGGCCGTGCACCGCTTCTTCGCTCGGCACTTTCCGAATGGTCGAGGTCCGCGCATCGTCGCCGTCGCGACGTCGGCCGTGCGGGACGCCGAGAACCGCGAGCGCCTGCTCGACCGGCTCCGGCGCGACGAGGGCATCGACGTGCAGGTCCTCAGCGCCCGAGACGAGGCGCGGCTCGGCGTCGATGCCGCCCTCGAGAGCTTGGCGTTCGACAACGGCCTCGTCGTAGACCTGGGCGGTGCCAGCCTCCAGCTTAGCCGGGTACGGCACCGCAAGGTCGTCTCGACGGCGAGCCTCGCGCTCGGCGCCGTCCGGACCACGCGCCGTTTCGTTCGCCACGATCCACCCACGCCGCTCGAGCTTCGAGCGCTTCGCCGCGAGATCCACGCGCAACTCATGATCGGCCTGCCTCCCGCCGCGCGTGGCGAGATCATGGTGGGTCTCGGAGGCACCGTCCGCACTCTGGCCGGCATCCACCTCCGTGCTCATGGCGAGACCGCGCGCCGCCACGGGCTGCGGCTCCACCAGTCCGACGTCACGGCCGTCCGGGAGGGACTCGAAGGTCTGTCCCGACGAAAGCGCCGGAAGATCCGCAGCCTCAAGGCCGAGCGCGTCGACATCATCCTGGCCGGCGCCATCGTCATCGAAGAGGTCATGGTCTTCGGCGGCTACCTGTCGCT
Organism: Candidatus Methylomirabilota bacterium; assembly: GCA_035649755.1. GTDB lineage: Bacteria > Methylomirabilota > Methylomirabilia > Rokubacteriales > CSP1-6 > AR31. Next base: position 1,131 of record DASRIY010000214.1, read on the forward strand.
GGCGGTGTGCACGCGCGGGATTCGCGACGCCATTCTGCTGCGCGAGACCTTTCGCGGGAGAGGCTGAGTGAACTCGGACGCGTTCGTCAACCGCGAGCTCTCGTGGCTCGAGTTCAATCGGCGCGTGCTCGAGGAGGCGCAGGATCCGACCGTGCCCTTGCTCGAGCGGGTGAAGTTTCTCGCCATCTTCAGCTCGAACCTCGACGAGTTTTTCATGGTGCGGGTGGCGGCGCTGAAGCGCCGCATCCACGCGGGCGATCACAGCCCGGGACCCGATGGGCTCACACCCGTGGAGACGGCACGGGCGGTCGCGGCGCGAGTCCGTGAGCTGGCGGACGCTCAGCACCACTGCTTCCTTGGCGAGATCCAGCCGTCGCTCATCGCCGAGGGGATCCTCCTGCTCCGCCCCAAGGAGGTCAGCGACGAGCAAGAGCACTTCCTCGAGGAGTACTTCCGCCGCACGCTCCTGCCCGTGCTGACGCCGCTAGCCGTCGATCCCGGCCATCCCTTCCCCTACCTTGGTAACCGCTCGCCGTGCCTCGTGGTCTCCATCCGGCCGTCGACGCCTTCGGCGCTGCCGATGGGCTCGCTCTCGGTGATCCACCTCCCGAGCCAGGTCCTCCCGCGCTTTGTCGCCCTGCCCGATCCTACCGGCAAGCACGTCTTCATGCTGCTCGAGGACGTGATTCGGCAGCACCTGCCGAGCATCTACAACGGCTACGACATCGTGTCGAGCAGTGCCATCCGCGTCACGCGCGATGCAGATTTACACGCGCGGGGCGGCGCCGCGGATCTGCTCGCCAGCATCGAAGAGGGCGTGCGGGAGCGCCGCCTCGGGACGGCCGTGCGGCTGCAGTACGGCACAGATCTCCCATCCGACATCCTCGCCACGCTGCTCGACGAGCTGGAGCTCTCGCCCGAGGACCTGTACGCGGGCGAAGCCTTCACCGCCTTCTCCGACTTGTTCCAGCTCTACGCCGCCCTCGATCTCCCTCGGCTGAAGGACCGCCCGCTGCCGCCACAGCCGGTCCCGGCATTCGAGAGCGCGTCCGACATCTGGACCGCGATCCGGGCGGGGGACGTTCTCGCGCATCACCCCTACCACGCCTTCGACGCGGTCACCCGCTTCGTGCACGAGGCCGCCGTCGATCCCAAGGTGCTCGCCATCAAGATGACGCTCTACCGCGTGAGCCCGGCCTCACCCATCGCGCACGCGCTGCGCACGGCCGTCGAGAATGGCAAAGAGGTCACCGTCCTCGTCGAGCTGCAGGCCCGCTTCGACGAGGAGGCGAACATCCGCTGGGCGCGCGCGCTCGAGGCGGTGGGCGCCCACGTCGTCTACGGCCGCGCCGGCCTCAAGACTCACTGCAAGGCGTGCCTCGTCGTCCGGCAAGACACCGATGGCCTGCGGCGCTACTGTCACCTCGCCACCGGGAACTACAACGTGCAGACGGGCGGCGTCTACGGCGACCTCGGGCTCTTCACCTGCCGCGACTCGTTCGGCGACGACCTTACCGCGCTGTTCAATCTCCTCACCGGTCATATGCGCCCACGCGAATTCCATCACCTTCTGCTCGCGCCCGGGGACTTGCGCGAAGGGCTCGTCGAGCGTATCCGCCGCGAGGGGACCCACGCCCGGGCCGGCCGCCCCGCGCGGATCATCGCGAAGATGAACGGCCTCGTCGATCGTCGCCTGATCGAGGAGCTGTACGGCGCCAGCGAGGCGGGCGTGCGGATCGACCTGATCGTGCGCGGCATGTGCTGCCTGCGCCCAGGAGTGCTCGGGCTCTCGTCGAGAATCCGTGTCATCTCCATCGTCGACCGCTACCTCGAGCACGCGCGGATCTCCTACTTCGAGAACGGTGGGGACCCTGAATATCTGCTTTCCTCCGCGGACTGGATGCCTCGCAATCTCGACCGCCGCGTCGAGATCGCGTTCCCGGTCCTGGATCTCTGCCTCCAGAGCCAGCTCCGTCAGATCCTCGAGATCCAGCTCGCTGACACCGTGAAGGCTCGGCGCATCCTCCCGGACGGAAGCTCCGTGCGCATTCGGGGACACGGGGAGTCTCGGCTCCGCTCGCAGGAGCTTCTCTACGAGGCGACGGTAGCAAGCGGCAACTACGGGATGGGGTTACGGGTCTCCCCGTAACCCCATGAGTTGGAGCGGCCGACCGGATTCCCAACCGGCGACGTCCGGCTTCGGAGTCTGCCGAGCCGAGGGGGCGGCAGTCGATCGCCTGGTCCGCGCGCGTGCCGACGTCGCGTCTGCTCCACCGCGGCGGTCGAGCGCGTCCGGGCGGTGGCGCGACACGTGGGACGGTATCGGGGAAGTGATGCGGCTGTGTGGCAACCAGAAGACGAGGAGGAAGAGTCATGACGTTCTTGACGTGGATTCTCGCGGGAGTGCTGGCGGGCTTACTGGCAGGCTGGGTCCTGAAGCGCGGGGGCTTCGGGCTGAACTGGGATATCACCCTCGGTCTCGTCGGCAGCATCGGCGGGAGCTGGATTCTGCGGTCCCTGGGGTTCTACCCGGATGCAGGAATTCCCGCGAAGGCCGTCATCGCGTTCATGGTGGCGGTCATCCCGATCGTCGCTCAGCGCAAGTTCCTCGCCATCGAGCTTCCTGCCCAGAAGAAGGACACTTTCTGGCGGTGGGGCCTGGGCGCCGCGCTCGTGGCCCTCGTGGCCTGGCTGAGCCTCGGTCCCGTGTCGCAACCGGCGGCGGTGGCCGCGCCAATCGAAGACAGGACGTACGCGGTGACACCCGCGGCGCTGAAGGTCAAGGCCGGAATCGTCATGGGCGAAGTCACAGACATGAAGGTCGCGGAGCGGATCGAGAAAGGGTCCGACCGGATCGTCACCGCGGCCAAGCTCACGGGCACGCTCAGGCTGAAGAACACCTCGGCGAATCAGACGGTGCGGCTGCTCGAGGGACGGCTTCTCTACATCGATGCTCAGGGACAGCCCATCAAGCTCGAGGACGCGCGGACCGAGCCAACATTCAAGTTCAACACGTACGGCAGTGAGCGCCTCGACCCCGGGCAAGAAGCCATCCAATCACTGGACGTGGAGTTCCCCGCCGAGGCCTTGAAGGCGAGGAAGCTGAAGGAGATCCGTCTCGAGTTCGCGTACATCCCGTCAGCGTACCGGGAGGAGACGGTCAACTTCCCGGTCTCGATCGGCGCCGGCCAGTGAAGACGGAGCAGGATTCCCCTCTGAATGAAACTCAGCGATCGCTCGTCGAGAAGAAGTTCGAGATCCTTCAGCGAGCGAGCTTCGGCTTCACGCAAGACCGGCTCTTGCACATTCAAGAGGAGGACTTGAAAAGCTGGACGGACCAATGCGTGAAGGAGCTGCGACGAAAAATCGCCGAGGCCGCTCCCGCGCACATGAAGACTACTTTGATCAATTTCCCTCTGCTCAGATGCGCGTCGCTTCAATGTCGTCTGCAACCAATACAGGCTGACGGACCGCGCTCGGAAAGCGGTTTCGGGCGGAACCCGGCGCCGGCCCCATACGCCTGACGGAGACGCGCCGAGCTCGACGCAGACGCTCGAAAGGGCTACGGGTCTCCCCGTAGCCCCTCGTCGTCGGGGCCCTAGTTCTTCAGCTTGATCGTGACGCCGGCGCCGGCCGCAGTCAGCCTCACGCCCTGGGCGGTCGCCTGGAGCTTCATCTTCACGCCGTTCTGGTTCGTCAGGGCCACGACCCCGGCACCGCCGCCCGCCGCCGCTCCCGCCCCGGCCGCGGCGTAGGTGCCCGCGAAGTCCTCGAGCTTCTTCAGATCACTCACCTCGCCCGTCGCGCTGACCTTCGAGACCCCGAGGTCGATCACGGACAGCCCTTCGACCGCGAACTTGTGCTGCTTGCCGCGGTAGGTGAGCATCCCGTCACCCCAGGAGACTCCGACCCCGACTGCCACCGTCTTCGACTCGACGGTGACCTTCCCGGTCGTGTCGCTCTGCGGCCGGCGCCGTCGCGGTCATGGCAAGAGACGCGAACCCGAGCACCATCGCGGCCACGAGCTTCCTTGTGCGCATGGACGTGCCCTCCCCTCGGCCATTTTCTGAGTTTTGCTTACCGCGACATTCTCGCTACGTGACGCTCAGCATTCGCACGCGCGCCTTGTACTCCGGCGCGCCCGCTGTGTAGTGCCGGTCCGCCCAGCCGCGATTGGGCCGCAGCGCGAAGCCCGCGTCCTGCGGCGCCTGTCCGCTGCGCTTCCACTCGATGAACCGGGCGCGCGCACGGTAGTGCTCGTACAGCCGGAGGAACTCGGCGAGATAGAGCTGCGCAAGTCGCGCCGAGCCCTTGATCTCCAGCAGATTCTCGTCGTTCCGAAAGACAGAATTTCCGCTCATGTTGGCCGATCCAGTGTAGACGACGGGCGCATCGGTCTCGGCGTCGATCACGATGAACTTGTGGTGCACGAGCACCGGTGGGTAGCTTGGCGCATTTTCTCCAGGGAACACATTGATCTCGGTCTGAAACCCGGCCGGGGTCAATGCCGCACTGAAGAATTCCGCCCCTATCGCGTCCCGGTTATTCCGCGAGCGGTGGTAGAGCTCGAGCGCTGCGATCTGGTCGGCCGGAATGTTGCCGGCCGCCGTCGGGGTGAGCCCGGGCTCGTCGCGCGCGATGCGGTTGACGAGCCCGAACATCATCTTGCCCGCGTCGCCGACCGCGAAACAGGCCTGCCGCAGCTTCTCGTCGGTCGGTGTGAAAAGGCAGAAAATGACTGAGCTGCGCGCGGCATGGACGTTCGCGACGATCGTCTCGATCGACGCACTGTCATCGCCGGGATTGCCGCGCTCCGGCGAGAAGAACACGCGGAGGCCCGCGTCGCCCACCGACACCGTGCTCGACCAGCCGGCGTGCTGGGCCGTGGTGCCCCGGGTCGGGTTGCTCTTGATGAGCAGGAAGCGCTCGAAGTAGAGCTGCGCCAGCTCGGGCGACTCGAACGTGTGGATCAGATTCGCCTGAGACGTGAGGCCTTGCGTGGTGTAATTCGCGGAGCCGCAGGTCAGCCGCCGCGGCGCGGGGGCTTGCCCGGCCAGCAGCCGGTCGCCGGCCACCAGAAACTTGTTGTGCATGATGTTCGTCTTGTTTCGCGGGAAGAACTGCGCGCCCGTCAGCGCGGCCAGCGCGCCGGCGCTCGCGCTCGGGTCTTTGGCGTCGTACACGAGCCCGATGCTCTTGGACGCCATAGCGGCCTGCAGGGCCGGGATGATCCACACCGTGTCGGTGAGGTGATAGATCGCGCCGACTGCCGAATCGAACGGCGCGAGCGCCGGGCCGACGAACTCCGGCACCGGCGCCTGCATCCCGTTGGCGAGCCAGCCGCGAAGGTCGAGGGCCTGGGCGGGCGTGAGCGGCTGTCCCGCGGCGCTGAACGCCTGCACTTTGCGCGTGAAGGCCTGCGAGCTCATCACGGCCCGGTTGAACCACGTGCCGATGCCGAACTCGACGTGCCGCGGCAGCACGACCGTGAGGGTGAAAGCATCCGTCGTGATGAGCTGCAAGGCGCCCGGCGTCCCACAGACTGGCGTCAGTTCGTACGTCAGCGGGTCGCCGGCGTTTCGGCCCTCAAGCCGCGCGTCCCACCACATGAACTTCTGAATCGGGGCAACGTTCGACGGGAAGTCGGGTTGCCCCGCCGCGGGCGGTCCGGTAAATGACAGGCGGTTCGGTAGCCAGCTGCTGGCCTCATCGACGCCGGTCGCATGATCCTGGAAGCCCGGCGTGCGACGGATGGCGAAGCCAAGAAAGTCCTGACGACTCTCGCCGTCCGGCCAATCCATCGCGAGCAAGATCAGTGAGGGTGACAGGTACGCCCGAGCATTGATGGCGGCCATGGCATGCCTCCCGGTGACCGGCGTTGGGCGTCGGCGTCCCGGCGGCAATGTAGCCCGGCTGAGCGGACGAGTTCAATCGTGCGGCGGTCGAAGAGGAGGGGGTTACGGGCTCTCGTCCCGTAACCCCCTTTCGATTTGTTGGAGCGGCCGACCGGATTCGAACCGGCGACGTCCAGCTTGGGAAGCTGGCATTCTGCCACTGAATTACGGCCGCCCGGCGCCTCCTATCTTACAACTCCTGCAAAGGTCCTCGCCGCCGCTATTTCCCGTCCTTGAGCGCCATGGTATTGGCCTGGAGCACCTCGTCGCTGCGCGCCTTCCAGGTCAGACGCTTGCTCACGCCGTAGAGGTCGACCTGCTGG
>DASRIY010000215.1:0-2271 GCA_035649755.1 Candidatus Methylomirabilota bacterium
TGTGTGCCCCGGAATGCCGCGTCAGTCCAACGCGCTCAGATCACGCCGAGCAGACCCAGCGCCGCGGCGATGGCCATCACGACGAGCGGGTTGATGCGTGTCATGACGAGCACGACCGTGGCGATCGCGGTGACCAGGTACGCGCCGACATGGTGATCCGCCGCCTGCGTGACCGTGAGCGCGCTCGCGAAGACCAGCCCCACCGTCACCGGCGCGAGCCCGTGCTCGATGGCGGGACGCCAGCGGCTCTCCCGCAGGTGTTCCCAGCCGCGGCATGCGGCGTAGACCAGCACCCCGCTCGGCAGCAGCATGGCGACCGTCGCGACGGCAGCGCCGGCGATGCCGGCGGCCGCGAAGCCGATCAGGCTCACGATGAGCGAGCTCGGTCCCGGCGCCGCCTGGGCCAGCGCGAAGAGATCGGCGAACTGGCGGTCGGTCAGCCAGTGCTGCGCGTCGACGGCCTCGCGATGCATGGCGGGCAGGATGGTGTTGCCGCCGCCGAGCGAGACCAGCGACAGCGACCCGAACAGGATCACGAGGCGGACGAGCGGGTTCTCGGTCACGACGACGTCCCGGCGCGCGGCCCTCGCGGCCATGCCCAGAGGATGCCCAGCGGTCCCAGCACCGCGACGACCGGCACGAGTGGCCAGCGCATGACGTGCACGGCCACGAACGCCGCCAGCGCGAGGACCATGCCCCCGGGGTCGCGCAGCAACGGCGTCCCGACCTTGAGCCCCATCGCGATCGTCATCGCCGCGGCGGCCGCGACCGCTCCGCGCAGCGTGGCGTCGAGCGCCGGGAGCTGACGATAGCGGAAGTAGAGCTCGCCGAGGACGAGCAGGATCGCGGTCGGCACGACGACCAGGCCGGCGACGGCGGCGAGCGCCCCCGGTACGCCGCGGAACTTCGTCCCGACGTACACCGCCATGTTGACCTGGTTCGGCCCGGGCAGGAGCCGGCACAGCGTGAGCGCGCTCAGGAACTCGTCCTGGTCGAGCCAGCGCCGCCGTTCCACCAGGACGCGCTGCGCCCACGCGGACAGCCCACCCCCGAAGCTCGCGAGCGCGATGGTCAGGAAGGCGGCTGCGAGCGCGCCCGTGGACGGGGGCGGCCCGGGCTCAGTCGTGGACGAAGTGAGGGTCGTTCGGGAGCTCACCGACGTCATGGGTGTCCGCCGCCAGGGGGTCGGGCGGCTTCCAGTGCTTCCCCTTGTGCCAGTCGTGGTCGAACAGCTCGACGAGCCGTTCGACGATGTGCGGCGACTCCACCACCACGCCCAGCTCGCGCCGCAGGTCGAACGCGCTGCGATCGAGGTTCATGGAGCCGAGCAGCGCCGACTTGCCGTCGGCCAGCAGCAGCTTGGCGTGCACCTTCAGGTGCTTTTGCCGGCGGACGCGGACGTCGGTGCGCTCGAGGATGCGCAGCGACGCGAACGTGTCGTGCATGTCCCATGGACTGAGCCCGTGCTTCCCGCCGCACAGCACGCGCACCCGCACGCCGCGGTGCTGCGCGGCGGCCAGGCGGTCGATGACCGTGGCGTCGACGAACTTCGGATGCTGCCCGTCGAGCGTGTTCTTCGCCTCGTCGATGAACCCGCAGATGAGGCGCCGCGAGTTGTCCGGGCTCCACACCAGCCCGGTGTCCTCGGCCGGCTCGTACGGCTTGCGGCGCCAGTCGGCGTCGAAGGCCGCGAGGATGGCCTGCACCTGCTCGGGATCCTCGGTGAGGAGGGCGTGATCGCGGGTCTCGCCGAAGTACTTGGGGCTCAGGTTGAAGGTGGCGATGAGCGCCCGCTCGTCGTCGATCACGATCGCCTTCTCGTGCGTCACCGGGAAGCGCGGATGCGTCCACTCGACCGGCACGCCGGCACGATGGAAGCGCTCGAAGCTATGATCGTTGCCGCGCTCGCCCGAGGACTTCTGCGGATTGAGCAGCACCTGGACCTTGACCCCGCGCCGGTGCGCGTCGAGCACGGCCTGGACGAACCGCGGATCGTCGAGGGTGAACTGCACCGTGCGCAGGGTGCGACGCGCCTGACCGAGCATTTGCAGCACCGGCTCGACGCCGTCGTCCGGCTGCACGATGAGACGATGGTGGGCGTGCGCGGGTTTGCGGCTCATCTCGGAATGCGCTGTATAGGAATTTTAAACCACCTTTTTTTCTGGCCTGAGCAATATCGCCGGACCGGTGGGATGTCAATCGTCTTTCTGTTTGATGAAAATCCCGATGTTGCTTCGGCCGGCTCGGGCGGCGCAGCGGTCGGAGGCGCGC
>DASRIY010000216.1:0-2484 GCA_035649755.1 Candidatus Methylomirabilota bacterium
TCGTCCGGTTCCGCGAGCACACGGTGTGGGATACGCACCGCTGGTGGGTGATCGGCGGCATCGCCGCGCTCGTGGCGCAGGCCGCGCTGATCGCCGGGCTGCTCATCAGCCACGCTCAGCGACGGCGCGCCCAGCGGGAGCTGGCCGAGCGCCTCCGCTTCGAGACCCTCGTGTCCGATCTTTCGGCGGCCTTCATCTCGGCGCGGGACGTTCCTCGCCACATCGAGAAGGCGCTCGAGCGCATCGTGCTCGAGCTCGATCTCGACCGCGCGGTGCTGGCCGAGCTCGGTCCGTCGCACGACGATGTCATCCGGGCCACGCATTCGTGGACGCGCGACGGGATCGAGCTCATCGGCGGAGAACTTCCCCGCCAATCGTTCCCCTGGATCGCGGCGCAGCTGCAGCAAGGCCACGTGGTCAGCATGTCCCGGCTGGCGGACCTGCCGGGGCCCGCCGGACTCGACCGGGAGAACCTGGCCGCGCGCCGCATTCGCTCGCTGGTCGCCGTGCCGCTGATCGTCGAGGGCGCCGTCACCGGCGCGCTCGCCTTCAGCACGCTGCGCGCCGAGCGGGAATGGCCCGACGAGCTTATCCAGCGGCTGCGTCTGGTGGCCGAGGTCCTGGCCAGCGCCCTGGCCCGCCATCGGGCCGAAACCGCCGCGCGCGAGAGCGAGGACCGGTTCCGCCTGCTCGCCGACACGGCGCCTCTGATGATCTGGATGTCAGGGGCCGACGCCAGCCGGACGTACTTCAACCGGCGCTGGCTCGAGATGACGGGCCGGCGGGCGGATGAGGACCTGGGCGAGCGGTGGGCCGACAGCGTGCATCCGGACGACCGTCGTCTCGCGGTCGACACGTATCACGCCGCGGTGAGCGAGCGGCAGCCGTTCACGCTCGACTACCGGCTACGCCGCTGGGACGGCGACGACCGGTGGGTGCTCGATCACGGGGTGCCGCGAATCGACGAGAACGGAGACTTCACGGGCTACGTCGGCTCCGTCATCGACATCACCGCGCTGAACACCGCGCTCCGCGCCGTGCTCGAGAGCACGGCGCTTCGGAGCGCCATCTTCGGCTCGCTGTACGGGCAGGTCGCGGCCATCGACCGCGACGGCGTCATCATCGCCGTCAATTCCTCCTGGACACGCTTCGCCGAGGAAAGCGGCGTCGATCCGGCGCGGGGCGCGACGGTGGGCGTCAACTTCCTCGACGCCTGTCGCCGGGCTGCGGCGGCCGGCGACGGCGACGCAGCGCGAGCGCTCGAGGCCATCACGGCCGTCCTCGCCGGCAAGCAGGAGGACGCGCGGCTCGAGTACGCCTGTCGCGTCCAGTCGGTCGAGCGCTGGTTCGAGATGACGGTCGAGCCGTTTCGGCGCCCGGACGGCGGCGCGGTCATCTCGTACATCGACATCACGCGGCGGCGGCACGCGGAGGACGAGGCGCGCCGGCAGCGCGAGGAGCTGGCGCACGCCCAGCGCGTCACGACGCTCGGCGAGCTCAGCGCCTCGCTCGCCCACGAGATCAACCAGCCCCTCGCCGCCATCGTGACCAACGCGCAGGCGGCGGTGCGCCTGCTCGAGCGCGCGGGCCTCGTACACGCCGACGTGTCCGAGGCGCTGACCGACATCGCCGCCGACGCCCAGCGCGCCTCGGCGATCATCCGGCGCCTCCGCGCCCTCTCGCGCAAGGAGCACGCGTCCCAGCGCGGCCTCGATCTGAACGAGATCATCGACGACGTGGTGACCCTGCTCCGCTACGACCTGGCTCGGAAGAACATCACGGTGATCCGCAGCGCCGACTCGATCGCGCCGCTCGTCTCCGGCGATCCCGTCCAGCTCCAGCAAGTGATCCTGAATCTCGTCGTGAACGCGAGCGAGGCGATCGGTATCGCCCCGGACGGGCCCCGCGAGATCCGGATCACGACGGCACTCCGGGCTGCCGGCGTCGTGGAGGTTCGCGTCCGCGACACGGGCGTCGGCGCGAAACCGTCGGAGCTCGAGCGCATGTTCGAGCGGTTCGTCAGCACGAAGCCGGGCGGCCTCGGCATGGGCCTGGCGATCAGCCGCTCGATTGTCGAGGCCCACGGCGGGCGGATCGTGGCGGAGGCCAACCCGGACCGCGGACTCACATTCTGCGTCGAGCTGCCTGGCGACGGCTGGCCCGCGACCGACCCCGAGGCCTCGCGGCCCCGGCCAATCGACCCGCTCGTATGGGACCAACAACGCATGGCGGGGGGCCGTCACAAGCTTTAACGTCGCACCGGAGAGAGAGCCGGTTGGCACCCGCATCCGCTTCCAACCACCTGGACGACCGCTCGCCGCTCGTGTGCGTGATCGACGACGACGTCTCGCTGCTCAGGGCCCTTCGGCGCCTCCTCGCCGCCGGCGGCTTCCAGGTCAAGACCTTCTCGTCGGCGGAGGACTTCCTGGAGTGCTCGAGCCCCCGGACACCCGGCTGCCTCGTCCTCGACGTTCACCTCGGTGG
>DASRIY010000217.1:0-8115 GCA_035649755.1 Candidatus Methylomirabilota bacterium
CCAGGAGGAGCTTGGCACGATCGCGACGGTGCACCTGAACCAGATCTGGGGCGAGGTGGCGGCCGTCAAGGAGCAACGCGGGTTGCCGCCGACCGAGTACCTGGCGCGCGAAGGCTTCCTTTCATCCCGGCTGGTGGCGGCGCACTGCCGCTGCATGACGCCGCAGGAGGAACAGGTTCTCGGCGGCTTCCGCGCCTCGGTGGCCTTCAACTCGGCGATCGCAGCGCGCCGCGGTCTCTCACCGCGCGCCGACGGGCTCGAGCGCGCGGGCTGTCTCATGACGCTGGGCACGGACAACATGGCCGAGGACATGATCGAGGTGATGCGGACCGCGCTCTTCATGGAGCGGGTCCGCCGCGCCGACGGTCAGCAGCCCACTCCCGAAGAGATCCTGGTCTGGGCCACGCGCAACGGCTATCGGGCGCTCGGCATCCGCGACGGCGGCTGGCTCGCGCCGGGCAATCGCGCCGACCTGATCCTGGTCGATTTGAGAAAGCCGCACCTCACGCCCGCCCTGCGGATCGTCTCGTGCTTCGTGCACCAGGGGCTTGCGAGCGACGTCGAAGCGGTGATGGTCGACGGGCGGTGGATCATGCGGGACGGCCGGGTGCTGACGCTGGACGAGCGCGCGCTCGTCGCCGAGGCTGATCGCATCGCGCGCGCGGCATGGCGGCGGCTCTTCGAGCGGCGGCCCGAGCTTCCCCGCCCGGCCGGCTTCGATCTCGGAGGACGGTAATGCGGATCGCGACCTGGAACGTGAACTCGCTGAAGGCCCGCCTGGACAAGGTCGTGTGGTGGCTCGATCGCGCGAAGCCCGACGTGCTCCTGATGCAGGAGACGAAGCTCTCCGACGCCGACGCGCCCCGCGAGACCTTCCAGCAGGCCGGCTACGAGCTGGCGCACCACGGCGAGGGCCGCTGGAACGGCGTTGCGATCGCGAGCCGGGTCGGCATCACCGATGTGGTCAGCAACTTCGGCCAGCCGCTCGGCACCGCCAGAACGCCGGACATTCCTGACGACGAGCCGCTCGCGGAAGCGCGCATGATCTCGGCGGTCTGCGGCGGCGTGCGCATCGTGAGCCTCTACGCGCCCAACGGGCGCACGCTCGACTCGCCCTTCTATCAGGCGAAACTGCAGTGGTACGAGCGCCTCGCCCGCTGGCTCGCCGAAGCGCGCAAGCCCGGCGAGGCGGTGGCGCTGGGAGGCGACTTCAACATCGCCCCATCAGACGCGGACGTCTGGGATCCGGTCGCCTGCCACGGCGGTACACATGTCTCCGAGCCGGAGCGGCGCGCCTTCGCCAAGCTCTGCGCGTGGGGCCTCATCGACGTCTTCCGCGCGCAGCACCCCGACTCCCGGAAGTACACCTGGTGGGATTACCGCGCCGGCAACTTCCACAAGAACTTCGGCATGCGCATCGACCATCTCCTCGTCACGAAGCCCGTCGCCGAGCGCACGATCTTCGTCGAGATCGACCGCGAAGCCCGCAAGGGCAAACCCATCCCCTCCGATCACGCCCCGCTCTTCATCGACCTCGACCAACCGGGCCACCCCTTCGACCCCGGCTGGACCCCCTCCGACAAGAAACAAAAGACACCCAAGTAACCGCGATCGCCGCCGTCCGCGCGAGGACAGCCCGCGCCGAGAGCGGCCGTCCACCAGCAGCATCGATCTGGCAGCAGGAGGAGCCGCGCAGAAGCAGGAGTCCGCTGGGACCTACGCAAGAGCGAAAGTCGCGGGCGGGGCAGCGGGGTGGGCGTGGGGTAGGGGTCGACGGAACCCGTTCCCTGAGAGTGTCGGCGGAAGTTAAGCGCCGGGATGGAGCCCAGACGAGTGGAGCAGCGCAAGCGTGCCGCGTGGTTCCGCGACCCCTACCCCACGCCCACCCCGCCGCCCCGCCCACAGCAACCGCGAAAGCTTACCAGTCGAGAGCGTTAGCCATCTGCCGCTTATGCCACCGAGGCTCCCCGAGGTAATGGAAGAGAGTGCGAGACATCTGCGTGTGCGCCACAAGCCCGTACTCCACGAGCACACCCATGCCGGCGTGCACTTCGTGAGCGGCATTGCAGACGTCGAGATAAGCCTCGCTCGCCACCGCCTTGGCCAGATGCACGCTCGCGGTGGCCGGGCGCCCGGTGTCGAGCTTCCAGAGCGCCTCCCACGTGGTCCAGCGCGCGCTGTCCAGGTGGTTCACGAGCCGGATCACGTGGTCTTGCACCCGCTGGAAGCGGCCGATGGGCACGCCGAACTGGACGCGGGCCTGCGTGTACGCGACGGACTTCTCGTAGACCGCCTGGCAGGCGCCCACGATGTATGCGCACAGGAGCGGCAGCGCCCGCTCCAGCGCGCGCGACAGCGCCGTCCAGCCCCGCTGGGCTTCGCCCAGAAGCGCGCTCGCCGGCACCACCACGTTGTCGAAGCTCACCTCGCATTGCCACGACACGAAACCCGGCAGCCGGCGCGTGGTGACCCCGCGGGCCTTCGCGTCGACGTGCAGGAGGCTCACGTCCGTCGGCCCCTCACCCGTCCGCACAGCCACCAGCAGATCGGTCGCCGACGTCGCGTCGGCAACGAAGAGCTTGGTGCCGTTCAGGACGTAGCTGCCGTTGCGCCCCTGCGGCGCGAGCGTGATACCGCCCGGCCCCCAGGACGCATTCGGCTCGGTGATGGCGACCGCCAGCACCCGCTCGCCGCGGGCCACGCCCGGAAGCATGCGCCGGCGCTGCTCTTCCGTCGCGCCTTCCAGCACGGTCAGGGCGCCGAGGACTCCCGAGCTGAAGAACGGGCCAGGCAGCGGCCCGCGGCCCATTTCTTCGTAGAGCACGGCCGCGTCGCTCAGACGCTCGCCGCTGCCGCCGTACTCGGTCGGGATGATGATCCCGAGCCATCCGAGCTGCGCGGCCTTCTTCCAGAGGTCGGGATCGAGCGATGATTCGCGCTTCTGGAGCCCGACGATCACGTCGACCGGCGCCTCGCGCTCCATGAAGCTCCGGGCGGTAGTACGTAACAGCTCCTGGCTTTCGGTCAGTCCGAGATCCATAAGCCGCCCTCACTCCGCCCCGTGCACGGTGCCGGCCTTCTCGCGCGTCGAGCGCCCGATGCCGATCCGGCGCGCCATCTGCACGCGCTGGATGTCGGTCGTGCCGCCGGGGTGCACGGACACGATGCCGTTGCGCTGCTGCGTCTCGAGGAACCCCGCGGCAGAGCCCCACGCGGGATCGGTCGTGAGCGCGGCGGGGCCGACCGCGTCCAGGATCGCGCCGGTCATCCAGAGGCCGGTCGTCTTTCTGAAGTACGAGAGCTGCGGACCCTCGTACGACTTCGGCTTGCGCGCGTACGTGAGCCAGAAGTTGCGAAGCCCGAAGAGCCGCTGGACCTCGGTCTTGATGTAGATGTCGGCCAGGCTATCGCGCACGTCCTGCTGCTGGCTCAGCGGCATGCCATCGCGCTTGGTCTCCTGGCAGTAGCGCAGCAGGCGATCCCACACGCGGTTGCGGCCGATGCGGCCGCCGCCGCCGTGCTCGAGCTCCAGGTGCGTCGTGGCGACCGTCCAGCCCTTGTTCTCGCCGCCCACGAGCGAAAAGGCCGGCACGCGGACGTCGTCGAAGAAGACGGTCTGCTTGACGCCGCTGTCGGTCCCGCCCTCGCCGCCGGTGCCCATCAGCTCCATCGGCTGCATGCTGATGCCCGGAAGCTTCGCGTCGATCATGAACCACGAAAGATTTTCGTGGCGCTTGCCCTTCGGATCGGTGCACGCGATCAGCCAGATGCGGTCGGTGCCGTTGTCGCTGCCGACGAAGATCTTCTGGCCCTTGATGATGTAGTCGTCGCCGTCGCGCACCGCGGTCGTCATCCGCACGCCGGCGAGGTCGGAGCCAGCGCCGGGCTCGGTCAGGAGCTGCCAGGTGCGCACCTCGCCACGATAGATCGGCGGCAGGAACGTCTGGCGCTGCTCCTCGGTGCCCCACACGAGGATCGACGCCGAGCCCAGCCGTCCGCCCGAGTCGTAGTACGGGGGCAGCGAGAGATCGAAGCGGTCGACCTCCTCTTCCAGGATGATCGCGTGGTCGACGTCGAGGCCGCCACCGCCGTACTTCGCGGGGGCCGTCGGGTAGAGCCAGCCCTTCGCGCCGAGCTTCCGGCCGAGCGCGCGAAGCTCCAGATAGCGCTGGTAGTTGTCCTCGGCGGACACCGGCGTCCGCTGGACACTTGCGGGCACGTTGGCCTCGAGCCAGGCGCGGACCTCGCGCCGGAACCGCTGCTGCTCCTCGGTGTACGTGACCTCGAAGTCCATGGCTGCCTCTCCCTCTCGCCTGACGTTGGGGGGAAGGTAGCATAGCCGGGAGAGAAATGAGTCGCGCCGGACGGAAGATGCTCCCTGCGGTCGTCCTGGTCATGCTCGCGACGCAGTGCGCGCCGCTGCTGCGGGAGCCGTTCGCCTGCGACGGCGTGCAGCTCATCTCGCGGGAGCTCACGCTCGCCCAGGCTAAGGCCTATTGCGACTACGCGGTTCGCGAGCGGCAGAAGGTGGAGGAATACTGGGGGCCGACGTGGACGGCGCCCATTCGCATTCACGTGAGCAGCGAGTACCGGATCAGCCGGGCGCTGGTGCCGGCCTATCAGGGCAACCGGGGCTTCCTGGAGATGCCCGCGCGCCGGGTCGGAGACGGCACGAGCGCGCTCTTGCACGAGATCGTCCACATCTACGCGCCTCATGCGAATCGCTTTCTCGCCGAGGGCCTCGCCGTCTACCTGCACACGAAGCTCGCCGGAAATCCCGCGTTCCCGAACTTCGGAGAGGACCTGAAGCGTTTGGCCGCGCGTGACCTGCCCGGCGTCGAGACCGTGCAAGCCCTCAACGGCGTACGGACGCCCCGGCCCCTGGGGACAGTCCTCGACGAGAAGGTCGCGTACGTCGTGGCGGGGTCGTTCGTGGGATTCCTCATCGAGCGCTACGGGCTGCCGCAATTCCGGAGCCTGTACGAGACGGAGAGCTCCGAGACCACCTACGGCAAGCCGTTTGCGTCCCTCGAGGGGGAGTGGCGCTCGAGCCTGCGGGAGTGACTCAGCGCGGACGCCCGGACCCGGACGCAGGGAGACGCCCGGCCGAGCCAATGAACCGGCGAAGCGCCGCCACCACCGCGCCTCCGAGTCCGTCGCGGCGTCCTCGTCCCCGCCGCGCCGTCCCGCGTCGCCGCGATTCCCGGAACCTCGCGCGAATGGCTTTGTCCACTTCGTTCAGCAGCCCCGTGAGCTGGTTGGCGAGATCCTCGCGCGTCTCTCGAGCCACCGGCCGCGTCTCTTGAGCCACCAGTCGCTCCTCAGAACCGCTGTGGCGGCGTCGACAGGGTGAAAAAGCTCGCGATGGCCCGCCGTGCGGGCTCGTAATTCCCCGCCGGCGCGCGTGGATCGTACCTCACGTCGACCTTGAACGCGCACGGCGGAAGACGGGCCAGGCCCTGCTCTCGCCACGCTCGGAACGATGACCCGAACTCATCGACGGACAGCGGGATGCCGATCGCCCGGTCGCTGACCGGTTGTCGGTCCTGGAGGTCTCGCGCGTGGCGTCCGAGCGCCACCGTGATCCTTCCTCGCTGGTCGATCGTCGCTTCTGCGACAACCATCTCGACGCCAGCCGAATTCCGGCACGGTGAATTCCCCGGGCCTCTTCCGGCCTGCTTGTCGCACGCGCCGGTTTTTGCGTCACAGGCGACCAGATCGGTGTTCAGCTTCTCGTACTTTCCCCTGATCGCGCTGAGCTGCGCTTCCGCTCCACGGATGTTCTGAGGGTCGACATCGAAGATGCTGATCAGCGTTTTCCACGCGTCCGGGGTCACCCACCCTCGCTCCTGTGGATCACCCTCGATCGCGTTGGCGGAAATCAGTATGAGCGTGAACACGAAGATGACCTGGACGAGCAGATCGATGAGCGTGGTCAGGGCGATATCGCGATTCCGGGTGGCCCGGTTCCGCTGCATCACCGTCGGTATTCGACCTTGCTCAGAATGAAGCGCGAGGCATCGATGAGATGATGATGAACTTTTCTGACGGCCTCCTCCGACGCGCGCAGGTCTTCCTGTAGCCGCTTCACGAGAGCGCTCGCGGCCTCGCCGTGGTTGCGCAGCTGATCGGCCAGGGGCCCGGACAGCTGCGCGGACAGCCGGACCTGCGTGGTGACCGCGTCGTTACCGAGGCGCACCGCTCGTTCGGCGATTTCGCTCAGCGCGTCCAAGCCCACACTCGCCTTCGTCAAGCCGCCGCTCCAGTTCAGGACCGACTGCTCCGCCGCCTGCGTTCCGTGCTCGAGCGTGGACAGGGCGGCTCCGGCTCTCGCAATCGACTTGCTCGCGCCATCGGTCACCTCCGCTACTTCCGCCCAGGCCCGGTTCGCTTCCCCGAGGTTCGTGCGCAGGCTGCTCAGCGCCGCGATGATGGTCACCGCTTCTTGTGGGAACTTCTCGAACCCGGCGGTCAGGTCGCCGAGCTGGGTCAGCTGCCGGCCGAATCGCTCGACGTTCGTCTTAGCCGACGTCACCGCCACCGTCGCCGCATCGGCCGACACCGTCAGCGCCTGGAACGCCCGGCTCCCGTCCTGCGCACCCTGCACGGCGTTGCCCAGCGCCCCTTCGAACTCGCCATACACCGCTCCCACCTTGGCGCTCGTCTGGCGGAGCAGCTCGGCGCGCTCGGTGAGCTCCGTCAATATGACCGCGAGCTTCTGCCCGACGTCCTCGGGGGGCAGGCGAAGCGACGCGAGGCGGCTCTCGACTTCCTGCAGGGCTCCTGTCACGCTGCGACTCGCGTGATGCAGAAACGCCGTCAGCTCCGTCGCCGATTCGCGCGCAATGCGGGTGAAGTCCTGGACCACGTGTGCCGTCACCGTGCGGACAGCGCTCGCCGTACCGGCCGCGAGGTCGTCGACCTGCTCCTTGGCCCTCTCGTGGCTCTGTGCGGCCTGGCTCGAGGCGACATCGATCTCTCGGATCGCTCGGTTCCGCAGCTCTGCGAACGCCGATTCGGCATCGCCGCCGATGCGCTCAACGACCGCCGCGAACCGCGTCAAGATCTGCGCGCTCATCGCCTCGAGCTGCTCCGTGGCCCGGCCGGACAGAAGTTGAATCGAATCGACGGCGTTCGTGTACGCTTCGTTCAAGTGACCTTCCGCGCGCTCCTGGGCGCGCACAATCCGCACCGTACTGCGCTCGATGGATCGTGCCGCCTCCGCATAGGCATCACCCAGTCTCCGGGCATTGTCCTCCAGGCCCGAGGCGTCCTCGGACAGCGTCTGCGCGAAGACGATCCGCCCGGCCAGGCCGACGAACGTCGTGATGAGCCCGAGCCCGAACATGCCCAGGACGTATCTCGTCTCCAGCCGCCCGCCGGAGTTGAGCAGCGGCGCGAACGTGGCGACCAAGGTCGCGAGCGTGTAGATAAAACCGAGGTAGTAAAAGGTCTCGCCGTCGCCGTCGGCCGCATTGTCCGTCTTCGACCTGATCCACAGCAGCGCGCCGTAGACCACCATGAGTCCCACGACGAGCGCGACCATCGCCCAGTGCCAGGCGCCTCCGGGGGCACCCCGGTACGCCCAGCTGAAGGTCGAGATCACGCCGACCCCGACGACAATGAACCCCAGAAAGATCGACGGCAGACTCGCGACGCTCCGCGCCAGCATGCTCAGTCGACTCCGGCCCACCGACCGATCGTTCCGCCCGAATCGTGAAAATATCGCTGCCAGAACTCGAGATGCGCCGCCTCCTGGAAACGGCGATCGCGGTAACGACGTAGATAGATCACGATGATGCTCCAGTCCCGGAAGTCGGCCTTCACGTCGCTCGCGAACCCCGAGCGGATAAAATCCTCATAGCTACGACGGTCCCGATAGTGACTGAATCCGTCGGTGTGCTGCAGCATGTCGGAGACGAGAATGAGGGTCTTTCGGCCCCCGTCTTCGATCTCTTGCGACCGCGAGATCAGCTGCAGCGTCTCGAGAATCGGCGACCACTCCCCGACCTCCGTCGTGAGACTCTGTCGCAGCGACGCGGTGACCGGGACCAGGAAGCGCTGATAGAAGTCCTGCGTGATCTTCCGATTGTTTTCGTAGAGGTCGTTCCCATG
>DASRIY010000218.1:0-5435 GCA_035649755.1 Candidatus Methylomirabilota bacterium
CTATCATTCACCGGCGAGCGAGGCCGACGTCGCCAAGCTGGCGCAGGCGCTGGTTCGCGAAAAGGTCGATGTGATTCACGCCAGCGCGTACGTCGCCATCCATGCGGCCCAGAAGGCGACGCAGACCATCCCGATCGTGGCCCACGACTACGAGACGGACCCCATCGCGGCCGGATTCGTTGCGACGCTCGCCAAGCCGGGCGGCAACATCACCGGCATGTTTCTGGATATTCCGGAGATCGTCGGCAAGCTCCTGGAGCTACTCAAGACGACGCTGCCGGAGCTCCGTGCAATCACCGTGCTCTGGGATCCGCTCACCGGGAAATCACAGGTGTCGGCGGCCGAGCAGGCGGCGAGGACATTGGGGATCAACGTGCACATCCGCGAGGCCCGCGCCGGCACTTTGGAGCAAACCGTCAGATCGGTGGCGGCCAGCAGGGCGCGCGCGCTCGTCCTGCTCGGTTCTCCAGTGGTCACGGCCGGCTTTCCGAAGATTGCCGACGTCGCCGCGGCCGCCCGGATGCCGACCATTGCCCTTTTTCCCGGATTTGCTCGGGTCGGCGGACTCATGGCCTACGGTCCCGACGCTGTGGAGCAGTATCGACAGGAAGGGCGAATGATCGGCAAGATCCTGAAGGGTGCAAAGCCTGGGGACCTGCCGGTCGAGCGGCCGACGAAGTTCTACTTGCTGATCAATCTGAAGACAGCGAAGGCACTCGGGCTCACCATACCGCCGTCGGTGCTGGGGCGCGCCGATCTGGTGATCGAGTAGCGCGAGTTGGCCCTGCCCCTCGACTACGCGCGGTCGAGTGGATCGAGGGCTTCGGGCGCGATCCACTCGATCCCGTCGCGGGCGCCCCTGACCGCGGCCACCTCGACCTCGACGAGGAGCTCGGGCCGCGCGAGCCCGGCGATGCGGCAGCCGAGCGACGAGGGGCAGCTCCCGGCGAACCAGGCCGGGCCCGCGCCGTGGGCGCGATTCACGTCGGCGCTGTCGACCGTGAAGATGCGCCGCCGCACGACGTCGTCGAACGTGGCGCCCGCCTGCTCGAGCGTCCAGCGAATCGTCTCGTGAGCCGCGTCGGACTGGCCCGCCCAGTCGCCCACCGCCTGCGGCTCGCCGGCCGAGTTCATCGACGTGCAGCCGCTGACCCAGATCCAGTCGCCGACCTGCACCGCCCGCGCGTAGCCGCGCGGCTTCTCGCGGCCGAGCTGTGTGTAGATGTCACGGCGTGATCCGGAGGCTCCAATGAGCGCCTCCGCCTCGACCTCGATGAGCATCTCCGGGTTGACGAGAGCCGGAATCCCGAGCAGGGTCGAGCTCGGCCGGACGTCGCCGAGGGCCTCGAGCCAGCCGCGCGTGTAGGCGGCCCCGCCGCCCAGATCGGTCAGGTAGGTCTTGGTGTAGACGAGGTCTCCGCGCGTGGCACCCGCCTGCTCGAGAGCGGCGAAGATCGTGTCCATGACGGAACGGGTTTGCCGGTACACGTCGCCCTTGCCCTCGACGACCCCGCGGGCGTTCAGCGCGGTGGTGCCGGAGACGAAGACGCGGTCACCGACGCGCACCGCCCGCGAGTACGCATACTCGTCCTCGATGGCGCGCCCGGACGAGATGCGCCGGGCCGAGGAGGCCGCGCCATCGACCGCGTCGAATTCGATCTCGACGAGCTGCTCCGGTCGCGCGAGCCCGTTCACCTGCACGAGGGTGGCCGCTGGACGCACATCCCGGAAGTAGCGGGCCAGCGTCCGCACGGCGTCGGGCCCCACGGCCATGTCGGTGACGTAGATGCGGCTCCGCACCACGTCGGCGAGCCGGCCGCCGGCGCGGCCCATGCTCCACTCGGCGATCGTCATGATGGTCTCGACCTGCTTCGCCACGTCGCCGACTCCGCGCACGTTGCCCTGGCGGTCGATCGCCGTCGTGCCAGACTGCAGCACCTCGTCGCCGACGCGCACCGCCCGCGAGTAGTGCGCGAGCTTCTCCAGCGGCCGCCCGGATGCCACGTTGATACGTCGATAGGTACCCATCGGTTCCTCCTTCAGCTTCGACGCGCGACGACTGGCGGTGCCTGCGGGGTCCACGGCTGGGCTGCCTCGAACGCCGCGGCGGCGCGCAGCACCGCCGCCTCCCCGCGCCGCTTGCCCACGATCTGCAAACCCACTGGGAGCCCGCCCTTCGTGAATCCGCAGGGGATCGAGATCGCCGGCAGCCCGAGGACCGAAAAGGCGTAGGTGAGATACGAGCGCTGCATCGCCTTGCCGACCGGCCGGCCGTTGATCTCGGTCACGTGCGGCTGCTCCACGGGAAACGGCGGCGTCGCCGAGGTCGGCGTGATCAGGAGATCGCGACCGCTCAAGAACTCGCGCACGCGCTGCCAGAGGCGCGTGCGCAGGAGCTCGCCGCGTGCGATCTCGACCGGGCTGAGCGCCAGCCCCTGCTCGGTGTTCTCGACGAGCCCAGGCTGCAGGATGGCGCGATGCTCCGGGAGCTTGTCGGCGTGGCGGGCGACCATCAGGAGCCCACGCGTGAGCCGCACGATCTCCGGCACCTCGCCGAAATCCGGACCGCCCTTCTCCACGCGGGCGCCGGCCGAGCGAAAGACCGCCACCGCCCGCTCGAAGACGGTCCGCACTTCGTCGTCGATCGTCATCAGGCCATTGAGGTCGGGCGTCCACGCGATGCGCCAGCCCTTCACCGACGGCGCCCGCACCGCCCGCGTGAAGTCGCCGGTGTCGACCTCGTACGAGAGCGGCGAGCGCTCGTCGACGCCCGCCATGGCGGACAGCATCAGCGCCGCGTCCGCGACCGTCCGGGCCATCGGCCCTTCGACCGAGTACGTGTCCCACGCCAGCACGGACGGATAGCGCGGGATCAGCCCCGGCGTCGTGCGGAACCCGACGACGCCGCAGTACGACGCCGGCCCGCGCAGTGAGCCGCCGAGGTCGGTGCCTTCGGCAAGCGGACACATGCCGGTGGCGAGCGCGGCCGCCGAGCCGCCACTCGAGCCGCCGGCCGTGAGCGCGAGATTCCAGGGATTGCGCGTGGCTCCGAACACCGAGTTCACCGTGTTCGGACCGAACGCGAACTCCGGTGTGTTGGTCTTGCCGATCACGATCGCGCCGGCATTCCGGAGCCGCTGGACAACCAGGGCGTCCTCGTCGGGCACGTGGCCTTCGAAGAGCTTGGAGCCGAAGGTCGTGCGGATGCCCTTCGTCTGCGTCACGTCCTTGATGCCGACAGGCACGCCGAAGAGGGGCGGCAGCGTCGAGCTACGGCGGAGCGCAGCCGTGGCTCGCCGCGCCTCACGTAGCGCGGCCTCACGCGTCAACGTCACGATGGCGTTCACGGTCGGGTTCACGGCGTCGATCCGCGCGAGGACCGCCTGCATGACCTCGAGCGGCGAGACCTTGCGCGCCCGGTAGAGCTTCGAGAGCTCAACCGCGGGAGTGAAACAGAGGTCGCGTTGAGTCGTCATGGCGGCGACAGTCTACACCCGGGACCTGACGTGAGGTCGCACGCCCGGCCCCGCCGAGGCACAATGGGGACATGCGCACTGCCCTGGCCGCATTCGTCGCCATTGCCGTCGCCGCGCTGCTCGCCGTGGGCTGCGGCTCTCTTGCCGGCTTCCTCCCGAGCGCCGCCGCCGAGTCCGCCGACATCACGCTCCCGCCCGGGTTTCAGATCTCGGTCTACGCGGGCGACGTGCCGAACGCCCGCCAGATGGCGGCGGGGCCCGACGGCGTCGTCTTCGTCGGCTCGCGATCTGAGGGCAAGGTCTACGCAGTGGTGAACCGCAACGGCCAGCACAGGATTCACGTCCTGGCCAGCGGACTGAACCAGCCGAGCGGTCTCGCCTTCCGCGACGGCTCGCTCTACGTCGCCGCGGTCAACCGCATCCTCCGCTTCCGCGACGCGGCGCAAAACCTAGAGAAGCCGCCCAAGCCCGAGGTGGTCAGCGACGCCTACCCGTCCGACGCTCACCACGGGTGGAAGTTCATCGCGTTCGGTCCTGACGGTCGTCTCTACGTGCCCGTCGGCGCGCCGTGCAACGTCTGCCCGCCGCCCGGTCTGCTGCATTCGACCATCACGAAGCTCGATATTGCGGGCGGCCGTCCCGAGGTGGTCGCGCGCGGCGTGCGCAACAGCGTCGGCTTCGACTTCCAGCCGGAGACCGGCGAGCTCTGGTTCACCGATAACGGGCGCGACTGGCTCGGCGACGACCAGCCTCCCGACGAGCTGAACCGCCTCACGCGCCCGGGCGAGCACTTCGGCTTTCCCTTCTGTCACGGCGACGGCCTGCGCGACCCCGAGCACAACGCGGGGCGCGCGTGCTCGGAGTTCACCCCGCCAGCCCGGCTCCTTGGCCCGCACGTGGCGGCCCTCGGCATGCGCTTCTACACCGGGCAGATGTTTCCCGAGCGCTACCGGGGTGGCATCTTCATCGCCGAGCACGGCTCCTGGAACCGGTCGACGCCGATCGGCTACCGCGTCACATTCGTCAAGGTCGAGGGCGGACGCGCGACTTCTTATGAGCCCTTCGCCTCGGGGTGGCTGAAGGGCGGCAGCGCATCCGGACGGCCGGCCGACGTGCTCGTCCTGCCCGACGGCTCGCTGCTCGTCTCGGACGACAAGGCTGGACGCATCTACCGCATCACGTACAGCGGACGCTAGCGCGTCGGCGCGGCTTACCGACTCAGCGACGCCCGCGTGCCCGCAGCGCGCGCCACACCCGCTCGGGCGTCAGCGGCAGGTCGCGGAGCCTCACGCCGGTCAGGCGCGCGAGCGCGTTCGCGACGGCCGGGCTCACCGGGATCAGGCTGCCCTCGCCCGCGCCCTTGGCGCCGAACGGCCCGCTGCCGTCGGCGTTCTCCACGAAGCGGCACTCGAGCGCGGGCGGCGCGTCATCGGCGCGCGGCACGCGGTAGGCGAGCAGTGTGCCGTTCAGCAGATGCCCGTCCTGGTAGAGCATCTCCTCGAGCAGCGTATGGCCGAGTCCCTGCACCACGCCGCCTTCGTCCTGACCTTCGAGAAGCAGCGGGTTGATCGCGCGGCCGACGTCGGCGACCGAGACGTAGCGCTCGACGCGCAGGGCACCCGTCTCCTCGTCCACACTCACCTCGGCGGCGCCCACGGCAGCCTCCCAGAACGGCGTGCTGCCGCCCAGGGGCGCCGCGGTGCGGCCCGGCGCGACGACACCGCGGCCGATGATCTCGCCTCCCGACATTCCGAACCGGTGCACGAGTACCTCGGCGTACGTGAGACGCCGCGCCGGCGACACGACCGAGCCGTCGTCCAGCGATAGATCCTTCACGGCGACGCCAAGCTGGGCGGCGGCCGCGTGGAGAAGCTGCTCGCGCACGTCCTCGGCCGCGACCTGCACGGCGCGGCCGGTCATCGCCGTCGAGCGGCTCGAGCTGGTGGTCTGGTCGTACGG
>DASRIY010000219.1:0-2881 GCA_035649755.1 Candidatus Methylomirabilota bacterium
ACTATCCAGTCTTGCTGGCGTTCGAGACGTACCGCCAGAACTTCTTCTACCTGAGCCAGTCGATGCTGCCGGCCGCGGACGTGGACAAAATCCTTCATCACAACTCCCAGATCGTGCTGGGATTGAAGCATTAGCGTCGCCACCATTCGCGGCTGCGTGATCGCTCGCTTCGTGGACTCGCAGGACCTCAAGTGCGGTCAGAATCGCGACAAGTATCTGTGCGCGCTTGGCAACTCCTGGGCGTGCAAATGACTCCTGGACCTGAGACAACGCGCGTGAGGAGGCTCACGTGAACAGAGTCTGCGGCATCGCGGTGATGCTCGTTCTGATGATCCTGGCCGGCCCGGTAACGCCGGCCGCAGCGGCTCCGGAAGGTCAGGTGACCTGGGGCATTCACATCTCGCTCGCGCCGACGTGGTTCGATCCCGCGGAGACCACCGGGATCGTCACGCCGTTCATGGTCATGTACGCGCTGCACGACGCGATGGTGAAGCCCTTGCCGGGCAATCCCCTGGCGCCCAGCCTGGCCGAGGCGTGGACGGTCTCGGCCGACGGGCTCGCCTACGAGTTCCTGATTCGCAAGGACGCTCGATTCCACAGCGGCGATCCGGTCACCTCGGAGGACGTCAAGTTCTCGTTCGAGCGCTACCGCGGCGCCGCCAGCAAGGCGTTCAAGGATCGGGTGGCCGCGGTCGAGACGCCCGCGCCGAACCGCGTGCGCTTCCGCCTCAAGGCCCCGTGGCCCGACTTCCTCACCTTCTACTCGAGCGCGACCGGCGCCGGCTGGATCGTGCCGAAGAAGTACGTCGAGAAGGTCGGCGACGAGGGCTTCAAGAAGGCGCCGATGGGCGCTGGCCCGTATCGCTTCGTCTCGTTCACGCCGGGCGTGGAGCTGGTGCTGGAAGCGGTCGACCGTTACTGGCGCAAGACGCCCCAGGTGAAGCGGCTGGTCTTCAAGACCATTCCGGATCCGGCCACCCGGTTCGCCGCGCTCAAGCGAGGCGAGGTGGACATCACCTACTGGATGACCGCCTCGCTCGGCGAGGAGCTCCGGCGCACGCCCGGTCTCACGCTCAAGCCCTCGCTCGCCAACAACTCGTACTGGGTCTACTTCGTCGAGCAGTGGGACCCGAAGTCCGTGTGGCACGACCGGCGCGTCCGGCTGGCCGCGAACTACGCGATCGACCGTCAGGCGATCAATCAGGCCGAGACGCTCGGCTTCTCGAAGATGACCTACAGCATGATCCCGTCGCACTTCGAGTTCTTCTGGCAGCCGCCCGTGATTCCGTACGATCGGGCCAAGGCCAAGCAGCTCCTCGCGGAGGCCGGCTACCCCAACGGCTTCGACGCCGGCGACTTCACCTGCGACGTCGTGCACTCCGGGCTCGCCGAGCCGGTGGCCAACGATCTGCAAGCCGCCGGCATCCGGGTGAAGCTCCGGGCGCTGGAGCGCGCGGCGTACAACAAGGGCCAGGTCGAGAAGACCTTCAAGAACCTGGTGCTGAGCGCAAGCGCCGCGTTCGGCAATGCGCCGACCCGGATCGAGGCGTTCGTGGCCGGGGGCGGTGCCTACGTATACGGCAGCTATCCCGACATCGACGGGCTCTTCCGTGAGCAGGCCGTCGAGCTCGATCGCAAGCGCCGCGAGGCGGCACTGAACCGCATCCAGCAGCTCGTCGCCGAGAAGGCGATGTTCGCGCCCATCTACCAGTTCGCCGCCATGGGCGGCCACGGGTCCCGGGTGGAGGAATCCGGCCTCGGGCTCATCACCGGGTTCCCGTTCTCCGGCCCCTACGAGGACGTGAAGCTCAAAGGAAACTAGCGGCTAGCCACGCGGCAGGCCGGCGGCCACCTTGCGCGCCGTCGCGGCGCCGCGCTCGGCGAACTGACGGCAGAGCCCCGTGTAGCGGGCCGGATCGAGCAGCGCGTCGACCTGCGCCTGCGTGAGGCGCGCGCTCACGTGCTCGTCCGCGGCGAGCATCTCGCGGAACGGGCGCGACTGCGTCACCGAGCCCTGCGCCGCTTCGTACACCGCGTCGTGAGCCCGCTGACGGCCGATCTGCTTGCCCAGCTCGAGCATCAGCGCCTCGGCCATGATGAGCCCGCCCGAGAGGTCGAGGTTCTCGCGCATGCGCGCCGGGAACACCTGAAGCCCGCGGAACAGGACGATCATGCGCTCGAGCATGTCGCCGGTCAGCTCACAGCTCTGGGTGAGGGCGCGGCCCATCATGATGCTGGTGGTGCGATCGGCCTCGTGCTCGGTGTGCATGGCGTCGAGCGCCAGCGGCACCAGGGCGCGGATCTGCGCCGCGGCCGCGATGATGTCCTGGGACAGCTTGGGATTGCGCTTCTGCGGCATCGTGCTGCTGCCCACCGTACCCGGCGGCACCGGCTCCTCGACCTCGCCGAACTCCTGCTTCATCAGGGTGTAGATCTCGCGCCCGATCTTGCCGGCGGTGGCCGCGAGGAGACCTAGCAGCGTGACGTACTCGGCCTGGTGATCGCCGATGGTGCGCGCCGGCATGCTCATGGGCCGCATGCCGAGGCGGGCCGCCATCTTCTCCTGGGTGACGAGCCCGGGCTCGCCGAGCGACGCGAGCGTGCCGGCGCCACCGCCGAGCATCGCCACGAACACCCGGCCCTCCGCGGCGCGGAGCCGCTCGACGTGGCGGCAGAGCTCGTCGATCCACACCGCCACCTTGAAGCCGAACGTCGCGGGCACGGCGTGCTGGCCGTGCGTGCGACCGGGCAAGAGATCGTCCTTGGTGCGCTCGGCCAGGTCGGCGAGGGTCCCGAGGATCGCGCCAAGCTGGCGCAGGAAGATCTGATGGGCCCGGCGCACCTGGAGAAGCAGGCCCGTCTGCGTGATGTTCTGGGTCGT
>DASRIY010000220.1:0-8076 GCA_035649755.1 Candidatus Methylomirabilota bacterium
CGATCGAACGTCGCCTCGTACACCTCGAGCAAGGCGGCCGTCACCATCGAGTAGTCTTCGAGGTAGCCCTTCAGCTTGGCGCGCCCGGCTTTCCACGTACGCAAGAGCCGGCCGTCGGCCCGCATCGACTCCAGCAGGAACCCGGCGTTCTTCACCGCCGCCGCGACGTAGTCGGCACGGCCCAGGGCGCGGCCGGCTTCCGCGAGCCCGCGGCACGCCAGACCGTTCCACGAGGCCAGCGCCTTGTCGTCGAGGCCCGGATGAACGCGCCGCTCGCGCGCCGCGTAGAGCTTGGCGCGGATGGGCACGATCCGCTGGGCGTCGGGCTCGCCCGCGACGTAGAGGATGCTCTTGCCCTCGAAATTCGCGCCGTGGTCCATGCCCCAGTAGCGGGCTGCGTAGTCGGCATCCGCCTCGCCCAGGATTTCGCGCAGCTCGTCGGGGGTCCAGACGAAGAACTTCCCCTCGTGTCCCTCGGAATCAGCGTCCTGCGACGAGTAGAAGCCGCCTGACGGGTCGGTCATCTCGCGCAGGATGTAGTCGAGGGTCTCCTCGCAGATCCGGCGGCATTCCGGATCGCCGAGGGCCAGCCAGCCGTGAAGGTAGAGCGAGGCGAGCTGGCCGTTGTCATAGAGCATCTTCTCGAAGTGCGGTACCAGCCAGTGCGCGTCGACCGAGTAGCGATGAAAGCCGCCGCCGACCTGATCGTACATGCCGCCGCGAGCCATCATCGTCAGCGTCGTGTGGGCCATCTGGCGCGCGCGCGGATTCTGGCTACGCTTCCAGTAGCGCAGGACGAACTCCCAGATCATCGGCTGCGGAAACTTCGGCGCGCCGCCGAGACCGCCGTCGGCGTCGTCGAACTGCGCCGAGATGGCCTGCAACGCCTCCGCCGGGATCGCGGGCGTGAGGAGCTCGGTCGACGCCCGGAGCCGTTCCGACTGGCTGAGCGACGCGCCGATCTGCTGCGACGACGCGACGACCTCGCCGCGCCGGTTCGCCCACGCGTCGGCGATCGCCTCCAGCAGCCGCGGGAACCCCGGCAGTCCGTGACGGTCGACCGGCGGAAAGTACGTGCCGCCGTAGAAGGGTGCGCCGTCGGGAGTCAGGAACACGGTCATCGGCCACCCGCCGTGGCCGGTCAGCGACTGGACGGCCTGCATGTAGATCTGGTCGACGTCCGGGCGCTCCTCGCGATCGACCTTGACGCTAACGAAGTGCTGATTCATCACGCCGGCAATCTCGGGATTCTCGAACGACTCGTGCTCCATCACGTGGCACCAGTGGCACGCCGAGTAGCCGACCGAGAGGAGCACCGGCTTGTCCTCGGCCCGGGCCTTCGCGAACGCCTCGTCGCCCCAGGGATACCAGTCGACGGGGTTGTGGGCATGCTGGAGCAGATAGGGGCTGGTCTCGCGCGCGAGCCGGTTTTCCGCCACGTGGCGCCTCCGATCAGCGGGTGAACGGCAGCGCGCTGACGCTCGCCGCGGTCAGCCGTCCGTCGTGGCGAACCGACACGCGGGTGCCCGGCTCGGCGTGCTGGCGGCGGACGAACGCGAGCGCGATCGGCCGCTCGAGCCCGACGGACCATACCGCGCTCGTCACCTTGCCGATCGCCGCGCCGTCCGCGACGACCTCAGCGCCGGCGGGCGGCACGTCACGGCCCTCGAGCACGAGGCCGCGCAGCATCCGGTTGACGTGCCCCCGGTCACGGATCCTCACGACGACCTCCTGACCGGGATAGCAGCCCTTGGTGTGCGAGAGGAGACTCTCGAACGGGATCTCGGACAGCAGCACGGTATCGTCGACGTCGCGACCGAAGAGCGGCGTGCCCGCCTCGATCCGGAGCATCTCGAAGGCCTCGGGGCCGATCAGACCCGCGCCGGCCCCGCGCAGCGCCTCACTCACCTTCGCCGCGTCGTCCTGCGCGCACATGATCCACACCTCGGCTTCGCCGGTCTCGCCGCCGCCGCTCACCAGGCGGACCGGGGTCTCGCCGAGGCGCGCCGCCACGTGCGACCACGCCTTCTCGGGCGGGCTCGCGCCGGCGAGCCGCTCGATCGTCGCGCGCGCCTCGGGCCCGGCCAGGACGAACAGCGCCGTCTCGGGCGAGGCGTCGCGAATCACGACCTTCTCCGAGAACAGGTAGTGATCGAGCGCCTCGGCCACCTTCTCGGCCATCGCGGGCGGCGTCACGAGGAAGATCCGATCGTCGGCCACCCACACGGAGACGACGGCCTGCACCTTGCCGTGCACGTCGAGCAGCGTGGCCGCGCACCCCTGCCCCGGAGCGAGCGCCTTGATCTCGTTGCTCAGGAGAGCGTGGAGAAATGTCGCGCGGTCGCGCCCGGTGAGCTCGAGGACGCCGAAGTCGCGGCGGTCGAGGAGCCCGACCCGCCTTCGCGCGACTGTCCACTCGTCGGACGAAGCCATGGCGTCATTCTACATGACGCCGATTCTGCTAGACTGCGCGCCGTGCGACGGCCACCGCGCGCGACGATCCAGCGTTTTCAGCGGCGTCTGCTCGCGTGGTACGCCGAGCACGGCCGCGACCTGCCCTGGCGTCGCACCCGACAACCGTACCGCGTGCTCGTCTCGGAGATCATGCTCCAGCAGACGCAGGTCGACCGGGTCGTGCCGAAGTATCGCGAGTTCCTGCGCCACTACCCGACCATCGAGCGCCTCGCCGCAGCGCCCGTCGACGCCGTACGGCGCCTCTGGTACCCACTCGGCTACAACATCCGTCCGATTCGCCTCCACGCGATCGCGCGGGAGACCGTCGCCCGCTACGGCGGCCGTCTCCCCGACCGCGAGGAGGCGCTGCGAGCCCTGCCGGGTATCGGGCGCTACACTGCGGGCGCGGTCCTGTCGTTCGCGTACGGCCGGGACACCGCCGTGCTCGACACCAACGTGCGGCGTGTCCTCGGCCGCGTCTTCATGGGGCCCCGGCGGCTGGCGCGCGTGCGCGGTCAGCGAGCGTTCTGGGACCTCGCCGCCGCGCTGGTGCCGCGGGGTCGCGGCTACGACTTCAACCAGGCGATCATGGATTTTGGCGCCACCTGGTGCACGCCGCGCAAGCCGCGCTGCAGCCCGTGCCCCATGAAGCGCTTCTGCGCCAGCTACGAGCGTGGCTGATCTCGTCGAGGTCGTGGCGGCCCTGGTCCAGGACGAGAAGGGCCGCTATCTGATCACGCAGCGCCGCAAGGGCTCGCACCTTGCCGGGCTCTGGGAATTTCCCGGGGGCAAGCGCGAAGCCGACGAGTCGCTCGAAGAGGCGCTCAGACGAGAGCTCGCCGAGGAGCTGTCGGCGCGCTTCGCCGTCGGCCAGCGGGTCGAGACCGTCCGGTGGGAGTATCCTGAACGGACGATCGTGATCCACTTCTATCGTTGCCGCCTCGAGTCCGGGACGATCGAGCCCCGCGAGGACCAGGCCATGGCCTGGGTCGCGCCGGACCGCCTGTCGGACTTCGACTTTCCGCCCGCCGACCGCGATCTGATCGCGCGCCTTCGCGTCGGCGCTTCGTAACCTGCCGATGCGAGGCTCGAGCCACACGGCCGCGCTCGTCTGTCTCTATCGAGCTATCGAATCGCGCCGCCCACCCGCGACGCGACTCTTCGACGACCCCTTCGCCCCGCGGTTTCTCGGCTGGCGCTTCCGGACGGCGCTGCATCTCGCCCGCCTGCCGGTGATTGGCGCCGCCATGCCGTGGTCGCTTGTCGACGGGCACTGGTCCGGCCCTCGCGGAACGGTGTCGGTCCGGACGCGATACATCGACGACTGCCTGGGCGAGGCGCTCCGCCGCGGTGTGAAGCAGGTGGTCATCCTGGGCGCCGGTTTCGACTGCCGCGCCTATCGAATCCCGGAGATCGCGCAGAGCCGCGTGTTCGAGACGGACCATCCGGCGACCCAGGAGGTGAAGAAGCGGCGATTCGGAGCGCTTCCGTCCCACGTGACGTACGTTCCGATCGACTTCACCAGGGACACTCTCGATGCAGTCCTGGCGGCCGCAGGATTTCGACAGGACGCGCAGACGTTCTTCATATGCGAGGGCGTCACGCACTATCTTCCGGCGCACGCGGTCGACGTGCTGTTCCGCTACATCGGCCGGAGCGCCGCCGGGAGCCGGCTGGTCTTCACCTACATCCACCGCGGTATGCTCGATGGGTCCGCGCAGTTCGCTGGCGCAGCGAATACGCTCGCCACCGTGCGTCGCGCGGGCGAGCCCTACACGTTCGGCTTCGAGCCCACCGAGCTCTCGCCCTATCTCGCAAAGCGGAACCTCACCCTGATCGAAGACGTGGGTGCGGACACCTACCGCGAGCGCTATCTGACGCCGCGCGGGCGCGGCGCGGAGCCGTTGAGCGAGTATCAGCGGGCGGCGCTGGCAGGCGTGGGTACCTAGAGCTACTTCATCAGCTCCAGGAGCTGAGCGCGCACGTTCTGCCGGGACTGCGCGGTGGCCTCCGAATTTCCGGCGATCGTCGCGCCCTTCTGCAGGCAGCCTTCGAGCTCGCTCGCCGACGACAGAGTGGGGCCAAGGATGCTCGCGAGCCGCACGTTGCAATCGGCGCCATTGTCCACGTTACGCATCCGGACGAAGCCGAGCCCTTCAGCGTTGAATGCGTGATGCGCGCCCGGATAGACCGTGATGTCCGCATCCTGACCCGAGGCCTTGAGCATCTGGATGAGTCGGATGCACGAGCCAGCGGGCGTCCAGTCGTCGAGCTCGCCAATGTGAATTCGAAGCGGCGCCGAGATCCGCTCGCGTTCGGGATAGACGGTATTGCAGTAGGGGTAGAACGGAAAGAACGCGCGGAACGCGGGCCGCCCGTCGGGCGCGAACGTCTCGCGGGCCCACACGGTGGAGGCGCCCAGAGTAAGGATGCCGCCGTGCGAGAAGCCCATGAGCCCGATCCGTCTCGCATCGACGCGTGGATGAGTCGCGAGAGCTCGAAGAGCGCCGTACGCGTCGGGAATCCGCTGAGTTCCCGTCAAGAGCCGCGCGTTCGTGCAGACTTCGACCAGCCCGCGCCCGCTGAAGCTGTCGATGACAAACGTCGCATACCCCCACTCTTGCAGTGTTCGCGCCCACGCGGCGTCGACGGCCCCATTCCCATTGCAGCCATGCGCGATCATCATCGCCGGGAAGGGCCCGCTGCCGGACGGAAAGCCCAGCTCTCCGGAGAGCACCACCGGCTCCCCGCGAACGAGACGTGATCTGTCGGGCGAGCTTAGGAAAGTTCCAGCGCTCGCGAACCAGATCTTCCCGGAGTCGGTCGATCGGAGAGAGGGCTTGAGGTCCTTCAGAGCCGGCGCGCAGGCCGCCGCGACCACCGTTACCAGGGCCAGGGCCACCAGCGACCATGCCCGTCGCACGGGCTTGAAAGTATCACGCCGCGGTACAATCGGCCTCCATGGATCAGCCGAAGACAGCCAGCGTGGTCGTGATCGGTGGCGGCGTCGTGGGTTGCAGCATCGCCTACAACCTGGCGCGGCGTGGCCAGCGCGATGTCGTCGTCGTCGAGCGCGAGACGGTCGGTTCGGGGACGACGAGCAAGGCGGCCGGTGGCATTCGCGTTCAGTTCCCGACCGAGACCGAGATTCGCTTCTCCCTCGAGGCGATCCGGGTGTTCGAGCGCTTCGAGGAAGAATTCGGCGTAGACCCCGGATACAAGAGGATCGGCTACCTCTTCCTCGTCTCGGATCAGAAGCAGCTCGAGGGCTTCCAGAAGCGAATCGCCCTCCAGCATCGGCTGGGCTGCGACGTGCGCGTCATCGCGCCGGACGACGCGCGAAAGCTGGTGCCCGCGCTCCGGGTCGACGATCTGATCGCCGCCGTGTGGGGCCCGGGAGACGGGCTCGCCGGGCCAGCCGAGGTTACCGCGGGCTTCGCCCGGCGAGCGCGCGAGCTGGGCGTGAAGATCGTCGAGGGCATCCGCGTGGAGTCGATCGAGCGCGCGGGCGCGCGCGTGAAGGGCGTGACGACCTCGGCCGGCGCGATCGCGTCACCTCTGGTCATCAACGCGGCCGGGCCCTCAGCGGCGCGCGTCGCGCGGCTGGCCGGCGCCGAGATTCCCGTGCAACCACGCCGCCGGCACATCTTCTTCACCGAGCCCTTCCCGGCGATTCCCGGGCCGGTGCCGCTCACGACTGACGTCACCAGCGGCTTCTATTTCAGGAAGGAGATGGAGCAGGTGCTGCTGAGCCCGGGCGACGTCGAGGACATCGGCGAAGATTTCGACGTGCCGATGGACTGGGGCAAGGTGGAAGACGCGGTCCAGAAAGCCATTCAGCGCGTGCCGATACTCGGCGACGCTCGCATTGCCGGCGGCTGGGCCGGTCTCAGACCTCTCACGCCCGACGACCACGCGATCATCGGCTGGACGCCGGGTGTCGAGGGATTCTTCGTGGCCGTCGGATTCGGCGGTCACGGCTTCCAGCACTCGCCTGCAACCGGCCGCTACGTGGCAGAGTGGCTGCTCGACGGAAAGCCTTCACTGGATCTGTCGCTGTTCGATCCGGGTCGGTTCGTTCGCCCAGCGCGATGAAGATCGCCGGCGTTCGGGTCATTCTCGCCGACATTCCCGTCAAGCGCCCGCACAAGATGTCCTTCACCACGCTCGAGGCAGTCAACTTTGCCTTCGTCCGCATCGAGGAGGCGGACGGGCTCGTCGGCTGGGGTGAAGCCGCGTGCCTGGGCGGTCCGACGTGGAGCGAGGAGTCGTCGGAATCGGTCGCGATCACGATCGAACGCTACATCGCGCCGTGGCTCACGGGCCGCGACGCCACGCAGATCGAGGCGCTGAGCCGAGAGATGGCGAAGCGGGTGCAGGGCAATCCCTTCGCTCGCGCCGCCGTCGAGATGGCCTTGTGGGACCTCAACGGCAAGGCGCTGGGCGTGCCCGTACATCGCCTGCTCGGCGGGCGCGTGCGGGACAGCGTGCCGCTCTCCTGGTCGCTCGCGGTCGAGAGCTCTGAGGCGGAAGTCGCCGAAGCGCGCGCCAAGGTCGCACTCGGCCATCGCATCTTCAAGATCAAGACCGCGGCGCACCCGGTGGCCCACGATGTCGAGCGGGTCAGGCGCCTGCGGGAAGCGGTGGGGCCCGACGTCTCGCTCCGTGTCGACGCCAACCAGGGCTGGGACCGTGCAACCGCACTCCGGGCGATTCGCGCCCTCGAGCCCTACCGTCTGGACTTCGTCGAGCAGCCAGTCCCGCGCTGGGACGGAGAAGGCCTCGCCGAGATCGCGCGCGCGGTGACGGTGCCGGTGATGGCCGACGAGTCCTGCTGCTCGGCGCACGATGCGCTCGCCATCGCGCGGCTGGGCGGCGTGAGCATCCTTGCCCTCAAGCTCACGAAGTCGGCGGGTATTCTCGGCACGATGGCCATCGCGCGCATCGCCGAAGCGGCGGGCATGAGCTGCTATGTCGGCTGCATGATCGAGACGTCCCTCGGCACGGCCGCCTATCTCCAGGTGGCGCTCGCGGCGGCCCCGGTCACGTGGGGCTGCGAGCTGTTCGGCCCGCTGCTGCTCACCGGCGACGTGGTCCGCCACCCGGTGCAGTA
Organism: Candidatus Methylomirabilota bacterium; assembly: GCA_035649755.1. Classification (GTDB taxonomy): domain Bacteria; phylum Methylomirabilota; class Methylomirabilia; order Rokubacteriales; family CSP1-6; genus AR31. Next base: position 7,568 of record DASRIY010000220.1, read on the forward strand.
CGCCGACGGCGCGATCCTGGCGCTCGACGGTCCAGGACTCGGCGTGGAAGTCGACGAGTCGCGGTTGAAGGAGTGGACGCGGCAGGGCTGAACTACTCGGCTTCTCGCCTCTGCTTCCAGCTTTCGCTCCGTTCCCAAGCGACACCGTCTTCTATTTTTCACTCTTGACAGGTTTCGGCGCGGGCACCAGCCAAGTCTCGCGCACATGTACGGAACCCGGCCCCAGCAGCTCATGCTTGCTCGCTGCGCAATCTAGAATCGCGGGTCGCGAACAACGAGGATTGCGCCGCGATCGTCGCTCCTGGCGCCACGGAGAGGCCTCGAAATCTCGGGTATAGAGTCGCCCCAAGAGAAGGGGGACTCGCCATGCAGAATTCTTCGTTGGATCGCGATATCGATCGACTCGGCGACGAGATCGCCGAGCTGTCCGCGCTCCTCGATGCCGCCACCGCACGCCTGCTCGACCTGATCCGCGAGTTCGACGCGCGCGGCGGGTGGAGCAACGGCTT
>DASRIY010000221.1:0-7509 GCA_035649755.1 Candidatus Methylomirabilota bacterium
GAATGCCTCGGGCAACGGGTCGCGCATGTCGACGACGTCGAAGTGCCCGATGTCGGAGCTGTAGATCGCGTTGATCCTGGCGCCCAGCGGCATCGCCTTGCCGAAGGCCACCGCGTTCATCCGGTCGTCGGCCTCGCAGCCAAAGTAGTACGGCGTGGCGTAGAGGTCGAGCCAGTCCTGCTTCTGGGTGATGTTGCAATGGATGTAGTCGTCGGGCGGCATCCCGCCGGTGAGGAAGTCCTCTTCGAGCGGCCAGCCGTCGCGCTTGTCGAGCTCGACGGCGATATCGGCGTAGCCGTACTTGCCGACCAGCTCGCGCAGCAGCGGGCGGTTGAGCTTGGTCGGGTCCATGTTCGTCATGCCCTTGGCGCCGCGCCGCTCCCAGTGCTCGATCAGGTCGCAGAACAGTTGGCAGCCCCAACCCACGCCGCCCTCGAGGAACGCGAAGCGCAGATCGGGGAAGCGCCGGGTCACGCCGCCGAGGAAGAGCGCCTTGGCCACGTTATGGCCGGCGTTGGCGAAGTGGCCGATGTGGTTGAACGTGAAGTTGGTCGGGCTGTTACGCTCGCCGTAGGAGCGGCCGCCCGTATGGAAGGTCGGCGCGATCCCGAGCTCGCGGCACTTCTGCCACAGCGGGTCGTAGTCGTACTCGCTGTCGATGCCGAGCTGATCGAAGCCCTGGGCATAGCGGGCGAGGTCGGCGGGGGCGCCCTTGGCGTGCGGGATCGGCCGGCGGACGGCGCTGCCGAACATGCAGACCTTCGAGCCCAGCTGCTTGGTGACGAACTCCAGCTCCTCGATCGCCTCGTCCGGTGTGTGCACCCCGATCACCGCGGCCGGGGTCAGCTTGTCGCTGAGGTTCTTGAAGTATTCGTGGGTGACGACGTTGAAGCCGCGGATCACCGCGCGACGGGTCGCGTCGTCGGCGATGCGCGGGATACCGAGCCCGGCGGTCGGATAGACGATCCCGAAATCGATCCCGAGCTCGCCGAGCCGGTCGTACAGCATCCGCGGCATCATGGCCGTCGCGCGGTCGCGGGTGTTGGTCGATTGCCGGCCCCAGAAACCCTCCATCGCGACGCCCTTCTCTGCGCGCTGCTGGGGAGTCATGCTGAGCGCGTCCGGCCCGCGCCGCTGCGACTGCAAGAAGCCGTTGGCGCCGAGGTCGCCCGTGACCTTGCGGATCTGCTCCGCGAAGACCGGACCGTACTCGACCCAATGGCCGTCGCCGTCGATGACGGGATGCGTGAGACCCTTCCGGATTTCTTCGGGCGTACGGTGCGCGCTCATCCAGATCCTCCCCGACCGCTGAAGTGCGATTTGGGGTGAGCGTATGCCCCCAGGACGACCCAAGTCAAACTGGCTGACGGAGGGGATCGTGGTGTAGCGTTGACGCTCCAGAACCCTGGCACAGGAGAAGACCATGCCTAGCCTTCCCCGGAGTCGACGCACGGCCGCCCGTCTCATCGCGCTGCTCATGTGCGCGGGCACCATCGCGGCAGCTCAGGCCCTGGCCCAGGCTCCCGCTCCGGCGCCGGCGCCCTACCAGCGCGAGGGCGCCACGGTGAAGCTGTCCGAGCACGTCTACGTCATCCCCGACTTCAAGGTCTCCATGGTGCCCAACGTGGGCATCGTCGTGGGTACGAAGGGCGCGCTGGTGATCGATCCGGGCATGGGCTGGCGCAACGGCGAGGTCGTGCTGCGAGAAGCGCAGAAGGTCAGCCCGGGCGGAGACCTCTACATCGTCAACACGCATTTTCACCCCGAGCACACTACCGGCGAGGTCGCATTCCCGACCAGCGCCAAGATCCTCCGCGCGAGCGCGCAGCAGCAGGACGTCGACGAGATGGGCATGAGCTGGGTGGGCAACTTCGCCGCGCGGTCGCCGGAGATCGCTGCCCTGCTGAAGGACGTGACGTTCCGGAAGCCTGCCCAGATCTTCGAGCGCGAGATGGTGCTCGACCTCGGCGGCGTCCGGGTCCGGATCATCCATCTGGGACCCGGTCACACGCGAGGCGACACCGTGATGTTCGTGGAGGAGGACCGCGTGCTCTTCGCGGGCGACCTGACCATGAAGGGTCTGTTCCCAGCCTTCGCGTCGCCGCAGTCGCGGAGTGACACCTGGCTCACCGGCCTGGACGAGCTGGACCGCCTGAAGCCGCGCATCGTGGTAGGAGCGCATTACGACATCGGCGACGCCTCCGACATCGAGGCCTACCGGGGCTACCTCAAGGCGCTCCGGGCGCGGGCGGCCGAGCTTAAGAAGGACGGCAAGTCGGCCGACGAGGCGGGCAAGATTCTCGCCGACGAGTTCAAAGCCAAATATCCCGGCTGGGCGCAGCCGGCGCGCGTGACGGCTGCGGTGGCCGCGGTCTACCGGGAGCTGCCCTAGCCCAGGAAGCGCTCGACCTCGTCGGCAAAGCGGTCCGGCGTCTCGAGCCACGGGTAGTGACCGGCGCCGGGGAGGACGACGACGCGCGCGTCGGGGAGGCTGGCCGCGTAGGCGTGCGCGTGAGCGGTCGGGACGAGGCGGTCCTGCGCTCCCCAGAGGATCAGCGCCGGCACCTTGGCTCGGGCCAGTCGGCCGCGAAGCTTTGGACAGTACGGAAACTGCCATGCCAGACGCGCCGCCGCCACGCGCGCATGCAGAGCACTCTCCACCCGCTCCGGCGGCTGGGCGTCCGGAACCCACTCCCGAGCTAGAGACGCTTCCGGCTCGGCGAAGACGAGCGGCCGCAACATCGGCGGCGTGAGGGCGAACTCATCAGCCGCGAGCGCGCCGTCCACCTGCAAGCCATAGGCGTCGACGAGCACGAGCCGGCCCAGGCGCTCGGGATACCGGGCTGCGAAGTCCGCAGCGATCCAGCCGCCGAGGCCGCAGCCAAGCAGGACAGGCCGCTCCAGACCGAGAGCGTCCCACAGGTCGAGCAGCCAGAAGCCGACGTCTTCCGTTCGATCGATCTGTCCGAGGGTGGTCGAGTCGTCGAAGCCGGGCAGACTCGGTGCGATGACCTCGTGGCGTCGGACGAGCGCTTCGTGGCCTTGCGTCCACCGGTTGCCTGTCGTGTCGTGGAGCCAGAGCAGCGGCCTGCCGCGGCCCGAGCGGACGATGCGCGTGGCGCGGCCGCCCACGTCCTGGACACTCTCCGTCATCATGCGGGTACCGGGGCGCGAGCGCCCGCGCGCGCCACCCCGTCGGCCGGGGGATCGACGTTGACGCCCCGGAGGTGGGGCATGACCTCGCGGGCGAACAGCTCGACGCTCTTGCGTGTGAGGTGATGCGGCACGTTGCCCACCGAAAAGTTCGGGATCAGCGTTCCGAGCCCGGTGTGGGTCGCGATCTCCGTGAGCCGGTCTCGCACTGTCGCCGGGCTGCCCACCACCACGAAGCCGCCCTTCTGGATCTCCTCCCAGGAGTTGAAGTTGCCCGGCCGCCCCTTACGCCGCGCGGCCAGCACGCCCAGCGTCGACTGCACCGAGGAGTGCCCGGGCGGCGAGTTGAAGGTCTCGCGGTTCCGCAGGAGATTCTTGGCGTAGTACCAGAAGTGCGGCTCGTACTCCTGCACGGCTCGGGCGTCGCTCTCAGCCACGTAGACCCCGATGCCCCAGCCGATCTGCTCGTGCCGGGCTGTGTAGCCCTCACGCTCGCACGCGGCGCGGAACGCCTCGGCCGTCGCTGCGCGGAGCGCGTAGGGCGCAAGCGTCGGCAGCACCATGTACGTGAAGCGCTTCTTCGCCACCCAGTCGATCGTCTCCCGCGAGCCCGAGCCGGGGATCCAGATGGGCGGGTGCGGCTTCTGGAAGGGCCGCGGCCACACGTTGACGTAGCGGAAGCGATAGTGCGTGCCTTCCCAGGGAAACGGGCCCGGCTCCGTCCACGCCTTCACGATCAGCTCGTGGGCCTCGTAGAAGCGCTCGCGCGCGTAGGTGGGGTTGACGTTGTAGGAGAAGAACTCGTTGCCGGTGCCCACCACCTGCCCCGAGACGACGCGCCCGCCCGAGATCACGTCGAGCATGGCAATCTCCTCGGCGACACGCAGCGGGTGATCGTAGAGGGTCAGGACGTTGCCCAGGATGACCAGCTTGGCCCGCGTCGTGCGCCGGGCCAGGCAGGCCGCCATGATGTTGGGCGAGGGCATCAGCCCGTACGCGTTCTGGTGGTGCTCGTTGACGCACACTCCGTCGAAGCCGAGCTGATCGGCCAGCTCGAGCTCGTCGAGATAGCGGTTGTAGACCTCATGGCCGCGCTCGGCGTCGTACAGCGCGTTCTCGCAGACGACCCACGCGGTGTCGTGGGTCTGGGCGAAGTCCGCGGGCAGGTGTGGCCACGGCATGAGGTGGAACATGTAGACGCGCATGAGCTCTCCTCGGTTACCGGCGTCGCGCTGACCGCATTGTAGACCAGGCTGGCGGGGCACAGACGACGGCGACAACGCCGTGTTTTCGGCGATAATCGGTCGTCCCGAGACGAACGGAGCTTGCATGGACCCGATCCGAAGATTCGTGACGCACTTCGCCGCCGCGCGCTACGAGGACCTCTCGTCGGAGGCCCGCGAAGCGGTGAAGATGACCGTCCTCGACACCGCCGGTGCGGCGCTCGCCGGTAGCTCCAGCGAGCCCGGCTGCGGCATCGCCCGCATCGCGCAGCGCTACGGCGGTGGAACCGGCAGCACGCTCCTCGCTCACGGAGCCCGCATCGCCACCCCGATGGCGGCCCTTGCCAACGGCGTGATGGCCCGCTGCGGCGAGCTGGACGGCACGCACGAGACCGGTGGCGGCCACGTCGGCGTCTGCATGGTGCCCGCGGCGCTCGCGCTGGCGGAGATCGCGCCGGCACCGGTGAGTGGCCGCGAGCTGGCGCTCGGGATCGCGCTGGGTGTGGACATGCTCTGCCGCCTGCGGATGGGCGCCGGCAAGTCCAAGGCCATCGGATGGATGGCCGAGACGATGGCGCCGATGAGCGTGGCGGCCATGGGGTCGCGGCTCTTCGGGCTCGACGAGGAGCGCATGCTCGACGCGATCGGCCTCGCCTACGCGTCGTGCAGTGGCAACGTCCAGCCGACGGTCGAGGGAGCGTGGAGCTTGTGGACGCCAGCGGGCTCCGCGGCGGCGGCGGGCATCCTCGCCATCGACCTGGCCCGTGAGGGGTTCCAGGGGCCGCGCAATCCGCTGCTGGGTGAGTTCGGGCTCTATCGCCTCTACTTCCGTGGCGACTACGACGAGGAGGCGCTACTGGGCGGACTCGGGGAGCGGAACGAGATCGTCAACAACAGCCTCAAGCCGTACCCGACCTGCAAGTACACGCATCACGCAATCGCCACCACGCTCGAGCTGGTCCGCACGCACGCTCTCCGGCCCGAGCACGTGCGGCGGGTGACGGTGGCAACCAACACGATGGGCGCCGCGCAGTGCGGCTTCGACGCGACGGGCGCACCGAAGACGACCCCGACGACGCCGGGAGCGGCCAAATTCAGCATCCCGTTCACCGTGGCGGCGGCCATCGCCCGCCGGCAGGTGACCCTGAACGAATTCACGGACGAGGCGCTCCGCGATGCCGGGCTCTTGGCGCTGGCCGCGCGGGTCGAGACGCGCATCGATCCCGCGAAGGACGCGCTGCCGATGCTCTATCCGCCGATGGACGTGCGGATCGAGACCACGGACGGGCGGGTGATCGCGGGGTGCGAACCCTTCGTGAAGGGCCATCCCGAGAACCCGTTCACCTGGAGCGACTGCGTCGAGCGCTTCATGGCCTGGGCGGGCGCCGCCGCGCGGCCGATCGCCCGCGCGCATCTGGAGCGCTTCGTCGCCATGGTGGACGATCTGGAAAACGTGAAGGACGCGGGCGAGATGGCGCCGCTGCTCGCCTGATCGACAGGAGCCAAGCGATGAGCGAGCGGGCGCGGATCGGTTTCATCGGTCTCGGCGTCATGGGCGGTCGCATGGCCGCGACCCTGGCGCGGGCGGGCTATCCCCTCGCCGTGCAGGACATCGACCCGGCCAAGGTCGGCGCGCTGGTCGGCGCTGCCGCCTGCGCATCGCCGAGCGACGTCGCGCGGCGGAGCGACATCGTCTTCACGAGCGTGCCGCTACCGGCCACGGTGCGGTCGGTCTACCTCGGGGCCGACGGCGTGCTCGAGGGCGCGCGGCCGGGCATGGTCCTCGTGGATATGAGCACGGTGGACCCGGAGACGACGCGCACGGTCAGCGCGGCTGCCGCGGCGCGAGGCGTCCAGTACCTCGACGCACCGGTGAGCGGTGGGTGGAGAGAGGCGGAGACCGGCGCGCTGGTCATCATCGTCGGAGGCGATCGCGAAGCGTTCGACCGGGTGCGCGACGTGCTCGCCGTGCTGGGCTCGAACATTCACTACGCGGGGCCCTCGGGAGCCGGCAGCATCGTCAAGCTGGTCAACAACGTCATGTCGATGGGCAACGTGCTGGTCGCGGCCGAGGCATTCGTGCTCGGCGTGCGGGCGGGGATGGAGCCGCAGCGACTGCTCGAGATCCTCCGTACGAGCGCCGGGCGGTCGTATCACTTCGAGAAGCGCTTCCCCAACATCCTGGCCCGCAACTTCACGCCGGGCTTCACGGTCGACCTGGCCCGCAAGGACCTCGGCCTGGCCGTGGACATGGCGCGCAGCCACGACGTCCCGGTACCGGCGACGAGCCTGCTGCACCAGCTCTACAACGCCTGCGCCGCGCTCGGCGAGGGCTCGAACGACTTCGCCGCCATCGTCAAGCTGTACGAGTCGTGGACGCGGACAGAGATGAAGGGCGCATGAGTCTCAAGGAGCGAGGAGCAATAACCGGGATCGGTGAGACGGCGTACAGCCGCAACTCCGGCAAGAGCGTGGTGGCGCTGCAAATGGAGGCATCGCTCGCGGCGATCGCCGATGCCGGGCTGGCGCCGACGGACATCGACGGCATCATCGCCTACGCGCCCAGCGGCGTGGTCGCGGAGGACTTCGTCACCAATTTCGGCATTCCCGACCTCCGGTTCTCCGCGACCACCCCCATGGGCGGCGCCAGCGCGGTCGCCGCCGTGCAGTGCGCCCTCGCGGTGGTCGCGACCGGCGTCTGCCGTCACGTCCTGATCCCACTCGGCCGCAACGGGGCCTCGGGCAGCCGGATCGGCGCCCGTGTCCGCGAGATGCCGCAGTTCCGCGTGGTCGGCGAGTTCGAGATGCCGGTGGGGGCGCTCGCGCCGGCGCAGCTCTACGCGCCAATGGCCCGCCGCCACATGGAGCTCTACGGGACCACGTCTCGCCAGCTCGGTGAGATCGCCGTGGCGACTCGCCGGCACGCAGCGCTCCACGGCAACGCCATCATGACCGCGCCCATCACGATCGAAGATCATCAGGCCTCGCGCATGATCGCCGACCCCCTCCGGCTGCTCGACTGCAGCCTCGAGAGCGACGGCGCTGTCGCCGTCATCGTCAGCGCGGCGGAGCGCGCCCGAGATCAGAAAAAGCGGCCGGTCTGGGTGATGGGCGCCGCCGAGGGTCATCCCGA
>DASRIY010000222.1:0-4384 GCA_035649755.1 Candidatus Methylomirabilota bacterium
CTTGAAATCACTCGGGCTGCGCAAGGGCGGCCTGACCTTCGTCTCGTGTCCCTCCTGCGGCAGGGCCGACGTGGACCTGGTCAAGCTCGCCAAGCAGGTCGAGGACGAATTCAAGGGGCTCAACGAGGAGATCCACATCGCGGTGATGGGGTGTGAAGTCAACGGGCCCGGCGAGGCGCGCGCGGCGGACATCGGTGTTGCCGGAGGACGGGGAATCGGCCTCATCTTCAAGAACGGCGACGTGATCAGGAAGGTACCCGAGAAGGAGATCGTGCAGGCGATGCGCGAGGAAGTCGACAAGTTCATCGCCGAGCGCAAGGCTGCTAAGATGGCGGCCGTGGAGGCCCAGTGATGGGGCAATACGAAACACATGTCTTCGTCTGCACCTCCGGCGATTCGTGCCCGACCCAGGGCAACGTCGAGCAGTTCGTGAAATACCTGCGCGACGAGTCCGTGAAGGCGGGTCGCAAGACCGAGGTCCGCATCAACAAGGCCGGCTGCTTCTCTCAGTGTGGCCACGGCCCGATGATGGTCGTGTACCCCGACAACGTCTGGTACGGAAACGTCCAAGAGTCGGACTTGAAGGAGATCTTCGAGTCCCACATTCGCGACGGCAAGCCGGTCACCCGCCTCATCTACGACCCCGGAGTGAAGGGCGCCAACAAGAAGCCGGGCTACAAATAGCCCGGGGTTTTCGGCGGGGGCGCGGTCGTTCTCCTGCGGGAGCAGTGCGCCCCCGCCTTGCCTCCGCCCCCGACACGTGCTAAATTCCTGAAAAAGTGGGCCCGGCCCGCTTTTTTTGGTTTTTGTGGGCCGCTCGGAGTGAGGGATGGAAGAGGCTGCGAGGACAGGACTGATCGAGGAGGCCGTCGCGCCGGTGGTGGCCGATCACGGCCTTCAGCTGGTCGACGTCGAGTGGCGCGAGCTTCGGCCTCGCGGGCTCCTGAGGCTCTACGTCGACAAGCTGGGAGGCGTGGGGATCGGCGACTGCGAGCGGTTGAGCCGAGAGATCGGCGACGTGCTCGACGCGGCGGCGGTGATCGAGGGTGGCTACGACCTCGAGGTATCGTCACCCGGACTCGATCGACAGTTGCGGAAGGAACGGGAGTATCGTTGGGCCATCGGTCGGCAGGTGCGGTGCTGGCTGGCGGGCGGCGCCGAGGTCCGCGGCCGGCTCACGGCGGTCACGGCGGACCGGCTGGTGCTGGACCGTGGGGGCGAGCAGGTGGAGCTCGGACGCGCCGACGTCACGAAGGCGCGGCTGGAGGCGGAGGTCCCCTGGCCCCGAAAGGCGTAGAATCCCAGGCAGGTTACGGGTCTCATGAACCGAGAGCTGATCAGCGTTATCGAGCAGATCGGACGGGAGAAGGGGATCGACAAGGAGATCCTCTTTGAGGCGGTGGAGTCTGCCTTGCAGTCGGCCTGCCGCAAGTCGCACACCGGTCCCGATAACGTGCGGATCGAGATCGACCGGAAGACCGGCGAGTTCTCGGCGTTCCTGCGCAAGCGGGTCGTCGAGGAGGTGGCCGACACGGAGACCGAGATCAGCCTCGCGGAGGCGAAGAAGCTGAACGCCGAGGCCGAGCTGGACGTCGAGCTCGAGATCAAGCAGGAGCGGCCGCCGCAAGATCTGGGGCGGATCGCGGCGCAGACGGCCAAGCAGGTCATCCTTCAAAAAGTCCGGGACGCCGAGCGCGAGGGGATCTACTCGGAGTTCGCCGGCAAGGAAAGCCAGATCCTCCGCGGCATCGTCCACCGGATCGAGAAGCGCAACGTCATTCTCGAGATCGGCAAGGCCGAGGCGATCCTGCCCGAGCGCGAGCAGATTCCCGGGGAGCGTTACAACCCCGGCGACCGGATCCGCGCGTACGTCCTCGAGGTGCGCCGGACGGCCAAGGGACCGCAGATCTCGCTGTCGCGGACGCATCCGGGCTATCTCACACGACTCTTCCAGACGGAGATTCCCGAGATCCAGGAGGGCATCGTCCTCGTGAAGGCGACGGCGCGGGAAGCCGGCGAGCGCGCGAAGGTCGCGGTGGCGTCGACCAAGCGTGACGTCGATCCGATCGGCGCCTGCGTCGGCCTGCGCGGCACCCGGATCCAGGTGATCAGCCGCGAGCTCAGGGGCGAGAAGATCGACATCATCGAGTGGTCGCACGATCCGGCCACGTTCGTGGCGCGCGCGCTGTCGCCGGCGAAGGTGTCGTCGGTGACGATCAACGAGAGCGCCGAGGCTGAGATGCAGCCATCGGCCGTCGTGATCGTTCCGGACAATCAGCTGTCACTGGCCATCGGCAAGAAGGGCCAGAACGCGCGGCTGGCCGCGAAGCTGACGAGCATGCGCATCGACATCAAGAGCGAATCCGAGGCCGAGACCGAGCGCGCGCCGGCGGATGCGCCGCCGGCGGAGGATCGGTCGGCCCTGGCGTCGATGGGCGCCGGTCCCGAGCTGATCGAGGCGCTGGTGGCCGCCGGACTCGGCTCGCCGGCGGCAATCGTGAAGGCCGGCCGCGAGAAGCTCGCTCTCGTGGCGGAGGTCGGCGACCGCGCTGACGCGCTCTATACGGACGCCGAGAAGCTCGTGGCAGCCCATCAGGCGTCCCGCGCCGCGGCCGACGACCTCGGCCCGCCGGAGACGCCGAAGGAGACTGCGGAAACCGCATGAAGTCCGAGCCCAGCCGCACGTGCCTGGGATGCCGGGAGGCTCGACCGAAGAGCGGGCTCGTTCGGCTGATCCGGGTTCGGAGCGGGATCGTCGTGGTCGACGCGGCCGCGCGGGCCGCCGGCCGCGGCGCCTACGTGTGTCCTGACGCGGCGTGCGTCGAGCGCGCGCTCGTCCGCGGCCGCCTCGCTCACGCGTTCCGGCAGCCCTGTGTGGCGAGCCCGGATCTTGCCGCGGCCGTGGCGGCGGCGGGTCGTCGTGAACTGAAGAACCGCCGCGACGCAGCCGGCGTGCGCGAGGCCGATGTGATGGCAACGAGAGTGTGAGGGAGGTGAGGGGACTGTGCCAGCAGCCAAGGTAAAGGTCATCGAGCTAGCCAAGGAACTCGGCGTGACGAGCAAGGATCTGATGGTTGCCGCCGAGGAGATGGGCCACAAGGGCATTCGCGCCATGAGTCCCCTCGACAGCGCACTCGCGAACGCGCTGCGCGTGAAGCTCGGCAAGGGCCGAGAGCTGCCCGAGGCGCCGAAGCCGAAGCGCGTGGCCAAGGCGAAGGAGCCCAAGGAGGGCGACGACGCGGCGGCCGCGGTCGACGAGGCGGTGGCGAAGAAGCCCGCGCGCGCGAAGAAAGCCAAGAGCGAGGAGGAAGCGGCCGCAGACATCAAGCCCGCGGCGACGATCGTCAAGCCGAAGCCCGCGGTGCCGGACGTCGTTCCCGAGCCCGCGCCGCCCGCGCCCATTCCCGAGCCCGAGATCGTTCCGGAGCCGGTCGTGGTTGCTCCGCCGCCCCCCGAGGTACTCAAGCCTGCCGCGACGGTGGCGCCGCCACCGGTCGCGCCCGCGCCCGCCCCTGGGGCGCCGAGGAAGCCGGAGCCAAAGATCGTTCCGTTCCGCCCGATCGAGCGGCCGGGGCCGCCGCCGCGTCCCTCGCGTCAGCCGGCGGGTCCCTTCGCGCCTCCGCGCGTCACCGTGTCGCCAGCACGTCCGGCGCCGGTGGCTCCGCCGCCGCGGCCCGCGCCGCCGCCTCCCGCGCCAGTCGCGCCGCGCCCGGTGGCGCCCGCCGCAGTGGCGCCGCCTGTGGCCCCGCCGCCGTCGGCCGTGCCCGTGCCGGTCGCGGTCCCGGTGGCTCCGGCGGCCGTCGCGGTCGAGGCGCCGCCGGCGCCTGCCGAGGTCAAGCGTGAGCTGATCCGCGTCCCGGAGTCGGTCACGGTCGGCGAGCTGGCCGAGAAGATGCGGCGCAAGTCCGGCGAGGTGATCAAGGCGCTCGTCGAGCTCGGCGTGATGGCGACGGTCAACGAGCTGCTCGACCCCACCGCCGCGAAGCTGGTCGCCGACAAGTTCAACGTCGACGTCGAGATCCGTTCCGTGGAGGGCGACGTCGTCGACGAGGAAGACGTCGATCCGGCTCAGCTCACGCTGCGCCCACCGGTGGTCACGGTGATGGGCCACGTCGACCACGGCAAGACGTCCCTCCTGGACGCGATCCGGAAGTCCAAGGTCGCCGAGAAAGAGTTCGGCGGTATCACGCAGCACATCGGCGCCTATCAGGTGACTACCTCGCACGGCAAGGTCACCTTCCTGGACACGCCGGGCCACGAGGCCTTCACCGCCATGCGCGCGCGCGGCGCCCAGGCGACCGACATCGTCATCCTGGTCGTCGCCGCCGACGACGGCGTGATGCCTCAGACCCAGGAGGCAATCAACCACGCGCGCGCCGCGAAC
>DASRIY010000223.1:0-2170 GCA_035649755.1 Candidatus Methylomirabilota bacterium
CGGCCGGCGGGGCCCCAGCCCCGCGACGGCCTGCAGCGCGCACATCGGTCTGGCGCGCGCCAGTCTAGCGCGTCGCGCGCTTGAACTCGCAAGCGCCTCGCACTACTCTCGCCTCGTGACGACCATCACGCCTGCGGTCAAGCAGATCGTCTCCGGTCTTCGCTTCCCCGAGGGCCCGGTGGCCATGCCCGACGGCTCGGTGATCCTGGTCGAGATCGAGCGGCGAACCCTCTCGCGCGTGACGCCGGACGGCAAGGTGCGCGTCGTCGCGACGCTCGGCGGCGGCCCCAACGGCGCCGCCATGGGCCCGCGCGGCAAGATCTACGTGACGAACAACGGCGGGCTCAAGTTCGTCGAGCGGCCCGGGAAGATGTTCCCGATCGCGCAGGCTGACGACTATCGCGGCGGCCTGATCCAGACGGTCGACCCGGAGACCGGCAAGTTCGAGACGCTCTACGACGCCTGCGACGGGCGCAAGCTCTGCGGCCCCAACGACCTCGTGTTCGATCGGGCCGGCGGATTCTGGTTCACCGACCTCGGCAAGACGCGCGATCGCGATATGGACCGCGGCGCGGTCTACTACGCGAAGGCCGACGGCTCCTTGATCCGGGAGGCGATCTTTCCGCTGGAGCGCCCAAACGGCATCGGCCTCTCGCCGGACGAGCGCACGCTCTACGTTGTCGAGACGCCCACGGCGCGCTGCTGGGCGTTCAAGCTCGCGGCGCCCGGCGAGATCGAATCGGCGAACGGCACGTATCGCGGCGAGAAGGGCACGGTGGTCGCGGGCCTCGGCGGCTATCAGATGTTCGACTCGCTGGCGGTCGACGGCGAGGGGCACATCTGCGTGGCCACGCTCATCACCGGCGCGGTCAGCGACATCTGGCCCGACGGCAGCCGCGTCGACCAGTACAGGTTGCCGGACATGATGGTGACCAACGTCTGCTTCGGCGGCCGCGACCTCCGGACCGCCTTCGCGACCCTGTCGATGGGCGGCACGCTCGTATCGTTCGAGTGGCCGCGGCCGGGCTTGCCCCTCAACCACCTCAACACGTGAGCCTCGACGCATGAGCGTCGCCGATCGCTACGGTCTGCCGCTGTCGACGGCCTCGGTCGTCGCCGCCGAGAGCTACCAGGAGGGCATGGACCGCCTCCTCTCGTACGGTATCAGCGCCGACCAGGCGTTCAGTGCGGCCATCGAGGCCGACCCGGGGTTCGCCCTCGCCCACGCGGGCCGGGCGCTCTTCGCGCTCTTCCAGGGCGACGGGGCGACGGCGAAGACCGCCGTCGAGCAGGCGCAAAAGCTCGCGGCCGGGGCGACGCGGCGCGAGCGGCAGCACGTCGAGGCGCTCGCCACGATCGCCGGCGGCGAGGGTGCCCGCGGGCTCGGTCTCATCGAGGAGCACGTGAAGGAATTTCCTCGCGACGCCCTGCTGGTGAACCAGGCGGCCAGCACGATCGGCCTCAGCGGGCGAGAAGACCGCGAGCAGTACCGCGTGGCGTTCGTGGAACAGCTCGCTTCGGACTACGGCGACGACTGGTGGTTTCAGTCCGCGCTCGGGTTCGGCTACCACGAGGTCGGCCGTTACGCCGAGTCGCGCCGCCTGTCCGAGCTCTCGCTCGGCCAGTATCCGGGCAACGCCAACGCGAGCCACAACATCGCGCACGTCTGCTACGAGACGGTCGACAACGCTGGCGGCATCGCGATGTTGTCATCGTGGCTCGAAGGCTACGACCGTCTCGCCCCGTTTCACTGCCATCTCGCCTGGCACCTGGCGCTGTTCGAGCTTCAGAGCGGCCGCCCGGACGCGGCGCTCGCGATCTACGAGCGCGACATCGCGGGGGCGGTCAACCCGCGCCTGGCCATGATCGACGGCGCCGCCCTGCTCTGGCGCTTCGGTCTCTACGAATTCCAGAAGGGGCCGCTGCCGTGGCGGCAGCTGGCCGACCTGGCGGCCCGGGTGACCCGCCCGGGCTTCGTCTTCGGCGACATCCACGCCGCCCTCGCCTACGCGTCCATCGGCGACACCGTGGCCATGTCGGCATTGATCGCCGGCCTGGAAGCCCTGGACGCCAAGGGGCACCCGATTGCCGGCTCGCTGGTCCTGCCGCTCGTCCGGGGCACGGTGGCCTTCGTGGCCGGAGACTACGCCGGGGCCCTCGGTCACCTCGA
>DASRIY010000224.1:0-3664 GCA_035649755.1 Candidatus Methylomirabilota bacterium
CAGTAGCCGTCGAAGGCCTCGAGCACGAGCTCGACTCCCGGGTTGAACGAGACGAAGCGGTACGGGCCGGCGCCGATCGGCGCCTTCTTGAAGCCCTCCTCGCCCACCTTCTCGACGTACTTCTTGGGGACGATCCAGGCGGCGCCCGTGGCCGGCGTGGCGTAGAAGGTCAGGAAGTCGGCCCACGGCTGCTTGAGCCGGAAGCGCACGCGTCCTGGATCGACGACCTCGACCGCGGCCGTCCGGTCCTTGAGCGCCTTCGCCGCGATTCCGCGGTAGCGCTCGAAGGAGTACTTCACGTCCTCGGCCGTCACCGGGTCGCCGTTGTGGAACTTCACGCCCTTGCGCAGCACGAACTCGTAGACCAGCCCATCGGCCGACGTGGTCCACGACTCGGCCAGGCTGGGGGAGATGCTCTTGCCCGGCATCGGCTTGGCGAGCGCGTCGTGCAGCGCGTAGAGGAACATGAACGGCGTGATGAGGCCGGGCGTCTCGGCCGGCTCGTAGAGCGTCGGCGTCGGCGAGAAGTGCAGGCCCCACGTGAGCTGGCCCGAGGGCGGCTCGCCCGGTCCCTGCGCCGGGGCATTTCCTGGGATCGCCGCGACCAGCATCAGCGCGATCGCGCCGGCCGCGAACAGTCTATGTCGCCTCATGTGCGCCTCTCCTCATGGAGTGCCCCGGCCGTCATCGAGCCTTGAGCTTCACGTCCTCGTACGGGGCCGAATAGCCGTGATAGGTGATGAGCCCGAGGCCCGATTCGGCGACCCGCGGGCCGTAGCCGTTCAGGAATGCGGGCTCGAAGAGCGGCGCCTGCATCGCCTTGTCGTGCATGAGCTGCTGGATCCGGTGCAGGAGCGCCTCGCGCTTCTTTCGATCGGGCTCGGCGGCCTGCTCGCGGAAGAGCCCGTCGATGTCGGGATAGCTGCCGTAGGCGAACATGCCCTCTCCGAACACGAAGGCCTCGATCCGCGTCGCGGCGTTGCCGAACGTGGCGCTGCCGCTGCGCGTGAGGTTCTTCAGCTTCTTTTCCTGGTTCGCCTTGATGAACGCCGCCCGCTCCATCGGGTTCACCTTGATGCGGACCCCGACCGCTTGCAGGTAGTTGGCCACGGCCTCGGCGATCGGCGCGTACACGGTGTCGGCGCTGATCAGGCCCGCGTCGAAGCCGTTCGGGTAGCCGGCCTCGGCCAGGAGCTGCTTGGCCTTCTGGGGATCGTGAGCGTACGTGGGCGGCGACCACGAGAACTCGAAGCCGCTCGGAATGATGGTGGCGGTCACCTTCGAGAGGCCGAGATACTCGGCCTCGTTGAGGGATTTTCGGTCGATGGCGTAGTTAGCGGCCAGGCGCACCCGCCGGTCGGCCCACGGCGATTTGGGATCCCACTGGTCCAGGAAGGTGATCCACTCGGTGAACGCGCCACCGGTCGACTTGAGCGTGAGCCCGGGCGTGCGCCGGATCTCCTCGGCGAGCGCGCCCCGGATCGAGTACGCGATATCGGCCTCGTTGCGCTTGAGCATCGCCAGTCGCGTCGACTCGTCGGGCACCGACTTGAAGACCAGGCGCTTCACAGCAGGCGTCTTGCGCCAGTACTGCTCGTAGGCCTCCAGGACCAGCTCGATACCCGGCTGGAACGAGACGAAGCGATACGGGCCGGCGCCGATCGGCGCCTTCTTGAAGCCGTCGTCACCCACTTTCTCGATGTACTTCTTGGGGACGATCCAGGCGGCGCCGGTCGCGGGGGTGCCGAAGAAGGTCATGAAGTCCGCCCACGGCTGCTTGAGGCGGAACCGGATGCGGTGCGGATCGACGATCTCGACCGCCGCCATGCGCGACTTCATGAGCGTCGCCCCGGCGCCCTTGTAGCGGTCGAACGAGAACTTCACGTCCTCGGTCGTGACCGGATCGCCGTTGTGGAACCGGACGCCCTGTCGGAGGACGAACTCGTAGACCAGCCCATCCGGTGACACGCTCCAGGACTCGGCGAGGCTCCCGGCCTGAGGCTTTCCGGGCATCGGCTTCACCAGGCCGTCGTGGAGGGCGTAGAGCACCAGGAATGGTGTGATGATTCCGGTCGTCTCACCCGGATCGAAGAACGTCGGAGCCAGCGAGAAGTGAACGGCCCAGGTCATCTGTCCGCTCGGCGCTTCCGAACGGGTTCCCTGGGCGCCCGCGTGCGAGGCGAGCGACGCGCCGACGACGAGCACCAAGAGCAGGGACAATGCGCGGCGAATCTCTGGGCGACCGGGACGGGGCATGGCTGTCTCCTCTGGAGTCTAGACGCGATCGGCGCGGGCCGCAGCACCGTGGGCTCGTTCCTCGCTGACGCTCAAGGCCGGCTCTGCTGCCGGCGCTTCCAGCGTCGGGGCGCGGCCTCCGAGCTGGCGCAGCTTCGGATCGAGATGGTCGCGGAGCCAGTCGCCCAGCAGGTTCACCGCCAGGACGGTCAAGAGCATCGCGAGGCCCGGGAAGAGCGTGATCCACCAGGCGGTCGCCAGGAAGCCGCGGCCGTCGGCGATCATCAGCCCCCAGGCGGGATTCGGCGGCGGCACACCGACGCCGAGGAAGCTCAGCGTTCCCTCCAGGAGGATGACGTAGCCCACCTGGAGCGTGGAGATCACGAGGAGCGTCGGCACCACGTTGGGAAAGATGTGACGCCGGATGATCCAGGCGCTGGAGCGCCCGGCCACCACCGCCAGCGCGACGAAGTCCTGCTCCTTGATGGCCAGGGTCTCGCCGCGGATCTGGCGGGCGAAGCGCGGCCAGAGCAGGAGCGCGATCACCAGGACGACGTTGCGGAAGCTCGGCTCGGAGACCGCGACCAGCACCACCGCGATCAGGATGGTCGGCAGTGAGAGGCCGACGTCGGTGAGCCGCATCAGGATGGCGTCGGTGACGCCGCCGCGATAGCCGGAGATCAGGCCGACCGCGGTTCCGAACGTGCCGGCGACGCCAATGGCGATCAGCGAGACCAGCAGGGAGATCCGGCTGCCGTAGATGACCCGGCTCAGCACGTCGCGTCCGAAGCGATCGGTGCCCAGCGGATGCTCGCGATCGCCGCCCTCCATCCAGATCGGCGGGATCAGCTTCTGCGTGATATCGCCCTCGGTCGGACTCTGCGGCGCCAGGGAGGCCGAGAAGACGGCCGTGAGCACGAGCAGGCCGAGCACCGATCCCGCGAACCAGGGCAGCTCGCGCCTACGCCCGAGCATGGCGGATTCTCGGATTCAGATAACCGTAGAGGAAGTCCACCAGGAGGTTGCCGCCAAGATAGAGGCCGCTCAGCACGAGAACACCGGCCTGCACGATCGGATAGTCGCGCGTGGCGATCGACTCGAGGATCAGCCGGCCCAGGCCCGGCCACGCGAAGACGGTCTCGGTGACCACCGCGCCGCCCAGGAACTGCACGAAGAGCATGACCGCGAAGGTGACGACCGGCAAGAGCGCGTTCTTCAGGCCGTGCTTCCAGAGGACGACCTGCTCGTGCAAGCCCTTGAGCCGCGCGAACTTGATGTAGTCCGAGCTCAGCACCTCGAGCATCGCCGAGCGCGTCAATCTCAGGATGGCCGCCGAGGTGAAGTAGCCGAGCGTGAAGGCCGGCAGCACGATGTGCTCGATGCCGCCGCGTCCACCGGCCGGCAGGAATCCGAGCACGACCGCGAAGAT